>CAZIBE010000205.1:0-2513 GCA_964536685.1 uncultured Calditrichaceae bacterium | reverse complement strand
GGGTTATGCGTCGTGACCAATACCGCAAGCTCACGTTCCGAGGCGACGGCCTGAATCTGGTCCAGCAACCCGCCGGCCCGACTGGGATGCACGCCATTGTCGATCTCCTCGATGATGACCAGCGCCCCCTTGGGGGCCGAGAGCAATGCCGCGCCGATGGAGAGCACCCGCAAGGTGCCATCCGACAGCAGCGGCGCTTCGATCTCCCGTTCCTGCCCACCGAAACTTTCCACCAGCGAGAGCATCACCTCGTTGCGAGGCGTCTCGATGAAGCGGATCGCCTTGATATCCTGTTCCGGCAAGCTGGCGACAAAACCGATCAGTCTCTTTTCGGTCGTTTCGTTCTGGCACAGACTCCAGACCACACTGGAGAGGTTACCGCCATTGTCTTTCAGCTTGCGCTCGGTCTTGAAGCTGTAGTCCCGCATCTCCGCTGGTCGCGGATCGAGAAACAGAGTGTTGCCGAGCAATTCACGGTAGTGTCCTGCGATGCGGGGAATGGTGTCCTGCGTCTTTTTGTGTCCAGCCTCGAAACGTGCCGAAGTCTCCAGTTGGGTGAATACCGCTACCTGATCGGAGCAGGCGACCCGAGGCTTCTTGCCACCGCGGGCGAAATTATTGTATTCCACGCTCAGGTCGTGACTCAGTCCCTGGGCTCGAGCGGCCACCCGATAGAGAGGGAACTTGCCGTCACTGCGCTCGATGGTCTCATCGACGATTCGCAATTCCTCACCATCGATACCGATGGTCATGCGCAAGCGGTCCCAGCCCTCCATGTCCGCGACATCGCAACCAACCTGGAAGCTGTCTGCATCACCATGCACCAGGTCCTTTACCCGGCCGCGCACCCCAGCATCCGACGACTGCACCGACGAGGTGATTGCATCCAGCCGCTGACCCCGCGCCAGCCAGGCAAGGATACGGATCGCCTCGATGGCATTGCTCTTACCCGAGGCATTGGCTCCGACAAGTAGCGTCAGCGGCGCCAAATGCAGTGTCGCCTCGCGGTAGCTTTTAAAGTTTCGAATGATAAACGACTTAAACATTGGCGGCTCCCTAGGGGGTTGGCACGCGGACCTTGCCGGTGAGAAGGTCGTGCATGAGGCCTTTTTTTAGAATCTGTAGTTTATGTAGCGTGCTTTCTTCCTTTATGGCTAGCTGATCATGTTGTTGCAATGCGATAGCAATACGGATTTGCTCATCAAACGGTGGTACTGGCGCGGGAAACGCATTTATTTTCTCCAGCGTCAGCCTGGTTATTGCCAACCCCGACATCATGTCCTTCAGCCTTCTTTGTCCTGCTGGTGACAGCAGATATTGCAAGAAATATTGTGAAGAATACACCTTGGGATCGAACCGAATTAAGGCTACACTCGAAAGTAGGCTAAATTCCTCTTCAAGGGGATTAATAGCCGCATTTCCTGTATTTGCACCATCTTTAGTCAGCAGAATATCTCCCTTTTTGACATTACATCGAGCATAAATTGACTTATGCTCGACCTCGGAGATCCAGCCGCATTCGCTTAGATCCAGGAAGCCGAACCGAATGTTTCGAGAAGTGATATAGCGGTAAGGCCCCTCTTTACTTACTGGGGAAAAGTGTGTCCCATCTTGGATCTTTGTGGCCACTTCTCGAAGCGGTTTGACCTGCCACCCCTTCGGAATCCTCCCCAACTCCGAATCCTTGAACTGCTCCGGGTGGGCAATGGGGTCGCGGAGTTGGCCGTTTTCGTCAATGCCTCGGGTGAGGAGGTCATGCAGCAGGCCTTGCTTGATCTGCTTGAGCTTATTGATGAGTTGTTCGGTTTTCTGGATGGCGTCGTCGAGGGTGTCGAGGATTTCGGCGATGCAGCGTTGTTCTTGGATTGGGAAAAATGGTATTTTTATCTTTGAGATATCTTTTGTTGATAAATGGCGAACCGTTGTCTGCGGAGTCCGACGGTGTATCTCATCCAACTTTGGCTGCAACCAATAATAAAGGTACCCCTTGTCCAGCTGATTAGATGAGGGCTCTATCTTGCAGACTCGTTGATTGAGCAGTGCTCGCCCGCCCTGCCATTTGACGGCGGTGAAATCGCCGTCCATGCCAATTAAAATGTCATCGTTTTCTACAATGTAGGTGTCCTGGAAGGGGCCTGAGAAACACACTTCAGTTTGGGCTCTTCCTAGGTCGCGTATCCGAATAAGTGGCACACCGCGGTCAGTGCTGAAAAGTTCAGAAGCAAAGGCAAACCCGGACAGAATTCTAACGTGGCCAGCAATAGGCTCTCGGGAAATATCATACATACCCCAGCTCCTTCAAAAACCCCTCCAGCTTCGCCTTCGCCGCATCCCGTTCGGCCTCGATCTCCCTCGCCGTCACCTTGTACTTGTCCCACCAGTTTTCCACCGCCGCAATGACGGTCTGGCGGTGGGCGGTGACGTAGCGCTCGAGTTGTCTGGCCAGGTCGTCGCGGGCGATGTCGAGCACCAGTTGTTCGGCCTCTTCCGGCGTGAGCGCCAGATGGGCCTCG
>CAZIBE010000204.1:0-2575 GCA_964536685.1 uncultured Calditrichaceae bacterium | reverse complement strand
TTAAAGTTATTCCCCTCACCCCTCGGCTCCCCTCTCCCAAACTTGGGAGAGGGGACGGCCGCAAAAGCGGCGGCTTTCGCCGGGGAGAGGGTAAACAAATCTTAATTTTTCAAAGGTTTCAATTTATTAAAGGATAAATTACAACGGCTTTGTACTTCCGTATTTTATTCAGCATAATCTAATTTTATTTAATTCTTGACACAAAGCACCAGGAAGGTTTAAATTTGAAACAAAAGTTTTCAGTGTGTTTCAATTAATGAAACAGGGGTGTGTATGAAAATAGCCAGTAGTAATCTTACTCAGGCCATACTGGATTCCCTCGGCGAGGGGTTGTTTACTGTGGATAAAGATTTTCGTGTGAATAGCGTCAACCGTGCAGCGGAACAGATTTTAGGAATTAACCACGATGATGTGATCGGTGATTTTTGCAAGAACATTTTCCAATCCGAGCGCTGCATGGAGGAGTGTCCCATCCAAAAAGTTCTGGAAAGCGGAAAAAGTCTGCATGATATTGAAGGGCGAATGATAGGCAAAAACGGGCGTAAGATTCCCGTTAAATTAAACGCGGCTATCCTAAAAGATGCTACGGATGAACCCATCGGTGGCGTGATTTCTTTTCGCGATATGTCGCATCTGGAAAATCTGCATAAGCAATTGATGACCACCTCTAATTTTTATGGCATGATCGGCCAGCATAAATCCATGCAGGAAATCTATACTTTAATTAAAGAAGTGGCTGATTCCGATTCCAGTGTGATGATCACCGGCGAATCGGGAACGGGCAAAGAAATGGTAGCCGACGCCATTCAAAAAATCAGTCGCCGCAAAAATAAGCCTTTTATTAAAATCAATTGCTCCGTCTTTCCGCCGAATCTATTAGCCAGCGAATTATTTGGTCACGTTAAAGGCTCTTTTACCGACGCTGTGCGCGATCGCATCGGGCGCTTCGAAATGGCCGATAAGGGTACCATCTTTTTGGATGAAGTGGCCGAGATGCCGTTGCGTATGCAGGTACAGCTACTGCGTGTTTTGCAGGAAGGGACTTTCGAACGCGTTGGAGAGTCGTTTACCAGAAAGGTGGATGTACGGGTGATTGCCGCTACAAATAAGAATATCCAGAAAGAGTTGGAAGAAGGACGTTTTCGCGAAGATTTGTTTTACCGCCTGAATGTGATTCCCATTCATATTCCGCCTTTACGCGAACGACGCAGCGATATCCCGCATCTGGTGCAGTTTTTTATCGAAAAATTTTCGCTTATATCCGGGAAAAACATCACCGAAGTAGACGACGAGGCTATGGATTACCTTGTTAGCTACCAGTGGCCGGGCAATATCCGCGAGTTGGAGAATACAATGGAATACGCCTTTGCCCGCACCAAAGGCGAAATCATCCATGCCTCCAAACTACCGCCCAATGTCCGTTTGGGAGTTCAGTGCACCGATAGCGTCATGCCCAAGGCTAGTACCGGCAAATTTGCCAAAGATGATGAAGATGAATTACGTGATCTGCTGGAAAAATATCGCTGGAACCGATCCAAAGTAGCGCAGGAATTAGGAATTGGGCGTACCACGCTTTGGCGTAAAATGAAAGCGCTTGGCTTACTGGAAGAAGAAACGGCTCGTTAAGCTGTATTATGTGTTTCATCTAAAACATAATGTTTCAAATAATGAAAATATTAATATGTCTTTTAAAATTAAAGGATTAAGTACTTTTTATCCTGTTGTATGAAACAATTTGTCACTGGTGCTGTTTTTTTAATCGTTCTATTAAAAATTAACATTTCTCTATTACTTCCGCGTATTCTGAAAGATATCATTATCATTCCAGTGTTGGCGCAGGGCGAGGATGTTTTTCTAAACCAAACGGCAAACGGCAAAAGCGGATTTCATTTTGCCTGATTGTTGGCATATACTTTGCAAAATAGCCGAAGGAGGAGAACTGTATTATGTCCGAAATGTTGGGAAACCGTTATTTTATTGCCCGGAGATTCAGCAAAGCCATCCCTTACCTCGAGGCCGCCTTAGAAGAATCGCCCCACTCAGTGAAAATTAAAAAAAAGCTGATTATTTGTTACATCCAGACGGGGCGTTTTGAGGAGGCCTTTAAACTTGTGTATGAAGTTATTAATAGTGAGCCGCAGGTTATCTTGGAAACGGACTTATATTATGAAGATTGTCCCTGCGGCGAGCTGCTGCCCCTGTGGCATGAGAAGGAGCGCGAAGAGACGAACAAAATGGAGCTGTATGTAGTGCTGGGTATGCTGTATTTGTATTGTGACATAGACAAGGCCATCGAATATTTCAATAAAGCAAAATTTGCTTCTGTGCATTCCACTAAAATCATGACATTGTTAAAAAAGCTGGAACAACTACGTCAATTGCATCATTAACTCCTTTCAGACTAAAAACATTTAATCTTTCTGACATTGAGTTTATGCTAAAAGATAGTTAAACACGTTAAACTGTTCTTTTTAATTTTTTAGCATTTTCACTCACGATTTAAATTGTGGACTATCAATAAATGAGTCTGCTCTAAAAACCAGTTTTTGTCATTTCGAACGCAGTGAGAAATCTT
>CAZIBE010000203.1:0-2728 GCA_964536685.1 uncultured Calditrichaceae bacterium | reverse complement strand
GGGTGGGTTAAATTAAACAACATCTTAATATCCTATTTTAAAGGCAAGTGTGGATGTTTTTAAAATTTCAAATATTTTTGGCTAGCGATTAGCTGTTAGCCGTTAATATTCGTAATTTAAAACCAACTGTTCAAAATGACATTCAGTCGTAAACTGTTAGTTTTTAGAAAATTCCGTTGCTCAATTCCATTCCTTGTTACACCGTTTCCCGTTACTTATTACTTAATACTTACTACTTATTACTTATTACTTCTCACCAAGGTCTTCCTGCAAATCAATGTCATCCACCACGGCGGTAATCACCGCTTGCAGCGGAATTTTATTATCTTCAAAGATGATGCGCGCCGAACCGCCTTCGCGCAGAACCAGCACACGGTCGCCGATACCGGCCTGAACCGTATCGATGGCCAAAAAGGCCTGACCGTCGGGCTTCCCCTGCAAATCCAGCGGCTGCACAATCATGATTTTTTTGCCGGTAAAGTGTTCATTCTTTACCGTAGAAACGATATCTCCGATAACATTGCAGATAATCATACTACATCAGCGCCTTGATTTCATCCATAAATTTCTTGCCCAAATCCACGGCCTCTTTTTCTGTGGGCGCCTCGCTTATTACACGGATGATGGGTTCAGTGTTGGATTTTCGTAAATGTACCCAGCTATGTTCAAAATCGATTTTAACGCCGTCTAATAAATTGATTGGCTGATCCTTATATCGCTCAGCCATAATTTGCAGCGCCTGATCGGGATCGAGGCCTTCGATATTGACCTTTTGTTTGACCATCACGTATTGCGGCAGGGAAGCCTGCAGTTCGGCCAACGTGCCGCCGGATTCCAACAGCGCCTGCAGCGTTAAGGCCACGGCCACCGGCGCATCGCGTCCCAGATGCACTTCCGGCAGGATAACCCCGCCGTTGCCTTCGCCGCCAATAATGGCGTCAATTTCTTTCATCTTTTCGGCCACATTGATTTCGCCCACCTTGCTGCGCACAAACATGCAGTTGTAATATTTGGCAATATCTTCCGACGCCTGCGAAGTGGACATATTAACGACCATGCGCCCCATCTCTTTGCCGAATACTAACTTGGTGGCAATAACCAGCGTGTATTCCTCGCCGATAGGCCGGCCGTTGTTGTCCACAATGGCGCAGCGATCCACATCGGGGTCCACGGCAAAGCCCAGGTCGGCGCCATTTTCTTTAACGGCCTGGCTAAGCTGTGTTAAATTTTCCGGCAACGGTTCCGGCGTGTGGGCAAAGCGTCCGTTGGTTTCCTGATTGATGGCGATGACTTCGCAGCCCAGTTCTTTTAAAAGCTCAGGAATGATGGCGCCGCCGGCGCCGTTGACCGTATCCACGGCCACTTTGAATTTGCGCCGGCGCAGCGCTTCCAGGTCCAAGTACGAAATGTTCAGCACTTTTTGAATGTGACGGTCAATGGCGCCGTCGTCCATCTTAACGCTGCCCAGTTCCTGCCATGGTTTTAATTCGTATTCATTGCGGTCGGCCATAGTGTAAACGGTTTCCGCTTCGGCCGGAGGCAGAAAACGACCGTCGCTGCCCATGAATTTGAGGCCGTTCCATTGAATGGGATTGTGGCTGGCTGTAATGGCAATGCCGCCTGCGGCCTGATGGCGTTCGATTTCCAGTTGCACGGTTGGCGTGGGCACAATGCCGATGTCAATCACTTCGCAACCACTGGCCGCCAGCGCGCCGCGCACGATATCCGCAATAAACGGCCCCGAAACACGGGAATCCCGCCCCACGATTACTTTGCCGCCCTGCAGGTATTTGGCAAAGGCCAAAACGTATTTTTGCACTACCTGCGGAGAGAGCGTTTCGCCAATCTCGCCGCGAATTCCCGAAATGGAGACCATCAATGTAGCCACAAATCCTCCTTAATTCATTTTGGCGTCTAAAAAATGAAATTTAAAGGGCTTGGCGTATAAACACAAGCTTATTTAGCCTTTTAAGAGAAATTGAAATCTACTGTTCTAATGAAGAAATAGAAGGATTAGTAAAACAAAAAGTTGATTTACTGCGAAAACAATTGTTCAGGCGCTAAATGTTGAATTAATCAGATGCGCGCCTACGGCGGTTTCGGTTAATCGTCCCCAGTATTCGATGTTAAGTTTTGCTTGCTGAAATGAATAAGAAGTGTTAGCAGACATTAAAGCGGTATTTAAAACCAGCAGTTTTGGGCTGGACTTTCGTCTACGAAGAGCGCTTCCGCTATATTTAGGAATTCCGGCAATTAACCCGGCGCCATAAAGCAATTCCAGATAGTGCGCTAAAGTGGTTGTGTTCCCGGCCTCCTGAAGTTGCCCGACCATTTTTTGATAGGAAAGAATCTGCCCTGAAAAACGGCAGCCCAGTTCGAAAAGTTGCCTTAAAAGCGCCGGTTTATCTATGCGGTTCATCAGTAAAATATCTCTGGCTACGGTAGTTTCGATAAGCGTATCATGAATATATTTCTTCCATCGTTGTTCATTGGAAATCAACTCCACAGCGCCGGGATATCCGCCAAAATAAAGGTATTTAGCCATATCCCAGCCAAAGGCCCTGTTCATTTCCGTAAATGACCAATGCGGAATATTTGTGATTTCAAACCGTCCTGCCAGACTTTCGCCGAGCCCTTTTTGCACCAATAATGGAGAGGAACCTAAGAGCAGCACGTGAAATTTTAATTGCGCGGCGCTATCTTCATCCCAAAGGCGTTTGACAATATC
>CAZIBE010000202.1:0-2777 GCA_964536685.1 uncultured Calditrichaceae bacterium | reverse complement strand
TCCTTAAAAAAACAACTAATATTTTTCAACTTTTAACTTATTTTGGACAGCAATGGGTTAAATTGTGTCCATAGAGTACGCCGGGCACACTAAAAAAACAAAAATGAAAAGTATATTTTTTATTGCTTTAAATAGGCCTGGATTGCAAATTGCATTTCGGTCACATGTTAACACAGGACTTGATTTGTGAGCAAACAGCAAAAAATATATCTGGATTATGCGGCTACCACGCCGCTGGATACGACGGTTTTTGATGCTATGCAACCTTGGCTGACGGAACGATTCGGCAACAGCAGTTCCCTGCACAGTTTTGGCCGGGATGCGGCCGCCGCTGTGGAAGAGGCGCGGGAAATTTTTGCCGGCACCCTGAACTGCGCGCCGTCCGAAATCGTTTTTACCTCCTCGGCCACCGAAGCCAATAACATGGTTTTAAAAGGCATGAGTTTGGCTAATCAGGGCAAGAAAAAGCATATGATTATTTCGGCTATTGAGCATAGCTCCGTCTATCAGACAGCGGCATATCTCAGGCAAAACGGCTGGGACATCACCTTGCTGCCAGTGGATGAAGGTTGCATAGTTGATTTGCATGCTCTTCAGGATTCCATCGGAACGGATACGCTGCTGGTATCTGTGATGTTGGTGAATAATGAAACCGGCGTCATTCAACCTCTAAAAGAAATTGCTGGAATTTGCAAACAGCATGGCGTCCTGTTACATAGCGACGCCGCTCAGGGGCTGGGTAAACTACCAATCGATGTTCAGAATACGGGCATTGATTTACTAACAGCCTCTTCCCATAAAATATACGGTCCGTTAGGCGCAGGGCTTCTGTACATTAAAAAAGGAATAAATATAGCGCCTTTACTCCACGGCGGCGGGCATGAATCGGGCCGGCGCGCGTCCACGGTAAATATTTCGGCTGTAGTCGGATTTGCCCAGGCAATGGAGCGTTATTCCGCCTTACGGGAAGAGGAAAACGAGCGAATCATACGCTTTAAGCAAGAGATGGTTCGTTTTATCAGCGATGAAATCCCGCAGACGCGGATTAACGGAGACCGTGAGCAGAGTGTGCCGCAGATCGTGAATATTTCTTTTAAGAATGTAGACGCGGAACTTTTGGCCATGGTCCTGGACCAGAAGGGTGTTGCCGTTTCCACCGGTTCGGCCTGTGCTGCTGGAACCGTCAAAACTTCCCGCGTATTGCAGGCCTGCCATGTGCCGTCGCAATGGCTGCGCGGCGCCATCCGTATCAGCATGGGCCGGTTTACCACGAAAAACGAAATAGATTTCTTTTTAAGAACATTAAAAGAGGCCGTAAAACAGGTGAGAAACATTTCATGAAACACATCTATATATGTCATTACAGTGAAATCGGATTAAAAAAAGGGAATCGCGGATATTTTGAGCGGCTTCTTAAAAAGAACATACGAACCGCCCTCCAGCGCTTGCAGTCCGATGCTGCCGTTCATTTGCAGACCATCAATAAACGGATTTTGCTCAAAATGGAAAGCGGCTTGTCGCAAGAGCAGATTGCGGAAGCCCTGGCGTCGGTGTTCGGTTTGGCCAACTATGCGCCGGCGCTGGAGCTGCCGCGGAATATTGAGGCGGTGGCCGAAGCGGCTTTGGGACTATTGGCTAAAAGACAATACGCTTCCTTTGCCGTAAGAAGCAAGCGATCGGACAAAACGTTTTCCATGACTTCGCAGGAGATTAACGAGCAGGTTGGCGCGGCGATTGTGGGAAAATATGCAAAAAAAGTGGATTTGTCCCATCCGGAACTAACTGTGCATATCGAGGTGCTGCGCGATCATATTTACGTATATGCCGGGAAAATTCAGGGACCGGGCGGCCTGCCGGTGGGTTCGGCCGGCAACGTGCTTACTTTGCTTTCAGGCGGATTCGATTCGCCGGTAGCCGCTTACATGGCTTTAAAACGCGGTGTGCACAGCGATTTTATCCATTTCCACTCCTTCCCCTTTACACAGAAAACATCTCAGGAAAAGGTGCAGAATCTGGCAAAAGTGTTGAACCGTTTTCAGTTCAGCGCGCGTTTGTACAATGTGCCCTTTGCCGAAACGCAAAAAGAAATTGTATTGAACTGTCCGGAAAAATTACGCGTTATCCTGTACCGTCGTTTTATGATGCGCATTGCCGAACGGCTGGCGCAGCATAACGGCTACAAAGCGGTAATTACCGGCGAGGCTATCGGTCAGGTGGCTTCGCAAACGCTGGAGAACTTAGCCGCTGTGCAGGACGCCATTGATTTGACTGTGTTGCGTCCCTTAATTGCTTTTGACAAAAATGAAATCATCGCCATTGCCCGCAACATCGACACATACGAAATTTCCGCTTTGCCGCATGACGACGCCTGCACGCGTTTTATGCCGAAACACCCGGAAATCCACGCCCGTATCGATGAGGTTCGTCGCGCCGAAGAAAAGTTGGATATTGCTGTGTTGGTGGAACGCGATTTAAAGGAAACGGAAGTGATTAAAATTTGAACAGACGTAGATTATTAAGAAAGGATTGGTTTGCATTTTTAATGATAGCTTATTAAATTTGCAGCTCTGTTTTAAAAGGGGTCATGCACCTGTAGCTCAATCCCGATAAACCGGGATGCTCAAATCAGTAACGATTCGCAAGCTCATCGACTGATTTGGCATTGCCAGAGCTGCGGATTGCACGATGTTTTTTGAAATATAATTTATTAATGCACCTGTAGCTCAATTGGTAGAGCAGCGGACTCTTAATCCGTTGGTTGAAGGTTCGAGTCCTTC
>CAZIBE010000201.1:0-2778 GCA_964536685.1 uncultured Calditrichaceae bacterium | reverse complement strand
TAAATCCATCGTCATCGTTGGCTAAATAGGCTTTGTTACCAATAACTTCGAGCCAGAGGCATGCGGGTTTGCTGGTATATCTTCCATACTCAGCGGGATTATAGGGATCACTTACATCTATTATCTCAAGACCTGTTCCGTTATTTGCTATAAAAGCATAATTGCCAACAACCTGAACTCCCCAGGCGTAGTATTCGGTACCATATACATTAATTATCTGAGGATTTGTAGGATCTGATACATCGATAATAACAAGCCCATCTGTATTATCAGCAATGTAAGCATAATTTCCTGACACCCAAATCCCCCATGCATTACTCTCTGTATCGACCGAACCAATTTGCACAGGGTTAGTGGGGTCACTAACATCTAAAATTAATAATCCCGTTTCATCCGCAGCGATATAGGCGGTATCGCCAATAAAATAGGCTGTAGACATACCTTGCCCCTCAGAATATAAGGAGATTATTTGTGGATTATCCAGCTCTGAAATATCTACTATATATAAGCCATCACATTCATCGGTTATATAAGCGTAACTCCCTCTGGCATATACCCCCCAGGCACATCCGAGTCCATTTAATACAGATATAACTGACATGGAATCAGGATTGCTGACATCTATAATAAGCAGTGAATCCACTGATGGAACGAAAGCAACATTATTTTCAACGAACACAAATGAATTATTAAAACCTATTTTTATGGAGCTTCTTAGCGTTATTTCACCATATTCATTAACAGTAACCGCATGCAAATAGCCAGCAAAGTCACTGAGATATACATTGCTTCCATCCACATATACCCCACTTATCACACATCTATTTTGAAATCCTCTTGAGTATTCCGATACTATATTGATATTGTTGTTATTTTGCTTTTCTAATATTTGCATACCACCCACATCACTGGCAAGATATATATAATTGTCCCGCAAGAATAATCCCTTGGCAATATACCCTTCCTTTAAACTGAATTCCTGGCTCTCCGAAAGACCCCCCGAGTCATCAATATTGAATATTGTTAATCCGTTATTGCCACCAGCAAGATATAAATGATCACCAGCTATTGCCATATCATATACATTTGAAACAGAATCATTAATACCTATCACATACATACTGTCGATTTCTTGAATATTGGCTGTGACTAAACCTAGCCAGCCCCCGCAATACGCTATACTATCACGTATTACTACTCTGCGAGCACCGATATCCATCGTATATAAATATCCCAATTCACCCAATGTATTGCTATGTGTAGCACCCAGGACATATATTCCATCTAGATATGTGCATGGGACATATAGCCGGTTGTTGTAAATGCTTATTATATCACTTACAAAAGAGAGGGGATAATATCCAAGCAGCGTGGGTGTTGATATATTCGATATATCAAAAGCATAGACACCATGGTACGGGCTGGAAAAAAATAGTATGCTGTCATTTACAGCCATCCTGGACGCCGGCATTTCAATATGGGCGCCTTCAATTTCTTCCGGATGATATGGGTCAGTTAAATTGTATATAAATATTCCACTATCAGAATCTGCTATAAAAACATATTGCCCGTAAAACAAAAATCCCGACACTTGGGCAGGGAATGATATGCTGGAAACTAACAATGGGTTTTCCACATCACTTACATCTATAACCTCAAGATAGCGCCCATTATTTCTGTAACAGATATTATTCTCCACAATAATTTGGCTGCAATGTTCACTTTCTAAAGAACCCAGTACTGATACATTGCTGTCTTGAAGCGTATTAACGCTCCTGTAATTTATATTTAATGCCCTTCTGTGATATCTATTATATTTGTGTTTTAATGCCACATCATGGATAGATTTACAAAACACTTCAGAGGGCAAAATCAAAAGAGCAACAACAAAAGAATAAGCATATAATTTAATAGTAGTCTTTGCGACGCAATTTTTCATATCCCTACCCTTCACTTATATTGTTATATTTCTCTGCTCAATATCTTTCCTTTATTAACTGTTGATTTTACAAAATTAGTACACCAAGGAAATCTGATTGCTTTCAATTATCGGGTCCTGGTTTTTTTCATGGCAAAACTCTACGCACAGCAATAGAACTCAATTTAACATTCAACTAGCAACTACAACTGTAGTCTTTTACTTAATTAACTAACCCTCCTCAATACAGATACTAAAATATTCAACAGAGTCTAATATATCAATTACAATTCTATAACCCAATATCCCCCCTGAACACCTTCCCCTCGAACTGAATCTGCTCCACATCGGCGTAGGCCCGCGCCAACGCCTCCTTCAACGTCGGCGCCAGGGCCACCACATTCAACACCCGGCCGCCGTTGGTCAATACCTGGTCCCCTTCACGACGGGTACCGGCGTGAAAAATCAAACTATGGGTGACTTCCTCCAGTCCCGTGATAGGTTTCCCTTTCTCATACTTACCGGGATAACCGGCGGAAGCCAGCACCACCCCCGCCGCGTGATCGGGAGTCCACTCCACCTGGATTTCCCCCAGGCGGCCTTCTACTGCTGCCGCCAGTAAAACCAAAAGATCGGTTTTCAGCCGGGGTAAAAGCACTTGAGTCTCGGGATCACCGAACCGCACGTTGAATTCCAATACCTGCAACCCCTCGGGGGTAGCGATAAGTCCGGCATAGAGCACCCCTTGGTAGGGCGTACCCAAATCCCGCATGGCCTTGAGCACCGGTTGAAAGACGCGTTCCTCGATTTCCCGCTTGACAGCATCGGTAATCAAAGGATGGGGTGAAATGGCTCCCATC
>CAZIBE010000200.1:0-2837 GCA_964536685.1 uncultured Calditrichaceae bacterium | reverse complement strand
CAATGAGGCGGAAGTGAGCGCGCTCAAGGTCTGGCAGGACACCTGCCATTACCTCTATCTGCCCCGCCTGGTCAATGACCAGGTATTCCGAGACGCCATCGCCAAAGGTGTCGAGACGGAAGACTATTTTGGTTTCGCCGCAGGCAGGGACGGCGACCGCTACCTGGGTTTTGTCTTCGGACAACCCACGACGATCGTACTGGACGAGTCCTCACTGCTCATCGAACGGGAAGCAGCTCTGGCCTGGCGCGATCGCATGGAGAATGAAAGGCGCCAGCAGGGAGATGGTGGCGTATCAGGCACTTCCCCCACAGCCTCTGGCGGGACCATGGGTGGTGGTGAGACAACTCCCCAAACACCTGCAGGTGGCGAATCGCCTGATATTCAGCCAGTCACATACGCCAAAAAGCAGTTCTACGGCACCGTCACGCTCGATCCGATCAAGGCCAAGATGGATTTTGCCACCATCATGGATGAAGTCGTTCAGCAGTTCACCTCAAAACTTGGTGTGGATGTAAAAATCTCCGTCGAGATTCAGGCGCAGAGCAAGGAAGGCTTTGATGAGTCACTTCAGCGCATCATCAAGGAAAACTGCAATGTGCTGAAGTTCGACAGCTCGGAATTCGAGGATGGCGAGTGATCTGATTATGCTATGTCAAAAAAATCACTGAAGACAAAAAACCTGAAATACATCGGTGCTGTATTAGTATTGGATGCCACCCTGCTATGGATGGCACTATCTGGCCAAGATATGACATCCATTGTCAATGGCGCCAGCCTACATTCCCGCATCATGGAGAACAGTATTATCGCATCTGCTGTACCAGTTATTGCTCTTCTACTGAGTTACCTAGTTCCAGCCAACCTCAAAGCGAACCTAGTGTTCTGGAAAATAAAAAATGCTTTACCTGGCTGCCGCGCATTCTCTGAGATTGCGCACAAGGATACACGAATCGACATTCCCGCATTGCATAGAAAACTGGGTGATCTTCCTTCTGAACCACATGAGCAAAATTCGCTTTGGTATCAGCTTTACAAAAAACATGAGCTACAGCCATCCGTCCAAGAGACTCACCGTAGGTTTTTGTTCTTTCGTGATATCTCATCTATTTCCTTCTTGTTGATAGCTGTTCTGTTGTTGGGCATTGCTCTTGGCGAATCCAATATTCGCAATTACTCATACGCGTTCATTATTGTCTTCACACAATATCTACTATTCACAATCGCAGCAAGAAACGCCGGAATCCGGCTCGTTCAGAATGTGTTGGCACTTGAGAGTGCAGAAGCAAAAGCCACATAAGGGACAGGATCATGAGGCTACAAATCTTTGACGTTGAGCACGGAGCATGTGCGCTGTTAACTTGCGATAACGGCGAGCGACTCATGATTGACTGTGGACATAACGGTGAAACAGGCTGGCGGCCTGGCACCTATCTCAAAAATCAAGGCATAACCCATCTCGATATGCTGGCAATCACCAACTACGATGAAGATCATGTTAGTGGACTTCCTGACCTACTAGCTAACGTGGATATTGAATGGTTATGGCGCAATAAATCCGTTTCTCCTGAAACTATTATGCGCCTAAAATCAGAGGTCGGAATGGGTCCTGGCATAGAAGCATTAGTCGATATGGCCTCAAGATATACCGGAGGTGCGGGCATAGACCGACCGACATTTCCAGGCGTCGTTCGCAAATCGTTCTGTAACAATTATCCTGACTTTGATGATGAAAACAATCTAAGCATGGTGGTCTACCTCAATATCGCCGGAGTAAATTTTCTGTTTCCCGGAGATCTGGAGACTTCGGGATGGGGTGCTCTTTTGAGAAAACCAGATTTCCAACAGGCCGTATCCGAGACCCATGTTCTGATTGCATCTCACCATGGG
This sequence comes from uncultured Calditrichaceae bacterium, assembly GCA_964536685.1. GTDB lineage: Bacteria > Calditrichota > Calditrichia > Calditrichales > Calditrichaceae > CAZIBE01. Next base: position 947 of record CAZIBE010000200.1, on the reverse strand, counting down.
CGTGAAAGTGGAATATGTAGCGATATATTCGATGTGTATGGGTGTAACCCTTTCTACGTAGTTATCTCTGATAAAGGCTACATGTATGATACGCAGAAAACTGCTTCTTATTATTACAGCAAAGCCCGCGGCGGACCATTTCGTGGTGAGACCAGGCGCATCTTGACCACGAGAAAGGATGGAACAATTACATTCGTTTTTGAGGAAGGGAGTTGGTGGCCCGAATAATTTGCGCGCACGAAATTGAGCTACTATATTAAAAAGGATTAATTCAGTCACATAGAAGTATAGCAAATGCATTCTGCTGTTCTCCGCAGAATTAATCCTTTTAGCCTCCTCCCTCCCGCCCATACCCAACGCATAAATTCCTGCGGTACTTGATCGTGCTCCTCCCGATTCACCTTCCGCCGCAAGGTTGAACGCTGAAGCGCTCCGGTGCCTAGATTGAAGGTGAACGAAACAAGGGCATCGAACTGCCCATCAGTCAGGGGCACGTTAACCAGCCGTAGGACACCCTGTTCGGCCCAACGCACATCCCGTTGAAGTAGATCCTCGGCTTCCTGTTCGTCGATCCCGTTTGCAAACCGATCTCGCTCATCGTCGCGAACCACGTGTCCATAACCGATGGTGGGATAACCCGCCGGACAGATGTAGATCGTAGGGCTGAACCCCTCGAACCGCTTGATGAGGTCCAGCCCTTCCTGGGTGATGTGGCGCATGTCACTTGCCTCGCGCCTTGGCCAGGGCCCGCTGGCCGAACCAGAAGCTCATGACGGCTGCGAACAGGGCCTGGGTCTCCGGGTCCCAGATCTGGGGTAGCGCTTGGATGACGCTGAGGCCCTTTTCGCTGACCAGCACGTACAGCGCGGCCGTTTTGACCGTGGTGAACAGCAGGAAGAAGGCGTAGGTGATCACCGGGCGCACAGAGGCACGCAGACCGTCCACCC
>CAZIBE010000199.1:0-2953 GCA_964536685.1 uncultured Calditrichaceae bacterium | reverse complement strand
ACCCCGTTGCTTGTACCAAAAGGCACCCCTTTCGGGGCGGCGGGGTTGTTCATTAAAGGTAATTTAGGAAAAATATGGATTGATTGGAAACTAAATTAATAGTAGAGCGGGTCTCCGGATCGCTCATTGAAATCTAATTAAAAAGTAGCTCGCGTCTCTGACGCGCTTTGCAAAGAAATTCAATTAAAACGTAGCGCGAATTAATGACGCACTCTTCTGTGATCTTATTCTTTGAACGGCATTGAAATAACGTTTATATTCCGATCACAATGACGGTTTTGGATTAATACCTCTAATATCGGATTTAAAAGATAATCGTACACGATGAAGAAACGGCAATTTAACCTGTAAGGATTTTTTATGGCAGATAAACGCAAAGCGCTGGTAACCGGCGGGGCCGGCTATATCGGCAGCCACATTGTGCAATTGTTGTGCGAATCGGGTCACGACGTAACCGTATTCGATAATCTTTCCCTGGGCAGGAAAGAGAACATAGACGCCCGTGCGTACTTTGTGCAGGGCGATATTTTAAGCGACGCCGATCTGCAAGATGTTTTTAAACAGCCCTTTGACGTGATCTTTCATTTTGCCGCCTGGAAAGCCGCCGGCGAATCGATGATCAAACCGGAAAAATACGCGCAAAACAATATCTGGGGCACGCTGCATTTACTGCAATATTGCGCCGCCGCCGGAATCAGGAATTTTGTCTTTTCCTCTTCCGCGGCGGTGTACGGCGCGCCGCAGTATCTGCCCATCGACGAACAGCATCCGCTCAATCCGGAAAATTATTACGGCTACAGCAAACTGGCCATCGAAGATAACCTGAAGTGGTACAGTAAGCTGAAAAACATCCGTTTTGCCGCTTTGCGTTATTTTAATGCCACCGGTTACGACGTTAACGGCAAAATCCGCGGCAAGGAAAAAAATCCGGCCAATTTGTCGCCCATTGTGATGGAAACGGCCGCCGGCATGCGCGCCAAGGTGCAGGTCTTCGGCGCCGATTACGACACGCCGGACGGCACGGGCATCCGTGATTACATTCACGTCAGCGATTTGGCCACGGCGCACGTGGCGGCCATGGAATATCTGATTGAGAAAAATGAAGATTTAATCGTCAATTTAGGCACAGGTCGCGGCCATTCGGTTTTGGAAATGATCCAGGTAGCCGAACAGGTTACCGGCCGCAAAATCCCTTACGAAATCGTCGGCCGGCGGGCGGGCGATCCGGCCGATTTGGTGGCCAGCGCCAATTTAGCCGAAGAACTCTTGGGCTGGAAGGCGCAGTACTCGGATTTGGAAACTATTTTTAAAACTATGAGTAAGGTGTACCTGGAAGACGAAGCGGGAAAAGTTTAGCGAGTTATGAGAGGGAATCATGCAAATTGGGGAATAAAATTTCCTAATTTCAAATAAGATTCAAAAACAAGATTTAAACAACGTAAACGATTTATTCTGAAATTTAAGGCGCGAATGCAAGATTGTAATTAGGGTGTTATCTTTCTAAATTGAAATTCGTAAAGAAAATTATTTAATTTTAAGCTTGCTTTCTATACGATGTTGTCGTATAATATGCAGGAAAATTATACGATAACAACTTTTCTAACGGATATAAAATGCCGGATATCAGAGAAGAACTTTTTCAGTATAATCCCTGGTGGGAGGGAGAATATAAACTTGATTTGATTCCCAGAGATGCATATCTCCAGTTTCTTAAAAGCAACCTTTCTAACAAAGATATCATTCTAATAACAGGGTTGCGAAGAATCGGTAAAACTTCCATAATGAAGCTATTTATAAGTAATATTCTGAGTACAACAGAACCGAAGCATATTTTATATCTCTCTTTGGATTCTTTACCTTTAGAGCCCTATTCGATTTCCGAAATATTACGCACGTACAGAAAAATACACAATTTGCCCCTGGATGCCCGTTTGTATCTTTTTTTTGATGAAGTAGGTTATAGAAAAGATATTCATCAGCAATTAAAAAATTTATACGATCAACAAAATGTAAAAATATTTGCATCTTCTTCTTTGACAACGATTTTAAGGGATACCAAAGCTTTATTAACAGGCCGCTCACGCGTGCTTGAAGTACTCCCATTGACATTTAGTGAGTTCATGCATTTCAAAGGGTTAAAGGCTAAGCCATCGGAAACGTATTTACTGGAATCCTATTTTGAACATTATATGCAAATTGGAGGCGTCCCGGAATATGTATTGAGTGAAGATGTTTCTTATTTGGATAATTTAATAGAAGGCATTATTTATAAAGATATTATTTCCTGTTTTGGTCTACGTGATATGTCTGGCGTGAAAAACTTTTTTCGTCTGTTGATGGAACGTGCCGGTAAACAAGTAAGCATAAACAAAATAGCTAAAATTATGGGCATATCTCCCGATACTGCACGTCGTTTTTTGGATTATTTTTCACTGACTTATTTAATTTATTCAATTGAGCGATGCGGAAAACTGAATGAACGTCTGCGCGCGCCTAAAAAACTGTATGCCGCGGATGTTGGGATTAAAAATTATTTAACAGGATACAGAGATAAAGGAGCCTTGTTTGAAAATTTAGTTTTCTTACAAATAAAACAACATCATCCTTGTTATATTTATCAAAATGGAATGGAGATTGATTTTTATTTTAATAATACTGCGATGGAAGTAAAGTATAATAGGGAAATAGAAGGGAAACAGAAAAAGTTTTTTATGGATTTCAAGGCGAAAGAGAAAAAAATTGTGAACAATTTAGATGATTATTTAAAATTGGCGATTGTTTAGAAAAGTTTGTTTGAATTATTCATAATTACAAGTTATGTGCAAATAGCAATGTGCCAAGAAATAGCATCTTTGGATAAAACCGAAAATGATGATAGACACTACTTTTAATTTTTACTCTGATTCAAATGGTGGGGACCCTGATAGCACTAGTCCCACACTCCGCAAATATC
>CAZIBE010000198.1:0-2964 GCA_964536685.1 uncultured Calditrichaceae bacterium | reverse complement strand
CTAAGCGCAGTAGTAGTAATTCTCCGCGCGCGCGCGTTGATCCTCTCTGGCAGGCGCTGCTGGAAGCGTTCCCAGGACACGAGCAGATGCTGGCGAGTCGTAGCGTGACCCAGATGCTGGCTCGCTGGCGCCAGCATGGCGGTGTGACGGCGGAGCATGTGCACAGGGCCTGCCAGCAGGTACGCCAGCGGTCGCCGAGTCTGGCCTTTGGGCCGGCCTACATCGCAAACCTGGTCGTCGAGCTGGCGGAAGGAAAGACCACGACGAACGAACGCCCGGACTGGATGTGCCTGCCCTACGACGACGAGCAGCTATGGCCGTGGGCGAAAAGGCACGGGTACCCGGGGCCAGGGGCGATGACCTACCAGCAGTACCGAGCGCGTTTGCGGGCAGAGATCGAGAAGCGCATGCACGAGAGGAGGGCAGGGTGATGAGCGAATCACGCGAGAGGCAGGGCAACTACCTGGCGGGGCGGACGATGCGAGCGCTCCAAATCACGGACTGGCAGCGCGGTCACGGCATGCGGCCCTATGTGTGACCGCCTGCGCCGGGTGGACCGTTACCACGCGGAGTGTGCCTGTAGTGACTGGCGGGTGTGCTGGGACGGTGAGACGGCGCCTGAGCGGCGGTTTCTGGTGTGGCGGCAGGAGAGTGAGGGGTGGCGGCTGATGTCGGTTCACGGGGATCACGAGAGCGCGGTGGAGGCGATTCGGGATGGGTGTGCGTAACAACAGCGGCGGGGTGCGGTGCGATGTGTGCGGGCATGAGGGCTCGCGGGTGATCAAGACCTGGCGGGCTGGGGACCAGGTGTTCCGGCGTCGCCAGTGCGAGGGTTGCGGGTTTCGGTTTTCGACCTGCGAGCGACCGGTCGCGCGCGGTCGGCGGGGAGGGAACCGTGATGGGGCGTGAGCTGCAGTGGGTGGAGGCGCTGCTGTACGCCTGGGGGGACTGGTATCGGCAGGATGGCGAGGTGCTGCACCTGGGGATCCGCGGGTCGCAGCTGGGGCGGTTCATCCGCCGGGGCGGGCTGGTGGCGCATGGCGCGGCGGCAGTGGACAGCGCGAGCGAGTACGACGAGATGTGCATGGCCATCGAGGGGCTGGTGCGGGATCTGCCGGATGAGGAGGCGCAGGTAGTGGGCAAGCGCTACCGCAAGCGGCTGCCTTGGGCGGTGGTGGCGGCCGATCTGGGGGTGTCGGAGAAAACCGCCAAGCGGCGGCTGGCGTCGGCCCTGGAACGACTTGCAGGGCCGTTGCGGCCGTGGCGGTTGTGATTTAGAACCCCAATTTCTCTACCGTCGCCACCAGATCGGCAAACGATGCCGACCTGAGTTTCTCGACCAGATCAGGTGCGTCGTGGTCACTGTCTTCAACCTCGTCGGCCAGGTGTGGAATGTGTCGATGTGGCGTTCGGTTTTCGACAGGTTTTCCAGAGGTGTCGATGCTGTCGACAGGTGGATGGAGGCGATCCAGAGGGGCACGATGGCTATATGTAGCCATTCTCATGGATTTTGTCCTGTGATACGCTGAAAAACAGGTAGGGTGCAGTGCTGCGCCTGAAATAGACGCAACCGGCCGATGGGCCGGTTTTTTGTTGCCTGGAGGTTGTGGGTGGATTCGGGTCAGGTCGGGGTGTTGTTGGGATTGCTGGCGTTGGTCATCAGTGGGCCGATTGGTTGGATCGTGCGGCAGGCGATTGCGGATCTGCGGCGGCTGGAGCGAGATCTGAATGAGCAGCAACGAGAGCTGACGGAGATACTCCTGGAGGCGGAAAAACGATATGTGCGAAAAGACGACCTGCACCGAGAGCTGGCGGAGATTAAACGCATGATCGAGCGGTTGTTCACGAAATTGGATGAGCAGCAAAAGCGGATGGCGGTTAATCGGGGGTAAGGGTTGTGGCGGCGCGCAGGGAGATTCGGCCGAGCCAGTTCGTGTTGCCGATTGAGGAGATCGAGCAGACGTTCGACCTGGACGAGTACCGGCAGGCGTTCGTGCGCGAGTATGTGACCAACGGGAACGATGGCGCGGCGGCGGTGCGGGCGGCGCGGGAGGCGGCTGGGAAGCCGCCGATGAAGTCGGCCGGCGCGGAGGCGGTGGCGGCACACCGGCTGCTGCGGCAGGAGGAGGTGGCGCGGGCGATTGCGGTGCGGCGCAAAGAAGCGGCGTTGAAGGCGGCGCTCACCGAGGAGGAGTTTTTCATCGGGCTGCGTGCGCTGCTGCATCAGTCTCTCGGCGAGGCGCGGGTGCGCAAGACCGCGCTGGTGACGACGGTGGAGAAGGTGCCCGGCGATGGCGATGAGGAACTGCGCGAGAAGGTGGCCCTGGATCTGGAGGTGTACGATCCGAACCCGGCGGCGGCCGGTCGGGCGCTGGAGATGATGGGCCGGGCGCTGGGGGTGTTCAAGGACGCGACGAAACTGGAGGCGGGGGAGGGCCTGGTGCAGGCGTTCGCCTCGCTGATTCAGCCGTCGGATCAGCCGCCGAGCGAGTTGCCGCAGTCGCGGCGCCCGGAGGGCGAGGATGAGCGCGGCGGTTGATGTCCACGCACTGGCGCGGCAGTACAGCGATCCGCTGTGGCGGTTGAACAACCTGTACTGGATCCAGGATAAGGCGGGGCGGAAGGTATTGTTCCGCATGAACGATGCCCAGGAGCGGCTGTACTGGGCGCTGTGGTGGCGGACGGTGATCTTGAAAGCGCGGCAGCGCGGCTTCTCGACGCTGTTGCTGCTGATGGCGCTGGACCGGGCGCTGTTCAACGACAATTATCAGGCCGGGGTGATCGCGCACACGCTGCCGGATGCGAAGCGGTTGCTGGAGAGCAAGATCCTGTACCCCTACGAGCATCTGCCGGAGGGGATCAAGATGATGCGGCCGGCGGTGCGGGACCGGGCGGATTCGATCAAGTTCAACAACTACAGTTCGGTGACGGTCTCGACGAGTTTCCGGTCGGGGACCCTGCAGT
>CAZIBE010000197.1:0-2969 GCA_964536685.1 uncultured Calditrichaceae bacterium | reverse complement strand
GGGGGTGGGTTAAATTAAACAACATCTTAATATCCTATTTTAAAGGCAAGTGTGGGTATTGTAAAATTTCAATTATTTTTGGCTAGTTTTAATATCTGAGAAAAGGCTTCGGGAAAGTACCCTTGTTTCTTCTTTTGACTTTTGTTTTTGTGCGATAGTTTGTAAATTAAACAGCTCATAATTAATACTTACACATTGCCCAAATATATGGAGGTCAAAGTGAAAAAAGATTTTATTTCCATTGCCGATTATTCCCGTGAAGAAATAGAAGCAGTTTTTGAATTAACGGCCGAATTAAAAGCCAAAACCAAGCGCCGCGACGAGCACCATCTGTGCAAAGGTCTTTCCATGGCTATGATTTTTGCCAAACCGTCGGCACGGACCCGTGTTTCGTTTGAAACCGGCATGTACCAATTGGGCGGCTATGCCTTATATCTTTCGCCCAACGATATCGGTATCGGCAAGCGTGAAGCGGTAAAGGATATAGCCCGCGTGCTCTCCCGTTACAACGATATCATTATGGCGCGCCTGTTTGAGCATGCCCATATGGAAGAGCTGGCCGAATACGCTTCCGTTCCGGTGATCAACGGCTTAACCGATTACAACCATCCCTGCCAGATTATGGCCGATATTTTTACGGTCAAAGAACACCGGGGAAATTTGGATAATCTGAAAGTCACCTATATTGGCGATGGCAATAACGTGGCCAACTCCTGGATTAATCTGGCTGCTAAACTGCCCATGCATTTGGTAATTTGTTCGCCTTCCGGCTATGAGCCGCATGTCGCCACATTGGATTACGCCCGCAGCCAGGGCATCAGCACCATCGAAGTCATATCCAATCCGGTGGAAGCGGTTAAAGACGCCGATGTGGTTTACACCGACGTGTGGGCCAGCATGGGACAGGAGGCCGAGACGGCCGAGCGGCGCAAAATTTTTATGCCCTTCCAGATTAATAGTGAACTGATGAGCCATGCCCGGAAAGACGCTTATGTGATGCACTGCCTGCCGGCGCACCGCGGCGACGAGATCACTGATGAGGTGTTGGATGGTCCGCAGTCTATCGTGTTTGATGAAGCCGAAAACCGCATGCATGTGCAAAAAGCCATCATCGTTAAGCTGTTGGGCAAGGCCTGAAATAGTTAACGGACTAATCGCTTCCGTTGCCCTTGCGGCGGAAGCGATTATCTTGTATTAAAGGAAATTTTTCCGATGAAATTCAGTATCGAAAAGTATGCGCCCGAAGACGCCGTTTGGTGGGACGACTATATCACCCGGGCTGATAACGGTACCATTTTCCATACGCGCCGTTTTTTAAGCTACCATCCGCCGCAACGCTTTGAAGATCATTCTTTAATCTTCAGACGAAAAAATTCAGTACGCGCGGTGTTCCCGGCGGTTGAAGTGCAGATGGACAAAGACAAAGTGCTTTACTCCCATCGCGGCTCGTCTTACGGAGGATTTGTGTATCGCGACGCCGGCATCCGCGACGCCTTTGATTTGGTCGAAGAATTGAAGCAGTACGCCAAAACCGCCGGATTCACAAAGATCATCATGACCCTGCCGCCCATCGTTTACATGACGCGCTATTCCAATTATGTGGATTTTGCCCTACTGCAAAACGGCTTTCGTTATCAAAAGCGCGAAATTTCCAGCGTGCTGCAACTGCCGGAATCGGCCGAGGATATTTTACCCATGTTCAAGGCCGAAGCACGGACTGCTACCCGAAAATCCATTAAACAGGGCGTTGACGTGCGTCTGTCCGATGATTATGAAGCCTATTACGCAATTTTAAAGCGTAATTTAAAACTGCGCCATAATGTAACGCCGACGCATACGCTTGCTGAATTGCAAGAGTTAGCGCAGCTTTTCCCGCAGCAGATTCATTTGTGGGGCGCCTATTTGAACGAGAAAATGATTGCCGGTGTGGTTAATTTCATCTGCACGGATAAGGTGGCGCTGGCCTTTTACATCAGCGACGATAAAACCTACCAGCAGTACCGTGCCGTGAACAATCTGTTTTACCATATTTTCCAGTGGGCGGTGGAACGGGACCTGCGTTTTTTTGATTTCGGTATTTTTACGGTAAATGAAGATCCTAATTGGGGATTGGGCAAGTTTAAGGAGAGCTTCGGGGCGCGGGGACTTTTCCGCGACACGTTTGAATTGCTGCTTTAAAAGATGAGTTGTTGGGATAATTTAGCAGGAAATGACAAATCCCAAAAATCAAAGCACAAATAGATTTTAAATATTGAGTCTGCTCTAAAAACCAGTTTTTGTCATTTCGAACGCAGTGAGAAATCTTCTATCCTCAAAAAAACAATGATTAATCGGAGAATCTACTATTCATTATGTTTTTACCCGATTCAAACTTTTCTTCAATTCCCTTGTCCAGTCGATTTTTTTAACAAATCTCTATTTACTTTAACATGATACGATTTAAATAGCTGTTTAGCCAGTTGATCCGCTACGGCTTCTCTTTTTTCATTCTGGATAACCTGTACTAATGCCTTCCTCTGGATTACCCGAGCTTTAGGGTTGTTGCTGTCGGGTTCGAATACATATTTCCCCTTATGAGCCATTAAAAAATTATCCATGTCATCATCGGAAACATTCAGATATGGTCTTATTTCTTTGTTGAGATAAGCTTTTGCAAGATAACCGTTTTTTATTCTTTTCTTCATCAACTTTATTGTTTCCGGCGGAATATTCCCGTCCTTTGCCATTTTGTCCACTTGTTGATAAGATTCTTCCATTTCTGAATGGTATTTTTTAAAATATTGCGTTTCCTCTATTTTTTCTTTCTTTGCTTCATTAAGTATAATCTTTTGCAGGACAAACTCCTTGGCCGCTATTATTTTATCTGAGAGGTTAAAGTACCAGTCCTTACCTTTTTCACTGATTATTCTTTTTTTATACTGTTCATAGTACGGTTTAAATTCCTCAACAGTTAGACTGACTCCTTTGGA
>CAZIBE010000196.1:0-3050 GCA_964536685.1 uncultured Calditrichaceae bacterium | reverse complement strand
ATATGGCAAATTTTCACTACTTTGTCTTTTTACACAAAATTACGGACGCGATCTTCTTATAGTTTTCGGATACAGAAAACAGTAGTTTCTTATTGATATGCAGATGTCCTAAAATATACTTAAAATGGAATGTAAGGCAGCTATGTTGTGACATGCGGAAATGTATCCGTTAAGCACGATTCGATTAAAAGAATCGTAACTCAATTGAATTTTGTTTAAGATTAATTTGCAAAATTTTTCCAAGGCCTATCCTTTCATTTTTCCGGATACAATAATTTAAGGAATTAAGCCTTGGAATTTATAATAAATTCCAAAGAAATTTCATTAGGTATTAAATATACGATACCTGTCTGGCCGGTTCTGAATAATCGGTATATTTAAAAAGGATTTTTTAAATAAGTTACAATTGGTGTTGATATCCTTTTTAGAGGTTTATTTTTTTTCTGTTTCTAATAGAATCATTTGTACTTTGTGGTTGTAAGTCAAAATTCCACATATCGACTAATATACCCGAATAGAAATGGTTTGAATACAAACCATTTCGTCCTGAGAGTTGAGCGTTTTGTACGAAATCCCGATTTATCGGGATGATACCGATTACCGTATTTGCGCCACAGGCGCCCCTTCAGGGTAAACCATTTATTGATTGGTATAGTAACTAAAAACAGGAGGTACCATGAAAACATTCATAATTGTATTATCAATATTTGTTACACTTGCATATTCTTATGGAGGAAATATAAATATTTCAGAAGGCAATATTTTTGACGGCGAACCATATCTTGCAATTAATCCTTCAAACCCGCAGCATATGGTTATGGCCTGGATGGGATATATAGACAGTAGCAGAGTTTATATCAAAACCAAGGTTAGTTTTAATGCGGGGCAAACATGGAGCAATATGACTGTTATTGCACATGTCAATGAGCTTTACGGTTCAGCAGACCCGTCTTTGGAATTTGACAATTCCGGTAATGTATTTCTTTCTTATCTAGATTTTAATAAAGATATATTTTCCGGCGCTGTTTATTTAAGGAAATCAATTGACGGCGGTTTAACGTGGGGAGACCCTGTTGAAGTTATTAACGTACACTCGGACCCGGGTAAATACCCCATAGACAGGCCCTGGATAAGTATCGACCGTTCAGGCGGTATTTATGATGGCGATATCTATATTACTACAATGACTCCAACCGTATTCGGACAGTTAGCACCTCCATATCATCCTTATTTGACAGTTTCCTCAAACGGAGGCAGCTCATTTAATAGCTGGCGGTATTTAGATACATTGAACTGGTTGTCGGGCAATATCATACAACAACCAATGCCAACGCCTTGCTCTTCATCCGACGGTTCTTTCCATGCTGTTTACCCCAGTTATGTGTATTCACAAAATCCTGATGTACAATATATTATTGCTTCCTCTTTTGACGGAGGGAACAGCTTTACCTATCATTCGGTGTTTTCCACGCCAAGATCGCTTTCAGATTCACTGGCAAAAAAAGGCTATCTGCTTAGAGCAGACCCCTCAGACGCCGATCATCTTGCCTTTTTCTATTTAGATGTTCTTTATGGAGATATGGATATTTTTTTGAGAGAAAGTTTTGATAAAGGGGCAACATGGTCTGATGGTATAAGAATAAACGACGACCCGCCGGGCAACAACAGGATGCAGGATTTGCTTTGGGCGGATTTTGATAATGACGGTGACCTTGCGGTCTCATGGCGCGACAGAAGAAACGGAACCGATTCAACATACACAACCTCTTATGAAATATGGGGAGCAGTTCGATTAAAGGATTCAGCAATTTTTTCTTCCAATTTCAGAATTTCCGATACATTGGTCGCTTACGACTCGGTATTGGCTAAGGCAGGAAATGACTTTATGTGTATAAAACTTGTAAACGATACATTAAATGCAGTATGGGGTGATACACGAGACGGGAAACTCAATATTTGGTTTCAGAGAATGGCAGTATCTGAAGTTACATCGTCAATAGATCAATCTTCAACAGATGAATTCGGCATACCAGAGAAATTTTCGGTTTACCAGAATTATCCGAATCCTTTTAATCCCAGCACTACTATTAGTTATTATCTACCTAAAGCATCGCGGGTTAAAGTGTGTATGTATAACGTACAGGGCAACAGAGTAAAGACAATCGTTAACGGAATGCAAACTACGGGAAGAAAAACCGTTGTTTGGGACGGCAGAGATGAAAAAAACATACCAGTAGGATCGGGAATTTATTTCTACCGGGTCACCGCTTTCGGGTTAAGCAAAACAATGAAAATGTTGCTTATAAAATAGTGTCATATTTCTTAATAGAATATTTCAAATAAGGAGATACCTGAATATTTGTTTGGGTTCTTAAAGCATATTCACAGATTTTATTTAAAATTCTTTAGGGGGACATTGGGCACTGATGTAAACAACTCACTTACAATTGCCAACACGTTGCAGCACCGGAAATTGCCAGGCATCCGGTGCTTTGCGATTTTGCGGGACATCGAAGTACGGCAATTCCGCTTAGCTCCAGCTTTAGCCTCTTACGTCCCCAAAGTATGAATCTGTCTTTAACTTTTTTCTGAAGCCTTGTCCCAAAGGGTCCCCTTTGGGGTGCCGCAAGGACGGACGGGCTTCTTGCTATGCGGCAGTTTTATCTGAAAGATGGTTCTGTATTTCTTCCAGATGTTTATCCCGTTTTCGATACAGATGCTCTGTTTTACTTTTTGTATGCATAGTGGAATCAACCGGATAATGAAACAGACTGTAATGTAAGGGCCCATAAAGTCGTTTTTTCATTACCGTAAAGGCCAAAACCAGTTTGATGCTTTAATCAGTCAAGCGATAACAGTTTGTATGGGGAAGTTTTTCCACTCCGCCATGGGCTCGTAATTTTCGTAAATCATATATCACCTGATCGCGGCTGTAAATATGTTCATCCAGCTCAAAGGTTTTTATAATCATATCCCGAGGTTGCATACTTTCCCATAACCCAAGTTTAACAAAAATCCTTAAAAAACACTAAATTTTGTTTTTCTTACAA
>CAZIBE010000195.1:0-3063 GCA_964536685.1 uncultured Calditrichaceae bacterium | reverse complement strand
ATATATGACTGTGCACAGATGGATTTTTTCAAAGGTTTAAAGTATTAAGTATTAAGTATTAAGTTTTAAGTAGTAAGTGTTGCTGCTTGATGTGAAATTGGCTGCTAAAAAACGGGAAGCAGGAATTTTTGTTCTATGGTAAAGCAATCACATATATATTTAAAAAATCTATCGTTTCTTACTCTTACTCTTACTCATACTCCGGCAGCGCCGCACTCTCCGAGATCCGGCTGACAGATTTTCCGATAGGTTCCGTTAAGAAAACGCTCCAGACATTTGATAGGAGACATAGTTTCATATTCCTGATTCCCAGTTTCAAATGATAAACTTAAAGAAGAATTTTCAGCGGTTCATCTTAAGGCCTGAAAATTCAGAATTACCAATAAATCTAACTAAAATGCTCAATTCTTATGCCTGATTTTAGCATAGCGGGAGTTGTTTTAGCCGCGGGTAATTCGCAGCGCATGGGTCGCCCCAAAGCGCTGCTTACGTTGCAGGGCAGGTATTTTGCGGATATTTTGCTGGCTAATCTGCAGGCCGCCGGATGCGCGCCGATATTTTCCGTTTTGGGCCAACAGGCCGAAGCAATTCGCCGGCAAACGCAGGCAGCTTCTTTTATCTCTTATATTAATCCGCATCCAGAGGACGGTATGTTGTCTTCTATTAAAATTGCCCTCAACAAGTTGCCGCCGTCGGCGCAGGGCTTTATCATGGCTCTGGTGGACCATCCGCTGGTTAAAGAGGCCACGTACAGCGCTATTTTCGAAGCGGCGGCAGCTCATCCCGAACACATTGTCATTCCATCGTATAAAGCGCAACACGGCCATCCGGTCTACTTTGGTCGGCCCTATTTTGCCGAATTACTCAGCACGCCCGATACACTGGGCGCTCGCGCGGTGGTGGCGCGGCATCGTTCCGAGGTGCATTATCTGCCTGTGGACGACGCCGGCGTTCTGCAAAATATTGACACGCCGCAACAATACAGACAATTAATTCCATAAACTGGGAGCGCGCTATGAAAATCTTAAAAATACTATTATTCGTTTTGATGTGGCTGCCGCTTTGGGCACAGTACGCACAGGTGGGTACAGATTCCACTGTGGATATTCTCACATGGAACATCGAGTGGTTTCCTAAAAACGGGCAAACCACGATTGACGAGACGGCGCAGATCATTTCCAATCTTGACGGCGATGTCTATGCCGTGGAAGAAATCAGCGATTCGGCGGCCTTTTTACAGCTGCTCAGTGAGTTGCCCGGCTGGGACGGTCTGTTGTCGCCGCATCGTTACAGCGACGGCAGCTATCAAAAGGTAGGCGTGATTTACAATACGCAGAAGGCGGTCATAAATTCTTGGCAATTGCTTTTCGAAGGCGATACCTATGCCTTTCCGCGTCCGCCGCTGGAGCTCAACATGACGGTCAGCGAGGGCGGCCACAACTTCGATTTCCGCCTGATTATTGTGCATCTAAAAGCCTATGACGACGCCGACAGCCAGCAGCGCCGTAAGGCGGCCATTGACAGCCTGAAAAATTACATCGACGGGCAACTGGCCCTGGGCGGCGAACAGGATTTTATCTTGTTGGGCGATTTTAACGATTTGTTGGAAGACCCGGCCCAAGACAATATTTTTCAGCCCATGCTGGACGATTCGGCTACTTACACTTTTTTAACGGAATGGCTGGTGGGCTTTCAGGGCAGCTACATCGGCTATAACGAGCCGGATTTAATTGATCATATCTGCATTACGGAAGACGCCTTAAGTGAATACGGCGACGAGGGCTTTACGCAGGTTTTGTATCTGGATAATGAAAATTCAAATTATGAAAACGACGTTTCCGATCACCGCCCGGTGATAGCGCAGTTCGCCTTTGATAACCAACCGGCCTACACACCGTTGGCGCAAATTCACCAGAATTTTGAATCCTACAATCAGCGCATGGTTAAAGTAAAAGGCGTGGTAACTTTAGGAGCGGGAATTTTAAGCGCCACGTACACATCGGCCTATATTCAGGATGGCTCTGAGGCCGGCATGGATATCTATTATGCCGACGCCGTGTTGAGCGATTTTGAACAAGGCGCGGATGTGCGCGTCCGTGGACAGGTAATCGATTACAACGGGCTTCACGAAGTAAAATATTTTAGACATCAGGTATTGGCGCTGAACCAACCGCTGCCCGACCCGGCCATTATTTCTACAGCCAGCATCAACGATGTGAACGCCGATCCGGGACGCTGGGTAACGGTTGAGGGCACTATCGAATCCATTAGCGGCAGCGGCAATATCTCTATGATGGTCAACGACGGCAGCGGCGCAGGCAATATCTTCTTTGACGCCGACGCCGGTTTGGATGTTTCGGACTTTTCGGTGGGCGATAAAATTCGCGTTACCGGCGTAAAAACCGTTTACAATAACGAGGGGGAAGTAGAGCCCGGCTATCAATCCGATATCGAGCATGGCGGGACGTCGCTGGTTGAAGACGATGCGCCTCTGCCGCGCAGCACGGTTCTGTTTCCCAGCTTCCCCAATCCTTTTAATCCGCAGACAACTATCAGCTATCAATTATCGGCGGCCGGCCATGTGAAAATGGCGGTGTATAATATACTGGGGGAAGAGGTGAGGAGTTTAGTGAACCGCAACCGCGCGGCTGGCAGGTATACAGTGCGCTTTGACGGTGCGGATTTGCCCAGCGGCATTTATTTTTACCGATTAACGGTGAGGGGGCGGACAGTGGGTACGCGACGTATGGTTTTGTTGCGGTGAAACGGATGATTTCAACAGAATCTTATGTTAACGGTTATATAAAAATCAAGAATGATTTAAAAATTTGCTAAAATTGCTCCTAAGTTTCTGAAAAACAAAAACTCGTCCCGTTAAACGGGACTTAAACAGTTTGTTTTTCCAATTGAACTTATTCGCAATTTTTTAAAGGCTCTTTAACTCTTTACCATTGTCACAATCAGATTAAATTGACAACATAGTTAAGTTCACTCTAAAAAGGTCTCTTACTGTCATTTTCCCACCACGAAGTGGTTCCTTTCCCGTAGGGATCACTCCGTGGC
>CAZIBE010000194.1:0-3076 GCA_964536685.1 uncultured Calditrichaceae bacterium | reverse complement strand
AACCCTTTCATCGCCGCGCGCCCCTTCGAGCGCGGCGGCCCTTTCGGGTAGGGCCCTTGCCGTTAACTATCCCTTCCCTTGGTAAGCCCTATCAGGCCATTTTTTCTGGCGTTTTCATGACCAAATTGGTCAGTTTTCCAAATTACCGCTTGCCCGATATATCGATAACCGATATATTCGATGCATGTTGCGAAGTATGGCGGACAAGGCAACCCTGGATATCTACGATGGGGTCAATAGCCGGTACGCCCGCAAATTACCGCGTGTATCGCATGGCAAGGCCAGACGCCTGCTGGACCAGATTAATGCGGCATCATCACTGGAGGTATTGCGAATACCGCCGAGCAATCACCTGGAGACGCTGCACGGTGATCTGGCGGGTTTCTGGAGCCTTCGCATCAATGACCAGTGGCGCATCATTTTTCGATGGGAAGGGAATGATGCGCAGGATGTAAAAATTACTGATTACCATGGGTGAAACGAGATGCTTCCGAAGAAACGACCACCCACCCATCCCGGTGAGATGCTTCTCAAGGAATTTCTTGAACCACTAGGTGTCACGCAAAAGGAATTCGCCCAGCATCTTGGCTGGACCTATGCCCGGTTGAACGAAATCATCAACGGCCGGCGGAATGTCAGCGCGGACTCTGCCTTGGCGTTAGGTGAGGCGCTTAAGACCGGACCGGAATTCTGGCTCAACCTGCAGCGGGACTGGGACCTTTGGCATGCCATGAATTCCCACAAAAAGGTGCCACCTTTGAAGAAGGTGGGGTGACAAGGATATTTTTTCGAATGGAAATGAAGTTACCGGGATAAAGACAGTGAACAACCACGGGCTTACCCCTTACCACAGTCAGTTCTTTGCCTGGCAACTAACACGCCGGGCTGCTAGTGATTCCGTGGATTCCCTGGGATCCACCCTTGTTGATGCCCAGGTTGATTTGAACCCTCACCAGGTCGAGGCAGCACTGTTCGCATGCCAGAACCCCTTGTCCCGTGGTGTCATCCTGGCAGACGAAGTGGGTTTGGGCAAAACCATTGAAGCGGGGCTGGTGCTTGCCCAGTACTGGGCCGAGCGTAAGCGCCGGATTATCATCATCGTGCCGGCCAATCTACGCAAGCAGTGGCACCAGGAGCTACAGGATAAATTTTCCCTGGATGCACTGATTCTCGAAGCCAAAAGCTACAACCAACTCAAAAAGCAGGGGGTTGCCAATCCTTTTTCTACGGACAAACCGGTCATCTGTTCCTACCAGTTCGCAAAATCCAAGATCAATGATGTACAAATGGTGCCTTGGGATCTGGTGGTCTTCGATGAAGCGCACCGGCTGCGCAATGTATACAAGACCAGCAACGTCATCGCAAAGGCCTTGAAGGAGGCACTGAGCGGTGTCCAGTCCAAGGTGTTACTGACCGCCACCCCACTGCAAAATTCCTTGTTGGAACTCTATGGCCTGGTCAGCATCATCGATGAACGTGTGTTTGGCGATCTGGACAGTTTTCGTCGGCAGTTCGCGACCATCAACCACGAGGAAACCTTTGGACACCTGCGCAGTCGCATTGCGCCGCTGTGCAAGCGTACCCTGCGACAACAGGTGGCTCACACCATTGCTTATACCAAGCGCATTCCTATCGTCCAGGAATTCCGTCCGAGCGACGATGAACAGGCCCTGCGTGCCCTGGTGGCCGATTATCTGCGCCGACCCGACCTCAAGGCGCTGCCCAACAGTCAACGCCAACTGATCTCCCTGGTATTGTGGAAGTTGTTGGCTTCGTCCACACACGCCATCGGTGGGGCTCTGGGCACCATGGCGACCCGATTGGAGAAATTATTGGCAAAGGCGGATGCGGCAGCCAATCTCGTCGAAGCCCTGGATGAGGACTATGAGGCCCTCGATGAGGAAGCGGAGGAATGGGAAGCCGAAACGGCGGAAAACCGGCTCGATGAAGAAGACCGCGAGGCTATTCGCAACGAAATCGCTGAATTGCGTCGCTACGAGGCCATGGCGACTAGCATCCGAGACAACGCCAAAGGCAAGGCGCTGCTCAGCGCGTTGGATAGAGCCTTCAAGGAGCTGGACAAACTTGGCGCCCCTCGCAAGGCGCTGATCTTCACCGAATCACGCCGCACCCAGGATTATCTCTTTTCCCTGCTCAAAGACACGCCCTACGGCGATGGCCTCGTGCTGTTCAACGGGACCAATAATAGCAAGGAAGCCCAGCAGATTTACAAGACATGGCTGGAAAAACATGCCGGCTCCGACCGCATCACCGGCTCCAAAACTGCCGATACCCGGGCAGCCTTGGTGGAGCACTTCCGCGACAAGGGCACGGTCATGATCGCCACCGAGGCCGGCGCCGAAGGTATCAACCTGCAATTCTGCTCGCTGGTCATCAATTACGACCTGCCCTGGAACCCACAACGCGTGGAGCAGCGTATTGGGCGATGCCACCGCTACGGGCAGAAATTTGATGTGGTGGTGGTCAACTTCGTCGACCTCAGCAATGAGGCGGACCGCCGAGTCTATGAACTGCTGGATCAGAAATTCCAACTGTTCAGTGGTGTCTTTGGCGCCAGCGACGAAGTGCTTGGCGCCATCGGCTCCGGTGTGGACTTCGAGCGCCGTATCGCCGAAATCTACCAGCGTTGCCGTGATCCTGAAACCATCCGCGAAAGCTTCGAGCAGTTGCAACTGGATCTTGCTGGCGAGATCAAGGAGGCTATGGTCCGGACACGCGATATTCTGTTCGAGCATTTTGACGAACAGGTGCTGGAGAAGATCCGCACTGACAGCATGGAAACCCGTGACCGCTACGAGCGCATGTTCATGGAACTCACGCGGGTAGAGCTCAATGGCCATGCCAGTTTTGATGTAGACAATGGCTTCATTCTCAGAACCCTGCCTTCTAACAAACTGCAAGGCAAGGTACCGTTAGGCCGGTATGAATTACCGCGCCGCAGCGGAGACGCCCATCTCTACCGGATGGGTCATCCGCTGGGTGAATATGTGCTGGAACAGGCCAAGGCCCGGCAATTGCCCCTGGCCAAGCTGGTGTTTGACTACGAAGCCTACCC
>CAZIBE010000193.1:0-3081 GCA_964536685.1 uncultured Calditrichaceae bacterium | reverse complement strand
AAGCCCTAAAGGGCTTGCTTAAAATGCGGGGATGCTTTTCTCTCCGCCATAAATGACGGAGTTGGTCAACTGTATTTCAATAAGTTGGGAGCTTTGACTAACCCCATCCTTTCCCGAAAGGGACTCCTTCGGAGTAGGATGGGTAGTGCACAAATTACGACACAATTGGGGCTTTCCCCGCAAGGGGCGCCTTTGGCAAGCCCCCTTTTTAGAGTAGACTCATTTCTAATATCGGTATATAAATATTTAACTTTTTAAGTAACTAAATTTCATGTAAAAACAAATAGTGCGGCGATTAAATTCAAGACGATTAAAATAATCCAGATATATAGAGGAGACAATTATTATCATCGCTTTTGAAAGTTTATTTTCTCTATGTTCCCACCCTAAACCAGCAGGTAATTCAAAATAACTTTCAACTTTTTTTAAATAATTCCCAATATAAAACAAGTCATGTAATTGAGAAAGATATTGTAAATAAAAAAGAGTTGATATAAAAAAGGGAATCCACTTAAGAAAATGAAAATTCTCGGTTAAACCTTTTGATAAAATCCATGACCAAATTAGACCAGAAAAAACGATGGTATATTTGAAAATAGTTCGTAATTCTTCAATTTCTCCTTCCATCTCAGAACGTAAACTTTCATATTCTTTCAAAAGAAACTTTTCTGAATCTTTCTTTTTATGTTGTACATTTTGATCCATCTGTTGCCCCATGAAAATAATTTTTAAAATGAATCGATCTAAAAATTGTTTGCACATTGCAATTTAAGGAAATATAGATAAATTTTATTTATCTTCAAATAAATTAGGCGGCGTGGTAGTGATGGTTTGCTCGTTTTCCCAGTCCAGATGCGGCGCCGGCAGCCCGCGACTGTGCGCCAATTTTAATGCCTGTGATTTTAACTGGTTGGCAACGCCTGGCTCTTCGCCATCGATTAAGGCCAATACCAACTGTTCATATACCTCTTCCGGCCGGCTGAATATCTGCTGGATGTAACCGTCGGCCAGTACGGCTGCCGAAACAATCTGATTATTGTGCTGTAATTTACGTTTAATGGCTTCCATGGTCATAAACGAGGCCGCTTCGTCGATGAAGGCATTGCCCGCTTCGCGGTATTGTTTCAGCCATTCTTGAATTTCCTCGCTTTGCAGCAGATCGGCGCCCACATCCAAATTAAACAACCTGTCCATGAACTGCTCCAGAATCACGCCTTTTAAAATGGCGCCGTGCTGGGGCGCGATAATCAACGGCGGAGGATACAGAGCGCGTATTTTTTCGATGACATACCGCAAAGCGCGTTTGGTTGGCATATAAATTTGATGAAAGGCGCGGATACCGTCCCACTCTTCTTCTTCGGCAAAAAACTGAAAAATCCGCTCCGCATCGCTGATGCCGCCGAATAAATCGCCGGTGAACAACACGCGCGTCTGTGGATCATAAATCATAAAAGCGCCCTTGGCATGGCAAAACGGCGAGGGAATAAATTTAAGTATGTGGCCGGTCGCCAGCGGCGCCTTGCCTTCTTTAAAGGTATGAATCAATTTTACGCTTTCCGGCGGGATTTCGTAGTGGGCAATCAGCCGCCAGTTTTCTTCGGTAGTTAAACAGACTGCCTTGGCATTGGCATTGCGGATGAACACCGCATTCATGGCAACGTCGGGATCGGGGTGGTTGAGGCTGTACAGATTAATTTTGGAAATATTGCCGATGACCTTGGCAATCTTTTGGGAAATATGAGGAAAGTCCAGCGGCGAACCGGGATCAATTAAAAAGTTGATGCTCTTTTTGTCTTTCTGAAAGCGGCGTAAATAGACGTTCATTTGCAACAAACTATTGGGATTGCGCCAGCCCACCCACCAGGTATTTTCGGCGATCTTCACCGGTTCATCCAGGCGCGCCTGTTCATCAAATTTGTAGTCACTGATAAAATCGGGTTTTAAATAAATTCCCTGAGGACGAATCAGAAAGATGCCCTGCCGCCAGCCGCGCAGTTGGTCCAGCGCTTCATCTTCGGATAAATCGGAAAAGGAGACGGCGGTAATTTCGCCGCGCTCTAATTCAATTTCACCGATCTTTCCTTTATGCTGTAAAATAACGGAGCCGCTCAGGCTGTGCGCACTGCAAATGCGTAAAATATGGTCCAGATCATATTCGCTCAAATCGCCTTTCACCTGGCTGGCCTGTTCGCGCGAGCTGTCAATGCGCCGGAAAATGGCTTCAATCTTGGCCATGACCTCATCAAAGTTAAAAGGCTTTTTGATGAAATCATCTGCTCCCACCTTAAAGCCTTCCACAGCCATCTCTTTTTTAGCCGTCAGAAAAACAAAAGGAATGTTGCGCGTAACTTCGCTGGCGCGCACACGGCGGCAGAATTCCAGTCCGTCCATGCCCGGCATGGCAATATCGGAAATGATTAAATCAGGCACCTGGCGGTTAATCTTCTTTAAGGCTTCTTCACCGTTGGCCGCAGTAATGGATTCATAGGCGCCGGACAGTTCCAGAATGCGCTGCAGGGCCTGCACAATGCCCGGTTCATCATCTACTAAAACAACCACTTTCTTATTTACCATGTGCCCTCCGCCGGAATGAGCCTGTTAAATATTTGTTTTAACGAATATAAAAAAATGTCAACTATAAGCCAAACGGTGATTAAAAAAGCGGCGCTTTCGTGAAAAATAAAATACTTGTTGTTTTTACTTAATGCATTGAGTTGATTTACTCAAAGCATTGAGTAAATTGTAAGATGTATAAACGACCCCAATATAAACAAATCTTATCCCGGCTAAAAGGAAAGAGACGGTTTCTTCAGGTTTTAATCGGTCCTCGCCAAACTGGAAAGACAACTTTAGCCCGGCAAATTATGGATTCTGTAAAGCTTCCCTCTCATTATGCAACGGCAGACGAACCCCTGCTTAAAGACCGGATGTGGATTCAATAACAATGGGATGTCGCCAGATTAAAGGCCGATAGAAAACCGGCCTTATTAATAATGGACGAAATACAAAAAATTCCCGGATGGTCGGATATTGTCAAACGCCTTTGGGATGAAGATAGCGCCGCGCAATTAAAATTTCACG
>CAZIBE010000192.1:0-3123 GCA_964536685.1 uncultured Calditrichaceae bacterium | reverse complement strand
TAAGATTTCTCACTGCGTTCGAAATGACAAAAACTGGTTTTTAGAGCAGACTCAACTATGTTAAGACAAAAAAGGCAGCTTTTACTATAGCTGCCCTCTTAAATGCTTCACAACACATTCCGCTTATTAGACATTCACGTCGATTTCCATCCGTTTGGCGGCTTTCTTTTCCTTTAAATACGGTATTTTATAATACAAGTAAAAAATAACAGCCAGCCCTATGGCTATCTCCTGATATTCATGGTTCGGCCAGAGAAGAGCTATGGTTAGAATTCCCCAGGCCAAGCGTTCCAAAACATTCAGTTTTTTGTAAAAATACCCTTCAAAAGCCAAGGTATAGGCGAACAGGCCAAACAACCCGGTAATCCCTGCATAGGCAATTTCAAACGGTGTTCCGGTAAGCAATTTTGAGTAAGCGAATAAAATCGGAATAATATACAAGCCTTTGGCCAGACTCCAGGCGGCAAATCCGGTTTTCATGGGTGGCGAGCCGGCGATTCCCGAAGCGGCGTAAGCCGCCAGGCAAACAGGGGGCGTTACGTTTGCATCCTGTGAATACCAAAAAATAATCATGTGAGCGGCTAAGAGCGGCACTCCCAGGTACTGCAAAGCCGGAGCCGCCAGCACAGCCAACATAATATACGAAGCCGTCACCGGTAAGCCCATGCCCAAAATCAACGAAGCAAATGCCACCAAAGCGATGGCTAACAGTAAATAACCATGTGAAAGTTCCATGATGCTCATGGAAAAAGTAACGCCTACGCCAGTTAAATTAACCACGCCAACTACAATGCCGGCGCAAATTAAAATAATCGCCGTAGAGATAGAATTTTTAGCGCCCAGAGATAGTGAGTCCAGAATATCTTTAAGGCTCATCCAGTTTTTTCTGTTTAAATAGGAAGCGAGCAAAATACTCAGAATACCTACTGATGCCGCATAAGTGGGCGTGTAGCCATACAATAATAATCCTATTAAAACGACCAAAGGGATAATGAAATGGAAACCCTCTTTCAAAACATCCCACAGTTTAGGAATATCTTTGGATTCCATAATGGGTAGATCAAATTCATAGGCTTTGACATGTACAAAAAAGGCTACCGACAAAAAGTACATCACCGCCGGCACAAAAGAGACCAGTACAATGGTATAGTAAGGAATTTGTGTCCATTGCGCCATGATGAAGGCCCCGGCGCCCATAATAGGCGGCATAATTTGTCCGCCGGTAGATGCGGCTGCTTCCACGCCGCCGGCAATATGTGCCGGCAGACCGATTCGTTTCATCAAAGGAATGGTCATAGACCCCGTGCCCACCGTATTGGCCACAGCGCTGCCGGAAATAGAACCCATCAGACCGCTGGCAAAAACGGATATTTTGGCCGGTCCGCCTTTACTTTTGCCCAAAAGCGCCATGGAAAGACGCATTAAAAATTCTCCGGCGCCGGAATTCAGTAAGAAGGCGGCAAATAAAATGAACAAAAATACAAAGGTCGATGAAATGGTGGTAATGCTGCCGAATAATCCGTCCGGTGCAAAATACATGCGGTACAACATGCGCGATAACGTTACGCCGCGGAAATAAAAACTACCGCTCACCATTCTTCCTAGAAAAAGGCCGTAAGCCAAAGCCAAAATAGACAATGTGGGAATCAGCCAACCGGCCGCCCGGCGTGTCAATTCCAATACAAGTACGATGGCCAATGCCGCAAAAATCAAATCCGACAAAATGGGCACTTCATTACGGGCGTGTAAGGCGTTTTCAAAAAAGACCAAATACAGACTGGCGATAATTCCCATGATACTCAGAATGATATCGGCCCGTAGGGTTTGCTTGGCGTGTTTCTTGGACATAGGATACATCAGATAACCGATTCCTAAAACGAATAACATGTGGAACGCGTTACGTCGCAGATCGGGAATAACGCCGATGGTATTGTAATATAAATGAAACAGAGACATTAAAATGGTGACCACATAAAAATATATAGCCAGCCTTCCGCTAAAAACACGAAAGACGGCTTTCGATTCGCCGGTATCTTCTTCCAGCGCCACCTGCGTCTTTTTTACATTTTCGGACATAATAATTCCAGTGCAATGAATTAAACAGTTTTAAGCGCCACTCCAAATTAACGCAATTTTGAAAGAGCTATAAAAAAGGCGGCCGGGCAGCCGCCTTGCTTAGTTTGCTATTTGGCGATTAGATTTTCGGGGATTTTTATCCCTTTTTCCTGATAAAATTTAACGGCGCCGGGATGCAAAGGCACCACCAGGCCGTCGATAGCCTTATCCAGTTTCATGGCCATCGTAGCTTTGTGGATATTATGCAGGAACGGCAGATTATCGTAAATAGTCTTCAAAATCAAATAAACATCTTCTGCCGGAACTTCGGGACGTACTGCCAAAAAGTTAGGCTGAGCGATGGTGTTGATATCCTTTTTCTGACCGGGATAGACACCGGCTTTGATGACGAAGCGCGTCCAGATGGGGAACACTTTACGCACCTGAGCTAACTGATCGTCGGTGAAATCCAACACCTTGACCTTGTCGGCGCCCAACGTAGCAAATAGTTGCGTAATGGCCGAAACCGGCGGGCCGGCCGGAATGTTGGCGCCGGCAATGCGGTTATCCATCATGGCTTGCGCCGAAGGCGTGTACCCTAAATATTCCGTGCGAAAATCCTTATCGGGTTCAATACCAAAAGCGGAAAGAATGACGCGCCCGCTGCCTTCCGTGCCGCTGCCCCGCTTGCCGATAGAAAAACCTTCCTTAAAATTTTTGAGGTCGGTAATGGTGCCGGTCTTTTTATACTTACTTAGAATCACAAAGTGTTCGACATTTTGCCATAGCATGGTAACGGCGCGCATGTTTTTCATCGGTTTGCCTTCGTATTTCATTTTGCCGTTATATGCCATAGCGCCGAATAATCCCTGCAAAATGGCAAAATCCACTTCGCCGTTTTTCAACATATCCACATTTTCACCGCTTCCGGCAGAACTAATGGCATTTGCGGTGATTCCCTTTTTCCGCAATTTGATACTGGTTAGCGTAGCAAGGGCCACGCCTACGGGATAGTAGGTGCCGCCGGTGGTTGCCGTTGCGATTACATACTGTTTGGCTAGTAAATTT
>CAZIBE010000191.1:0-3133 GCA_964536685.1 uncultured Calditrichaceae bacterium | reverse complement strand
TGATAGAAGTATTTAAAGGAATCTTGTAACTTTTAAGTGATAAAAAAAGTTTATATATAAATCTTGATTACCTATTATTACCTTGAAAGAAAAAGTAGCAAAAAATATTGTTAAAAGGATTTATGACCCGCTTATCAAAACTGAAAAGAGTAAAGCAATAGCTGAGTTCAAAGATGTATTGGATAAGTATTTAGGTCATAAAGGAGAGGTATTCAAATATGACTTCTCAAAACTTAATCATTACCACACTAAAATGAATGATTTATACAACTTAATAGTGTTTGTAATGGTAAAAGAACCAAAGAGTAAAGAATTATTTGAAGCCATCTTAAAGTCGGATGGTATTTTACTCTCTAAGGGGATTATTAAGGTAATTCATGATAATTTCCCAGAGATATTAAAAAAGTATATAAACAGAGAGAGGTTGGAAGAATTATTATTGATGTAAAATGGTAGAAAAAGTAAAGTATGAAGAAACATCACAAGTTCGAGCATATGAACTTGGAGTAGCAGTAGGGAAATTATTACTTTTTTTTGTAATAAGTATTATTATAGCTTGTTGGAAATATATAATATTTGGATAAAAAATGGCAAAAGATAAATATAAAGGTTATTTCGAAAGAAAAGAAAGAACAAAAAGAGCATTAGAGATTCTTAAAGATATGAAAGAGAGGGAAGAGTTCTACAATAAATTTGTAGATTTATTCGAAGTAAGAAGGAATGACTCACCAAGTTTTGAGAGATGGGTGTTTGAAGATACAATGGAGGAATATTAAAATGGCACATAAATATTTAGATGCAATGAAACAAGAAAATAACGGTTATGTAAAGTATAAGTTTTACCATAATAGACAACCAATAATTCCTTTTAATGAAGTATGGTATTTTAAGTTCATTAAATTAGGACTTCCTAAGTCAATACAAATAAATACTTCAAAAGGAATGAGGAATGTGTTTTTATACTCAGCATACTTAAAGCCAAATACAAAAGACTATAATGGGGATCCTGTATGGGTGGATTTGACTCCTACTATGTATAAATTTATTAAGGAGAAACTAAATCCAAAACCTGATAATATATTGGGATTTAAGACACACATTTATGAGACAGAAGATGGTAAGAAAAAAGGGATTAATATATTCAAGATAACAGAGAAATCATTACCCCAAAGTTCAGAGTCATTTAAAGGGGCTGGAGCAAGACAATTCAATACTGTAAAAGATGCTACTCCAGATATAGATGATATAGATGTTGAAGATATAATTTAGAGGGAAAATGAGGGTACATGCAAAGTCTATAGAATTGAGGTTTACAAAGGGAGAGGTTTTTGAGGCACTTAAAGAAAAATACAATTTAAGTGGAGAATTAATTGGTATGTTTGATGGGGATATTGAAGATGGGATAGATGAGTTATCTATAATATTAGCAAAATTAGAAAAATGAGTCAATGGTATAATATAGGGGATGTTTTCAATGAAGGTGATGAGTTGTTTGTAGGGATAACTCTGGTGATCAGAGATGGAGAACCAGTAGTTAAGAGCAGGTTTGTTAAATTAAAAGGAAATGTAACAAAAAGAAAAAGTGTATCAAAACAAGCAAAAAAAGAAGAAACTGTGAAATCATTAAAGGATATGGAAGTGGGCGAGTTTGAATTTTGAGAGGTGTCAAAATGAGATGGTCTTATGAGGTAGTTAAACATTTTAAAAATGAGAATTATAATAACATAATAGAATATGATGATTTACAAGAGAGGAAGATATTTAGAGTAAAGATTGGAGAGGGGGTTAATGGTAAACCATTGTATGATCAAGTTCAGGGTTGGTTGGTTCAAGTAGAGAAAGATAAAATCATTTTACCTGAAGAAGTGGGAGGAAAAGATCTTAGAGATTTACTTCCTGTAAAGATACTTAGGACAGAACCATTTCCATATCAAACTACAGTTTACCATAAACCAATATCAAAAGGTGGATTAGTATCGTTTAAGATACCACCTCAAAAAGTATTTAGTTTTAGGCAATGGGTAGATGAGTTTTACAATATAGAACACTCAGAACCTAAGCAGTTTTTATTGTATAAACTACTTATACTTGGTAGTTATTTAGTAAGATTCAATTGGAGAGTAACAACTGGTGCGGGGTTTGGTAAGAATGGAGTTATAGAGGTGTTTAGCACTTTGTTAAGGGATAGTGCAGTGTTTTGTCCAAAATCAGACCCAAAGTTAATGAAAATGCTTGATAAGAGGAGAATATTAGTAATAGATGAATGGATGGATTTAGAGTTATCAAGAAAAGAGAAATTAGAGTATGTATTCAGGGGGGCAAGTGATGGAAGACCAGACATGATTAATAACGCTCTAAGTAATGAGAAATATAAAACAAAAGATAACTATGACCTATCAGAGTTGAGCATGGGATTTATTTACAACGAACTTGATTATTACCAACCACCAAACATTAAGAAAGATAAAAAAGCAGAATACTTTGATAATCTATATACCCTTGCTACAAAAGAAAGATTCATCCCATTCCACTTCTCAGGCAGGATAGATGCTACCCAGTTTGTTGTGGAGAACGATAAACAGACTTATGAAGATAGTAAGGCTTATTTAAAAGATTGGGTAAAGACTACCATTTACTTTACTCAGAACTTCCATAGTGAATTAATAGGTAAAGAGAAATGGGAATGGAAAGATTCACAGATATTAGGAGGTAATAAATATAACAGACTAAACAATATGTTCAGTTCATTTAGGTTAGTATTAAAGGCATATGCTAAAGATGAAGAAGAATATAACGAGTTATGTGATTTAGCATTAGACAGATATTTTGCATATGAACATATGTTAGGCAACACACATATACAAAGAAAGGTGGAGGAAATCTCTATTGAGGATTAGAACATGGAAGTATATAGAGATATTATTATCTTATCAACAGAAGAAAAAGACATTTATAAAGAAATGAAAGAGTCAAATGATTTTGTTCCTTCAAAAGTTATGGGTGGGGCTCAATTGTTAAATTGGTATAAAAGACTCGAGATTATAAATTTTGAGTGGTATGAATTTGTTGGCGAATTTGAGGGGAAAGGTGTGTTCATAACTGATAGGGATTATGTATTAGATAAATTTGAGGT
>CAZIBE010000190.1:0-3283 GCA_964536685.1 uncultured Calditrichaceae bacterium | reverse complement strand
TTACCGTGAAAATACCCGTTGGGACCGACACACTCCCCCCTTCCAAGACCGTTAAAAAAACAACTAATTAAATCTCACGCCAAAATGCCTTCTAGGCAGCTAATTTCGGTCGTGTCAGCTGTGATAAAAAGCCATATTTTATTAAAGCGTTGATCCACCTAGGGGCATTACGTTTAGTTAAAATTTCCTCGTAATCGACTCCTGGATCAACATATGGCTGCTTTTTGCTTAGCAGTGCATATATTATGCGTAATATCTTATGACCTATTGCGATAATTGTGCGCTTATGCCCTCGACGTATCACAAGCGCCTTATATTTACTCTTGAATTGGGACTTAGTCTTGCAGGCCGCATTGGATATCTGACAAAGTACTTGCCTTATTGCTCGATTCCCTTTGCGAGTCCGACCACTTTTACGCTTACCTGCACTCTCATTATTGCCTGGACACATACCAGCCCATGAGGCGAGCTTGTGTGCATTGCCAAATCTCTTCATATCTACGCCAATTTCTGCTATGAGTAGCGCTGCGCTTACCTGATCTATCCCAGGTGTCGTTTGAAGGATCTCCCATTGGTCTTTGTACGGGATCATCCTCTCCTTTATCTGCTCCCAAAGTTCAGAGAGCTCTCTCTCAAGATAACTTATATGACTCCGTATTTGACGCAAAAGAAAAAGATGTGCGTCGCTAATATCGCCCTCCAGGGACTCCTGCAATGCTTGAATCTTATCCCTTAATCTGCCACGAGCATAATTGATAAGCTCTAACGGTGATTTGCCATCTATTAAACCATCAATAATAGCCTGAGCTGATTTGCCATTTATATCACTTACTACTGTGCCAAGACGTATGCCAGCATCATCCAAGACCTTATGAAGACGATTTTTCTCTCCAGCAAGCATCCCCTGGATCTTCTGCCAACGACGAGTCAATAACCGCAACTCCCGTAAATCCTTCGGTGGTATAAAACTAGGGCGTAAAAGACCATGACGAGCCAAAGTGGCCAACCACTGACTGTCTTGCACATCTGTCTTGCGCCCAGGAACTTGTTTGACATGGCGAGCATTCACTACATGAACATTTATTCTCTCCCGCTCTAATGCCTCATATATGGCCTTCCAATATACACTCGTGCTCTCCATCACTACCAATTCTATCTCATTGCTCTTTAACCATGTCGCTAACTGTACTCTATCCTTATGAAAAGTGCCAAAGTCTCTGGTCTCCACATGCAAATTACCCTCATCATCCTCCAGTATTATCGTGCCTACCACACTTTTCCTGTGCACATCTAATCCCGCACTCTTCTTTACAATGACTTCCATAGGCTTACCTCCTCTTGCCTTATAAATTTCAGGCAGGAGGCGGCCCACCGCCGTCTGGAATCCCTTACATTGCTCTTTCACAATGCAGGTCTTTTTACCGTTCGTCTTGTATTGTATAATACAGAACAATCGAGGGTACGGGCCGGACAGCGAGGTCTGTTTGGGTACAGGGTCAATGCCACTAAAATTAGCACGACCACTGTCAGACTCCCTCCTGCCTGTACCCTATTTATATCATCTTTTTCATCTACGAGGGTGACGAATTCGGTCGTCATGAAAGTTTGGGATAAAATCGTGCAAGGTGAAAGATTGGCATCGTACGGCGGTCACAAAAAGCCGCCGCAGTATAATTTAAATGTTAGCGCAGAAATAATGATGATTGCCCCTATATAAAGATAAAGGCATCAATATGCTGGTTGGAAAAGGGAAAAATTTTTCTTGCAGATCGTAACCCATTAGGTTACATTTTGATTATGATAAAATCGTTCAAGCACAAAGGATTGGACCAATTTTTCTACACGGGTTCGAAAAAAGGTATCATTCCAGGTCATGCTAAGAAATTAGGAAAAATATTAGACAGATTACATGCAGCAACAGAATTAAGAGATTTGCAATGGCCAGGCTCCAATTTACATCAATTAACAGGAAATTACAAAGGGATGTATGCAATTTCTGTATCCGGTAATTGGCGCATCATTTTTAGATTTGAAAATGGTCAAATTTATGATCTAGATTATTTAGATTATCATTAAGAGGTAAACGCTATGAAAATCATAAAAAGAAAGCCCACCCATCCCGGTCAGATATTAAAAGAAGATTACGTAGAACCATTGGGCTTAACCATTACTGAATTATCAAAGGTTTTGGGGATATCTCGAAAGACTTTATCAAAAATAATTAATGAGAGGGGTTCTATCACACCGGAAATGGCCTTAAGGCTGTCACGAGCATTTAATACTAGTCCTGAATTTTGGCTTAATTTACAAAGAAACTATGATTTATGGAAGGCCACTCAAAAATCGTCTGATTGGGAATCAATAAGTCCATTGGTAGGGAGCGAGGCCTATCAGATAGCTTGAAAAAATAAAAATATTTATGGCGCTAATCGGGTAGCCGGGGGTTTTTTTCTCCCCCCAGCCCCCACACCACCCTGCATGCGGGTCCGCACAGGGCGGTTCACGAAGATTACCGAGCCGTAGCCGGGTAGTGAATCCTGATCCACCTTTCCTTTATGGAGACCAGTCCCTGTTCAGCGAGCCATTTATTGGTCATCCCGGTTTGGGTGGCAAGGGTACGGGCAAGATGCCAGTATCCCTTGCGGCTTAGGGCCGTAAGTATTGCTGTCCGTTCAAATGTCCCGAGACTTATCAGGTTCCTGACCTTGGTGCGGGTCTTGCGCCACTGTTTCCAGTAACACATCCTTACCCGCCTTCTGAGCCATTCGTCCAACCCGGGTATTGGCCTGTAGTATTCAGATATGCCGTAGTAGTTCATCCAGCCACGAATATATTCCGCCAGTTTCTTCAGGCGGTGATCCATGGAGACAAACCAACTCCGGCCGGTAAAAAGACGAACTTGCCTCTTGAATTCCACAAAGGCCTTCCTCGTCCAGCGGATCTTGCCCCTGCAGAAGGTGAACCCAAGAAAGGAACATCTATCCACATGGACTACCCCGCTTTTCTTTTCATTGACAGATAGTTTCAGCTTTCGCTCCAGAAAGCGGCGGATGTTTTCCAGCACCCGCTCTCCGGCCCTCTGGCTCTTCACCAGAATGATGAAGTCATCGGCATATCTTGCAAACCGATGACCCCTTGCCTCAAGTTCCTTGTCCAGGTCATTAAGCAGGATGTTTGCAAGAAGCGGTGAAAGGGGTCCACCCTGGGGTACACCCTTGCGGGTGGATTCCAAGCGGCCCTTATTGACCACACCGGCACGGAGATACCGGCCAATGAGTCTAAG
>CAZIBE010000189.1:0-3305 GCA_964536685.1 uncultured Calditrichaceae bacterium | reverse complement strand
ATAATTTACAATAACTTAGGACGCCTTTCAATTTTTTTGCTTTAGAAATTTAGGTCATAAATTATTCCTCCTGGTTTCCGATACACAAAGCGTTAATAAATCCGCCTCTGTTTCTATTATAATCGTAAATACAGAGTGGTAAATCTGCTTTGGGCATCCATACTCTACCTATTTCCACTGCTATAGCTACAGGAGCTGCAGGGAATATGTGTAAATCTTTCTTTTGACCATGAGTTGCTTTAATCTCATTTAGAAGTTTGCGGAATAACTTTCGGAATAGCCTTAATTGTTCCCGGCTTTTTAGAAAATCATTATTAGGTTCTTCAATTCTAAATGTCCAAATTGAAACATCATCACCCAAAACCTTTGTGATTCTGGAATTGTCGATGCTAGCGCTTAGTGAAATGTTTAATGCAACCTTGGTTTTAAGTTCCTTAGGTTTCACTACCTCATATCTAAAATCATTGGGATGATCCTGCCAAATCCAATTTGGTGGTTCCCGATGCAGTTGATAAACTTCAGTTGCAGGAATGTCGGATAAGAGTGTTCCAAATTCAATAAGTAATGGTTGTGGTGCAATAGCGAATATTGAAAAGTGGTTTATTTGTTTTGTCATAAGTCGAGTTCTGACTTGTCGATTAAATTGCTCTTTTAGCTGTTTCCTATGAATTTCCCAATATATTTCTTCATAATCATGATGTACACTGTTTGTTAAACCCAGTTCTATTGCTGGTTTTTCTGCAGGATACCAATTAGGTAACATCGCATTGGCAGCTTTTTCCCAGTTAACTTTTGCTTGTTGTTCTTCTATATTTGCATCAAAAAGTATAATATGGCTTTTTTTATCAGGCTGGATGGATGTTTGCAATTCTATTCTTTCTTCATGTTCCCTTTTCATTTTCTCTAACCGAGCAACAGGGTGATTTGCAACGTCTTCATGGTCAATGAGTCTATGGTGTGTATCACACAATAGCATAAGGTTTCGAATATCTTTCTCGAGTTTGGGGGATTGCACTTCATCATACCGTGCACTTCCCGGATTAACTCCATAAATGTGAGCAATATACGATTTGTTCATTTGAGCCATAGTCAATTCATCCTGCCAAAGCGGTTTATTACAACCATCATATTGACATCTTCCTCCAGAACGGACCCATAATTGCACCTTTGTTTTCTCTGGTATTGATAGCCTTTTACTCATTCAAATTCCTTCTTTTTTTAGACAGCAAATTTTATCTTTTTATAAAGTCAAGCTATAATAAACCCAATTCTTTTAAATACTGATTCATTTCCTTCTGTGTTTTTGCTAATTCCGCTTCAATGGCTTCAATTTCCTTTTGCACAGCCGGAATATCCACATCCTCTTCTTCTTCAAACGTATCCACATAGCGCGGGATGTTTAGGTTAAATTCCGCTTCTTCTATTTCTTCAAAAGCAGCGAGATGTGAGTATTTCTCAATCTCTTTGAACTCTTTAAAAGTGGGAACTATCTTCTCTATATCTTTATCCCGCAAATGGTTTTGCTTTTTACCGTCTTCATATTCGCGACTGGCATCGATAAACAAAATATGTTTATCACGTATGGTTTGTGCGGAGTTCCAGGGTTTACGTCCCTTGTTAAAAATCATTATAGCCGCGGGGATACCTGTCCCATAAAAGAGTTGAGCGGGCAAGCCAATTACCGCTTCCAAAATGTTTTCTTCAATGAACTTTCTGCGAATAACGCCTTCCGCCCCGCTACGGAATAGTACGCCATGGGGTACAATTACCCCTACTTTACCTTCCCCTTCCAAAGCAATTTCCACCATGTGACTGATAAAAGCATAATCGCCGCGACTCTTAGGCGGCACACCACGCCAGAATCGGTTAAACTTATCGTGGCTGGCATTTTCTTGCCCCCATTTATCCAATGAAAAAGGCGGATTGGCAACGACTACATTAAAGCGCATCAACTCATCGTTTTCAATTAAACGGGGATTATTGAGTGTATCGCACCACTCAATACGTGCGGAATCCATCCCATGCAAAAACATATTCATTTCGCATAATGACCAAGTTGAACCGTTTGATTCCTGTCCATACAATGCGAAATTAGCATCCTCTACTTCCTTGGCGACTTTTATAAGCAAAGACCCTGAGCCACAAGCAGGGTCGCAAATACGATCTCTGGATTTGGGCTGTACGAGTTTCGCCAATAACATGGAAACTTCCGGCGGTGTATAGAACTCGCCGGCCTTCTTTCCCGCCCCCGCTGCAAAGCGCGAAATCAAGTATTCATAGACATCACCAATTACATCCCTGTTCCCGGTTCTGGATGGACGTAAATCTAGGCGCTCATCGGCAAAGTCCTCTAATAGGTTTTTCAAACGACGGTTACGATCTTTGGTTTGCCCCAATGCCGGTTCACTGTTAAAGTCGATATTTCGGAATACGTTTTCCAGCTTGGACTTGTTGGCGTCTTCGATGGCTTCCAAAGCCATGTTGATAATTTCGCCTATGTTGGCTGCATCTCTGTTGCGGTACAAATAATCAAAATCTGTATTCTCCGGTACGATAAAACGTTCTCTGCTCAGCGCACGTTTAACACGTTCTTCATCATTATTATATTTCGCTTGATATTCTTCACGTTTCTCTTTCCAAAGATCACTCATGTATTTGATAAACAACATAGTCAATATGTATTCTTTATATTGAGCAGGATCAATCACCCCACGAAATGTATCGCAGGCCCGCCATACTACTTCATTGATTTCAGAACGCGTTACATGTGGACTCATTAAAATGCTCCTTTATTTCTGAATAGCTTTATTGCTAATAATTCGGACTAGTTGCGCACGTTTTGTGATTAGTTGTTCCCTTAATGCTTGTTCACGTAACCACAACACGTTAATATTTACAATCTTTTGTTGTACCTTTATTGAAGGTACTTTTATCTGCAAACGTAATAGGGTACTTTTAGATACAAAGGAAATCAAGCTTTTTCCTGATTGCAAATTAAAGTAATTTTGAGCGGTCGGCTGATTAAGAAACCATGCTAAATATTTTGGAAGAACTTCTTTTGATTTCACTCTAATAATATAAAAAGATGATGCTGCTAATGCGTTTTCTATGTCTTCATTTATACAGTAAGCAATATGTTTCAACCCACGCGCCTGAAATAGTATATCATTTTTTAATACCTGATAGGGTTCGGGTTTACGTTCAGGTATAAACGAAATTAAGGATTCCGTTTGTATTGAAAAGGGATAAAAACAGTCTTTAGTCTGTATAAGTCGATATGTACCATCTACACGCTCTTCTATCTT
>CAZIBE010000188.1:0-3360 GCA_964536685.1 uncultured Calditrichaceae bacterium | reverse complement strand
TTGATTTCATCACCCACTATCTAAAGATAGCGGCTATTTATAAAAAAATGAAAATAATACATAGGCATAAGGGTTGTTTTTTAAAATGCCTGATTTGTGTTGCTATCTTCAACAGAAACAACATGAATTAAGCCATTTATATGTATTTAGGACAGCTTTGATTTTTTTGAATATTATTTGTTAAAATTACATTTTCTTGTAAATTTCAACTTTTAATCTCAATGACGTCCCATAAAGAGGTGAAACATGCTGAACGGCGCCTATCGGACCCTGTATGAACATTTAAAAAAGTATATTCCAACAGAACGGTTGATTCATGACGATTTACGACTTTTGGCCTTTGGCACCGACGCCAGTTTTTACCGGCTCATTCCCCGATTGGCGGTTAAGGTTTACAATGAGCAGGAAGCCCGCACCGTCATTGATAGCTGCCATACGTTGCAAATTCCACTCACTGTGCGCGCTGCGGGAACCAGCCTTTCCGGCCAGGCGGTAACCGACTCCGTGCTGATGCTGGTAGCTAACTCCGAATGGCGTGAATATGATATAGCCGAGGACGGCCAATATATTACACTGCAACCGGGCATTTTGGGAGCACGTGTGAATCAGTATCTGGCGCCCTACCAAAAACGGCTCGGGCCGGATCCGGCTTCGATTAATCATGCCCAGATTGGCGGCATCGTATCTAATAATGCGGCCGGAATGTCCAGCGGTGTGCAATACAACAGCTACCATACCATAAAAGATATACGGCTGGTATTTCCGGACGGCAGCGTACTGGACACGGCCGATGCGCAGAACATTCGGGAATTTCGTAAAAATAACGGCGATCTGTTAGAGGCTGTGAACCGGTTAGCCGAAGAAACGCGCCGCAACAAGAAAATCTTAAAAAAAATAAAACAGAAGTACAGCATTAAAAATACTACGGGATACAGTGTAAACGCTTTAGTGGATTTTGAAGATCCTGTTGAAATTATTAAGCATCTGATGGTGGGCTCCGAGGGCACGCTGGCTTTTATCTCGCGGGTTTCTTTTACGACGATTGACGATCCGCCGCTAAAAGCAACCAGTTTGGTGCTCTTCCCGGATATTGTCACTGGCTGCCGGAGTATTGCGCTGCTTAAAACATGTAACGTGGCTACGGCCGAACTGATGGATCGTGCGGCCTTGCGCGCCGTAGAGGATAAAGAGGAGATGCCGGCCTACTTACGGGGATTGGGAGAAGACGTAACGGCTCTTTTAGTAGAAACGCGCGCCTTTGAAGAGAAAAAACTGCTGCGGCAGATGGAGCAAATTAAAAAAGCATTAAAGGATGTGCCTTTGGTGCGACCAATAGAGTTTACCCGAGACCCCAAAGAAATAGCCGGTTTGTGGCAGGTGCGCAAAGGCTTGTTTACTTCCGTAGCGGCGGAAAGAGAAAAGGGAACCACGGTTTTAATCGAAGATATTGCCGTGCCCTATGAGCATCTGGCCAATACGCTACAGGAACTACGCGGCCTGTTCGCTGAATATCATTACGACGAAGCCATCATCTGGGGGCACGCCTTTGACGGCAATGTGCATTTTGTGTTAACACGGGATTTCAGCAAAGAGGGCGAAGTAGAGCGTTACGAAGCGTTTATTAACGATTTGGTGGAACTGGTGCTGGTGCGGCACAATGGATCGTTAAAAGCCGAACACGGCACCGGCCGGAATATGGCTCCCTTTGTGGAAAAAGAATGGGGTAGTGAAATCTATGAAATAATGAAACGCATTAAAGAGATTTTTGATCCGCAAAACCTGCTTAACCCGGGCGTTTTATTAAATGAAGATACGCGTATTCACCTGAAAAATCTTAAGCCGCTGTACCGGGCGCATGAACTGATTGACCGGTGCATCGAATGCGGCTTTTGCGAGAATAGCTGTGTTTCCCGCGATTTGACGCTATCTCCGCGTCAGCGCATCGTGGTGTACCGCGAAATCAGCCATTTATCACATTCCGGGGAGGAGCCGCATCGTCTGGCCCAATTGCGCGACCGCTTTGATTATTACGGCGACCAAACCTGCGCCACCGATGGGCTGTGCGCTTTAAGCTGTCCGGTGGATATTGACACAGGACTATTGATAAAGGAACTGCGCAGTCAGAAGATAAGTCCGCGGGCGCAGCGCATTGCCGGCTGGATAGCGCAAAATATGGATCGCATTACGGCTGCCATGCGTTTAGGGTTGGGAGTGGTTAATCTGTTCCATATTATTTTAGGCCATCAGATAATGTCTGCTTTAAGCGGTGCATTACATAAAATTTCCGGTAAGCGCATTCCGCTTTGGACGCCGGCAATGCCCGAAGGCGGACGGGCAGTTTTGCCTAAAAAGGTGAACGAAGAAAATCCGCTGAAAGTAGTTTATTTTTCCACCTGTATTAACCGCGCAATGGGTGTTTCCAAAGATTATGACGAACCCATACCATTGAATGTTAAAACGGAACGGCTTTTACGAAAAGCCGGCTACGAAGTAATCTATCCGCCGAATAGCAACCGGCTGTGTTGCGGTATGGCTTTTTCCAGTAAGGGCTACAAAGAAGTGGCCAAACAGAAATCCGAAGAGTTGGAGCAGGCCCTGCTGCAGGCCAGCGATAACGGTCGCTACCCGATATTGGTGGATATGAGTCCCTGCCTTTACCACATGAAGGAAACGCTGAATGGACGTTTAAAACTATATGAACCAATCGAATTCACTTTGAAATATCTAACACCGCAATTGGAATTCCGTCCTACTGATGAGCCGGTTGTTATCTTCTCCGTGTGCAGCGCCAAAAAAATGGGGTTAGAAGACGATTTTCTTAAACTGGCTGAATTATGTTCGACAAATGTAATCGTCAATGAGGCTAATTGCTGTGGCTTCGCCGGCGACCGCGGTTTTACCCATCCGGAATTAAACGCAGAGGGATTAAAGCGCCTTAAAGAGCAGATTCCGGCAGAAGTGAAACACGGCTATTCCACCAGCCGCACCTGTGAGATTGGCCTTACACAGCACAGCGGGATTTCTTATCAATCTATTTTATATTTAGTGGACAAGGTTACGGAAAAGAAATGACTCATTTACAATGAACATATAATAATATGAATGACCAGTTAAAACAATTTTTGGGGCTTGCCTCCGCAAGCCCCAATATTTTAATCCTTTTCTCAATTGATCATTCATATTAATACCTAAATTTCTAAAGTAAAAAAATTGAAAGGCGTCCTAAGTTATTGTAAATTATGTTTGTTAGAAACGTAATAACAACAAAAAAAGGAGCACCTTTCAAGTGAAAAACAAAAATCGGATCAAAGCGATAAAAACTTCTTTCAGTGGCGGCAATTTAACCAACTATTCCGGCAT
>CAZIBE010000187.1:0-3433 GCA_964536685.1 uncultured Calditrichaceae bacterium | reverse complement strand
CCAGCCACTGTCTCAATCCGTGAGACTGGCTGAACATTCGTGCTAATCAAGAATTTTTTTGATCTCTATGGTCTTGAGCCCATTGGACTTCGATATTTCAATGTGTTCGGCAAACGGCAGGATTTCGACGGAAGCTATGCAGCAGTCATCCCCAAATGGATTGCTGCAATGATCGACGGAGACCAGGTGGTCATCTACGGCGATGGCGAGACAAGCCGCGATTTTTGCCATATCAATAATGTGGTGCAGGCCAACATACTGGCAGCCCTTCTCTCCAACCCCGAGGCCGTCAACCAAGTGTATAATGTTGCTGTTGGCGAGAGGACTACGCTGAATCAGTTGTTCGATTTACTGAGTTCGACCCTGAAGGGATTCTATCCCGCTATCGAAGTGTCCACACCTATTTACCGGGAATTCCGACCGGGAGATGTGCGCCACTCATTGGCAGACATATCCCAGCCAGGCCCACTCATTGTTGGATTATTTGCCGACCATGCAGCTCGCCGACGGGGTGATGGAAGCAATGGAGTGGTATATTGCAGAAAAAGAGCGCCGGAACAGGAGAGGTTGATGACCTGCACCCCCAATCTTTTTGTCATTGGTGCCATGAAGGCGGGTACAACATTTTTATATTCCGTATTGGATAGCCATCCCGATATTTGTATGTCGCCGATCAAGGAGCCAAATTATTTTTCATCGGATTTGTGGGATGTATCGGCGCATATCGAACCCGGGACAGAGGCACGCATTGATGATGCATTATCTCGCAAAGCGGGGCTCCACAATGCCCTGATCAAGGATGAGTTTCTATATAAAAGGCTTTTCTCGAAATGTAAAAAACGGTCTTTATATTGCGGGGAGGCTAGTCCCACTTACCTCCGATCGCGTGTGGCGGCAAAAAATATTTTTTCCTTTTCTCCGCAGGCAAAAGTTATTCTGCTTTTGAGAGATCCGGTCGAGCGTGCATGGTCGCACTATGTGATGGAGCGGAATGAGGCTAGAGTCCCGGATTCTCTTGAGATGCTTATGGAACAAGAATTGGCGGTGATGAAGGATGGAGGAGTCTCTCAGCACGGCATCCTTGAATCCGGACTGTATTACAATGGCCTCTCCAGGTTTCTAAAGTTTTTCTTATTTGAAAATATCCTTATAATGGACCAATCAGAACTATTCAATGCTCCGACTTCACTTGCCCGTAAGCTTGGCTTATTTCTCGGCGTTGATGCTTCTCTGTTTATTCTGGATCGAGATCTGGCGAATACATCTGTTTCGCCGAGATATCCAAGACTTAATAAGTATATGGCCGTGATCGGACTAAAAAAAATAATTAGAAATTGGATGCCAAAATTAGTGATGAACTCCCTGAAAAAGATCTATTATCAGAAGGCGCCCACTCTGGATTTCGATGCCAATGACCCAACCTATTTGAAGTTGGTGGACTTCTATTCGGCAGATGTCAAAGAATTATCAGGCCTGCTTGGCAGTGTCTCGCCGACATGGACAAAAAAATATTTGTGAGTGGAACATGAGAGTTTTGATCGTAATATCTGGCCTTGGGGTCGGAGGAACGGAATTCATGTTACTGCGGATATTAAAGGGGCTGGACTCACGTTATGAGCCTTCCGTGGTTTCCCTGTCAAATGTTGGAGAGATCGGCGAAAAGATAAGAGAACTTGGCATTCCGGTGGACGTATTTCCCATGCGGCCGGGGCTTTCGCTATTTGCCCAATTTTTCCACTTGGTTAGACATATCCGTCAATTGCAACCGGATGTGGTTCATACATGGATGTATCACGCTGATTTGATCGGGGGGGTGGCGGCAAAAATGGGGCGGGCCAAAACAATTGCCTGGTCACTGCATAACACCAATCTGGAAAGGGACAAGACGAAATGGTCAACGCGTTTTGTAGTCCGCTGCTGTGCGTTGCTGTCTTCTTGGCTGCCTGACCGCATCCTTTCCTGCTCTTCTGCAGCGATAATGGTGCATGCCGTTAGAGGCTATGCAAAAGATAAAATGATCTTTATTCCCAATGGCATTGATACGATCCGATTTCAGCCGCGTATGGATGCACGTGTTTCATTGAGGAAGGAGCTCGATATGCCAGAAGACGCTCGATTGGTTGGTATGATTGGCAGGTGTGATCCCTTGAAAAACCATGAAGGTTTTCTCGTTGCAGCGGCGAAAATTCATCGGAGGTTGCCAAATGTACATTTTATTCTTGCCGGCAAAGGTGTGGACCCTGACAACAGGGCGTTAGTAAAAAAGGTGATGTCAGAAGGACTTGATGGTGTGGTGCATTTGCTTGGGCTCCGTAACGACATGCCTCGCGTAATGGCAGCATTAGATGTGCTCGTTTCCGCCTCTCATGGAGAAGCTTTCCCCCTTGTGTTAGGTGAGGCAATGGCCTGTTGCGTACCATGCGTAGTGACCGATGTTGGGGATTCTGCATACATCGTCGGAGACACAGGGATAGTGGTCGAGCGTGATAATATGAATGCATTGGCAGCTGCCACGGAAGAGCTTCTTCACCTTTCAGCATCTGAACTCGCTGCATTGGGATGCAAGGCCCGGGATCGAATAGAAAAGCATTTTAAAATCAGCCAAATAATAGATAGATATCAGTCCTTTTATGATGATTTGATAGAGTTTTGGAACAATAAAAACTCATGATCGTCGTGATACGTGCTCGTTTTGACGCTTGATGTGATCGTCCGTGTAATCCCCAAAAATCTACGTCTGCTTCGAACAACCGAAGGCTAGTGTAGATGAGTTATCGGATGGACGTGAAATGATTTGGTTAATATAAATGTGTGGTTTTGCAGGATATTTCTCAGGAATAAATGTGTATCCGCCTGGCGTGAAGTTGGTTGAGCGAATGGCCGATGCGATTCGTCATCGGGGTCCGGATGACGGCGGCACCTGGATTGATACGGATGTAGGAATCGCATTGGGGCATCACCGGCTCGCCGTCCTAGATCTGTCGCCGGCGGGACATCAGCCTATGGTGTCGGCCTCTGGCCGCTATGTCATCGCTTTTAATGGTGAGATCTATAACTTCGGTGCCTTGCGTAAGGAGCTTGAACTTGCGGGGCAGTTATTCCGCGGCCAGTCGGACACAGAGGTGATGCTAGCTGCCATTGAGGCTTGGGAGGTGGAAGTTGCGCTCCAGCGCTTCATCGGCATGTTCACCTTTGCTCTGTGGGACAGACAAGAGCGTATTCTGACCTTGGCACGCGACCGTTTGGGGGAAAAGCCGCTCTACTATGGCTGGCAGGGCAAGAGTTTTCTGTTCGGCTCCGAGCTGAAGGCGCTGCGCCAGCACCCGGATTGGGTGGGAGATATCAACCGTGATGCGCTGGCGCTCTACATGCGCCACGACTATGTGCCGGCGCCCTGGTCGATCTACCGGGGCATCTACAAGTTGATGCCGGG
>CAZIBE010000186.1:0-3494 GCA_964536685.1 uncultured Calditrichaceae bacterium | reverse complement strand
CGAGAGGGCATGCTGCGACTCTCCGGAAAATCCGACCAGGCGGTATTCGAGCTCACCCAAGCGATGGGTGGCGGTAAAACCCACATGATGATCGCCTTGGGCTTGTTGGCTCGACATCCTGATCTTCGCCCCGAAGTTCTGCCAGCTAATCTGAATGACCGTATCGATTTTGGATCAGCACGCATTGCCGCCTTCAATGGCCGCAACAACCCGGACAACTACATCTGGGGTGAAATTGCCACACAACTGGGTGCTGAAGAAGCGATCAAGGAGTACTGGGTCAATGGCCCCAAGGCCGTTGATCAACGTAAGTGGAAGGAAATCATCGGCGACCAGCCGACCTTGATTCTTCTGGACGAGCTGCCGCCTTACCTGCAAAACGCAAGCACCCAGATGTTTGGCAAGGGCACCCTGGCCGATATGGTTGTGTACAGCCTCAGCTCATTAATGACCGCGGCCCTGGAACTGCCGAACTGTGCCATCGTCATCGCCAATCTCTCAGGCAGCTACAAGGCGCAAACCAAGGCATTGGCCGAGGCCATTGACAACCTGCAACAGGAAACTCGCCGCCAGGCCATGACCATTACGCCTGTCCAACTGGCAGGCAATGAAATCTATGAAATCCTCAAGAAACGCTTGATCGACGAGCTTCCCGACGAGCGTACTATTGCGGACATTGCCGAGGAATATGCCCAGCAGGTCAAAAAAGCTGAAGATGGTGGCTACATTGTAGCCGCCAGCATCGAGCAGATTGCCGAGCAAGTTCGGGAGACCTACCCATTCCATCCCTCTTTCAAACATCTTGTCGCTTTGTTCAAGGAGAATGAAGGCTTCCGTCAGACGCGCGGCCTGATGCAGTTCACCGCTCGATTGCTCAAGAGCGTCGAGCAGCGCGAAACCGACGATGTATTTCTTATCGGCACTCAGCACCTCGACCTCAATGACGACCAGGTCAAAGATGAGATCGAGCGCATCGCACCGAAGCTGATGCCAGCGGTCACGCGAGATATTGCAGACAATGGCAATGCCATCGCGGAGACGATCGATGACGAACTGGGGTCGGATGCGGCGAAACAGGTAATGACCCTGCTCCTGGCCTCGTCGTTGTCCCGGGCTGTAGGCGGCCGGATCGGCCTATCCGAAAGTGAAATCATTGAGTTCCTGGCAGCGCCTAACCGTAAACCGGACGAATTTCTCGAGGCCCTGCAACGATTGCGTGAACATGCCTGGTACCTCCACCGCGAGGAACAGCGCTTTTTCATCAAGGAGACCGAGAACCTCTCGCGCCAGATCGAGCGCAACGCCAAGGAGGTACCACAACCCAAGGTCGATCAGGCGTTGATCAATCGTCTCACCGGCATTCTGCAGCCAGTGCGTCGTAACGCCTGGCAGGAAGTTCATGTTCTTCCACAACTGGATGAATTGAAACTCAGTGGCCCACGGGTACTCATTGTCATCAAACCCGATGGCAAGGTCCCTCCCAGTGAATTGCAGAACTTCTTCGATTACCAGCAAGAGAAGAATAATCTCCTGGTATTGACCGGACAGGATAGCCACCTGGCCGATGCGGTAGAGGATCGCCTGCGCGAGCTCTATGCCATCGAACAGATCTACAAACGACTCAAGCCCGGCGATACCCTCTATGAAGAAGCCCGTGACCGTCTGGAAGAGGCCGAGGACCGCTTCAACAAAGCCCTCTCCGCTGCGTACAACCGCCTTTACTTTCCAAGCGTGGACGAGATTGACGGCCGGGAATTCCTGGCACCCGTCACGATCGATAACGGCCTGAAACTTGGGGAAGGCGACCAGTCAGCCGAGGCCCAGATCGAGGCCTTGTTGGCCAGTCCGCGCGCCAACTACAAGCTCGCGCTGGACCTCACCGAAAACTTCAACGAATACTTCGCCATGGCCGAGGAGTACCTCTGGCCATCTGGCAAGGACAATCGTCGGACGCCGTGGAAGGACGTGGTCAGCCGCGCCAAAAGCAATCCAGCCTGGCCATGGATGCCGGGTACCGGCGGCATGGACACCCTCAAGACCGAAGCCCTGAAGCAAGGGCGTTGGCGCCTGGGCGAGGACGGCTACATTGAAAAGGGCCCCTTCCCCAAGGAAAAGACCACTGTCAATGTCACAGTACTCGGTGCCCATCCGGAAACAGGTGAGACGACTCTCAGTCTGACCCCTCGCCATGCCGGCGAGAGCCCTATCGTGTACTACCACACGGGAAAGGACCAAATCTCCGAGAAAGATCCGGTAGTGGATGATCTGGACAACTTCACTACCCGTGAAGGCACCCTCTACTTTTGGGTCAAGGATCCGACCGGGCAGTATGAAAGTGGGCCACCGGTGCGCTGGGTAGCGGATCTCAAGATCCGTCGCCAGGTCGATCCGGCCGGCGACAAGCGCCGGGTGACACTGCAATGCACCCCCAGTGCCGAGATGACCTATACCCTCGACGGCTCCAACCCCAAGGACGGCCTTCTCTATGAAGGCCCCTTCGAAATCGGGCCGGAGGCCGTGCGCCTGTTGGTCTATGCCCGCGCCGGTGAGGCCACCAAGACCGCGGACTTCCAGATCCCGGCCAGTGGCGACAAAACCGTGCATATCGA
The DNA here is from genome assembly GCA_964536685.1 of uncultured Calditrichaceae bacterium. Classification (GTDB taxonomy): domain Bacteria; phylum Calditrichota; class Calditrichia; order Calditrichales; family Calditrichaceae; genus CAZIBE01. The sequence goes on along the minus strand of CAZIBE010000186.1, from coordinate 885 downwards.
TGAAGCCAAGCCGGCGCGACTCAACATCAGCAAGCGAGTGGCGCTTGATACCACGGATCGGGTGTTCGGCGTCATCAACCACTTCAAGGATCAGCCCGCTACCCGCTTCAAGGGTGTACGCATCGAAATCGGCGAAGGAGAAAACACGGTTACCGTTCGCTTCCAGGAACGGGAAATCACCGCCGCCATGATTGAGGGTGTCGTCAACAGCCTGCGCTCGGTACTACAAGAGGATGATGCTGCCGTGGCCATCACCATCACTGACGGTGTGCAGTTCGAAAACGGGTTCGAGGCAAAAGCCTTCGCCAAAATCGCCGGCATCGAATTGCGCCCCGGCGATGTGGTACAGGAGGAATAGGTCATGCCAAGGGCCGCGGCGGCACGCAGATCAACAGCAAGCGCACGGCGGGGTAAGTCCGAAAAGCCGAAGGCCACCCTCGGCTTCGGCGTGCCGGCCACCTCTGACCCACATCATTTCCGGGTCTCTATTCCCCGGTCCAACACCGGTAAGGTACAGATCAGCGAGTATCTGGGGCTTCAAGCATCCAGTGATGAATTTGCCGTCATCGACCGGGTATTGCTGGAACGCCCACGCTGGACGGCCATCCGCAGTGAGGTGCAGCGTGCCTTTAATGCCCGGCTCAAGGCCCACGGTCTCAAGACCTCCGCCTGGAAGGTGGGAGAAAACCCGGTGGATCGGTTGCTGGGCAAGGAGCTCTGTGTTCTGGCCTGGGCGGTGGAAGACATGGAAATGGAGAAAATCCCCGTGGCGGTTCGCAATTGGCTCGCCTTGCGGCCGGAAGAGCGTTGGTGGCTCTTTGGCATGACCGCCATGACCACGGGCCGAGTTACCGACGGTGGCAAGGGCTGGCGTCTGGCCTTGCG
>CAZIBE010000185.1:0-3514 GCA_964536685.1 uncultured Calditrichaceae bacterium | reverse complement strand
ATTTAAGGAGTTTTTCCCATGTTTCAATGAATTAATTCAACTGGTCATTCATATTTTTATTTATGATAACAAAGGAAAATTTATAGATTTTAGTGCATCTAATCCATCAGAACTTAATATACCATCAAACAAATTCATAGGTAAAAATCTAAGTGAAGTTTTACCGGAAGAAGTGGCACTACCAACACTGGACTGCATAGAACAAGTATTACAAAACAGGCAGTCACAAGAATTTGAGTATCAATTAATAATTAATGGCGTAAAACGATATTACTCGGCGCGCTTTGTTCTGTTTAAGGATCAACAGGTATTATCTGTGGTGCGTGATATTAGCCGTCATAAAAAAGAAGAGCAAGCAAAATTTATATTGGCAGCGGAATTTATGCATACTATTCAAAAGCTTCAAAGTCAGGTTTTTCGCTACAGGATAAACGGTAAAGGTGAATACGTTGTAACTTTAAGCGAAGGGAAAATAGCCGAACAATATGGAATAACAACAGAAAATATTAAAGGAAAAACTGTTCGGCAAATCTTTGGGGATAAAATGTGGGATAGCATTTCATCTTACTACCAACGCGCCTTTGCCGGTGAACAAGTGCGCTATCAAATGGAATTTGAAGGAAGGTGGTGTGAAGTAACATTATCCCCGTTTGAAATACTTAATGATGGTACGGTAATTGAAATAATCGGTACAAAAGAAGACATTACAGAGCGTAAAAAAATGGAAGCCCAAATTAGGGAGTATTCCATAAACTTAGAAAAACAATTAGAAAAACGCACCGGCGAGCTTGAAAAAACAAATAAGGAATTAAGGCAGGAAATAGCCAAACGAAAACGCATTGAATTACAATTACGAAAATCGGAAAGCCAGTGGCGCGCGCTCTCAGAAACAGCGCCCGATACGATTGCCACGATTGACAGAGAAGGCATTATCCAATTTATCAATCATACACTCACAGGCATACCAAAGGAAAAAGTGATTGGAACAAGTGTTTACCAGTATATGATGCCTGAATATAGGCTCCTTGCTAAGACAACAGTAGAAGAAGTATTCCAAGCCAATGACTCCTCTTCCCATGAATTTACCTTGCGCAAACCCGATGGTTCTATAAGATGGTTCTTAAGCCGACTTGGACCAATAACGCATGACGGACAAACGGCTGCAATTACTATTATTACTACAGATATTACCAATCAAAAGAAGGCGAAAGAACGTTTACTTAGGAGTGAAAAAAAATACAGATCTTTATTTGAAGCCACAAAAGATGCAATCCTTATATTTTCATACGGTAAAGGATATGTTGATTGCAATAAAGCCGCTGTTGAGCTATTTGCCGCCGAATCGAAGAAACAATTGTGCTCAATGTCCCCTATAACTTTATCTACTGAATATCAACCTGATGGTACTTTATCTGAGGATAAGTCAAAAATCATTTTTAGGGATGTGATAAAATATGGTTCACAAGAAGTTGAATGGATGCATACACGATTAAACGGCGAAGAATTTATTTCTGTCCTTAGTATTGTAAAAATCGAGCTAGAAGGTCATGTTTTATTAAGAGAAACCATTCGAGACATCAGCAAGCAAAGACAGGTGGAGGAAAAGTTACGCCTCTCCGAGAAATTAGCATCTACCGCACTTATGGCGGCAAAAATTGCCCACGAAATTAACAACCCCTTAGCCGGCATAAAGAATGCCTTTTTATTAATTAAAGATTCTATCCCTCAGGATATTCCATACTATGAATTTGTAGATAAAATCGAGAAAGAAATTGACCGTATCGGCAAAATAACCAAACAGATGTTTGATATTCATAAAGTTAACCAAATCTCAACCGCTATTTTTTCATTAAATGAAACAATTAACGACGTCACATCTCTGTTAAAAGCGGATTGTTTGGAGAATGATATTCAAATAGAATTGCAAATGCCTGAAAAATGTATAAAGCTGCAACTACCGGAAGATCCGGTAAGACAAGTTCTATTCAATATTATAAAAAACGCCATCGAGGCCTCTCTTCCCAAGAGTGTTGTAAAAATTAGTACAAAACAAACGAATAAAAATGCAATAATTCAGGTTACGGATCAAGGAAAGGGAATTGCTCCTGAAGTTCAACAACATATTTTCGAACCCTTTTATAGCTCGAAGAAGGCAAAAGAGAGAAACGGAATAGGCCTGGGGCTTTCCACAGCCAAAGAGAATATCATGGCTCTGAATGGTAAAATTGAATTCAACAGCAAGTTGAATAAGGGCACAACCTTTAAGATTACCCTTCCCTCAAATGACTAAATTATTTTGAAATAATTGCATAATTATAGCTCAATAGCCATTCAAGGTGGTGAAATTAGCTAAGCCCCCTTACTTTTATGCTTATTATTAGTACTACCAGCGATGTAACATCAGAGGCAGAAGTGCTATTGAATATACTTTTAATTTGGCTTATATTGAATAAACTGTAAAATGATATTATATTTTGATAGTATTTGAGAAAATTAGAGTTTTGTATATGAAATATTAGCAGTATATTTAATATAATCGTATTATCAAAGGGATATTACTTCTTACTAAGGTTTTATGCTATTTATATAAAAGGTTGTTATGGCTCAAGTTCATTAGGTAATATTTTACTTGTTGATGATGAAGAAGTCTTTTTACACTCTACCGCCCTTTTAATCAGAAAAAAAGGTTATACGTGTGATACCGCAGAGGATTATGACAGCGCAATAAAGCTACTACATAAAAATAATTATCATCTTTTAATTTCCGATATCAAAATGCCCGGGAATCACGATTTAAAACTCCTCAGAGACAGCGCTAAATTGTCAGCGGAATTGCCGGTTATCCTTATCACTGCCTATCCATCGGTTGATACGGCGGTGATGGCCAATGATTTCCCCATAGTGGCCTATCTGGTTAAGCCCATCGAAATTGATGAATTATTTAAGTACATAAAGAAAGCGATGGATCTAAGTTGTTTATATGATACGTTTGAGAAAACCAAGCAAAGGCTTAAAAACTTAGCCAGCGAACTTGACAATACAAAACAAAAAAATATTGAAATCGGGCCGTTCAGTCTTCAACTAACCACTCAAAAATATTTGGAAATAACGTTTAATAATATTTTACAATCTATCGAAGATGTGTCATTACTAATTAATAATCTGTTTAGGGATAAATTGGATAAGGACATTAGTACATTTGTCAACTGTCCTAAAGAAAAGGTTTTTTTAGATATTATTTCGGAAACTATAAAAGTTTTAGAAAAAACAAAGAGCAGTTTCAAATCAAAAGAGCTGGCTGAATTACGAAGAAAACTTGAATCCATTAACCAAGGCCAGATACAAAATGCTACTTAATGTGCAGTGGTAATACGTTTCAAAAATATTTTATATTTTTAAATAGTAAAGACAAACTGGAAACTCGGAATTAAGTAATTCCTTATTTTCTATTTTTATTAAAAATATGAATGACCAGTTGAAATTATTTTGGGCTATCACTTACGTGATAGCCCAA
>CAZIBE010000184.1:0-3514 GCA_964536685.1 uncultured Calditrichaceae bacterium | reverse complement strand
TAATATTCAAAATTTAAAAATTTCTTATTGAGGGAGCTTTTATGTGCGATACCTGTGGTTGCGGAAAAAGTGAAAGCGCCATGACATATCTGGATAAAGACGGTCGTCAACATGATATAAATCATTCTCATGATCATGAACATACGCATCACCATGCCGGAGAAGATCATCACCATCATCACGGACGTGAAATTATCGTTGAGGAAGATTTGCTGACGCGCAACAATTTGCTGGCCGAACGGAATCGCGGTTTTTTTGAAGGTAAAAATGTGCTGGCCCTAAATCTGGTCAGCTCGCCCGGCTCCGGTAAAACCACTTTACTGGAGCGCACGATTCTGGATTTAAAGAAGGAGCGCCATTTTGCCGTCATCGAAGGCGACCAGCAAACGTTGAATGACGCCCAACGGATTCAGGCCACCGGCAGTCCGGTAATCCAAATCAACACCGGACAGGGCTGTCACTTAGATGCGCATATGATACATCATGCCATAACCAATCTGGAGCTGCAATCCGGCTCGGTTCTGATGATCGAAAACGTGGGCAATCTGGTCTGCCCGGCCTTGTTTGATTTGGGCGAAGCGGCCAAAGTAGTGATCATCAGCGCCACGGAAGGCGACGATAAACCGTTGAAATATCCGACCATGTTCGAACAATCCAGCCTGTGTTTAATCAATAAAATCGATTTACTGCCTTATGTGGATTTTGATGTAGAGAAATGCAAGGATTCTGCCTGCAAAATAAATCCAAATCTTACATTTTTTGAGATATCGGCGAAAACCGGCCAGGGATTGGACAAGTGGTATGATTGGTTACGAAATCAAAAATAAACAGGATAAATCGTTTAGCGGAAAGTTCCAATCAGACGCCAAACGATATCTGATTCGCGTTAACGGCATCGTGCAGGGAGTTGGATTCCGCCCGTTTATATTTAATCTGGCGCAACAGTTTGGATTGGACGGTTTTATCACCAACACCAGCGCGGGCGTGGTCATCGAAGTTCAGGGCGCCGAAAATGCGCTGAAAGCGTTCATCGCTGCCATTCAGGATAAGGCTCCTCCGCTGTCCGAAATTATCTCATTGCAATCTGAGGAAATTCCCGCCCGGGCGGAAACCGCCTTCCGGATCGTATTGTCTCAGAATAGCTTCGATAATCAAACGCTAATTTCACCGGACGTCTCCATCTGCGATCAATGCCTGCAGGAGTTGTTCGATCCTTCCGACCGCCGCTACCGCTATCCGTTTATCAACTGCACCAATTGCGGGCCGCGCTATACTATCATAAAAAATATTCCCTACGACCGTGCACAAACTTCCATGGCCGCATTTGCCATGTGCCCGTCTTGTGATGAAGAATATAACAATCCGCACGACCGGCGTTTTCATGCCCAGCCCAACGCCTGTGCAGAATGCGGACCGCACCTGTGGTATGAACAGGCTGAAAAGGCCGAACCCATCAAGGGAGACGAGGCCAGCATCGTTCAGGCAGCAAAAGATTTAATGGCCGGCCGCATCGTGGCCGTTAAAGGTTTAGGCGGGTTTCATCTGGCGGTGGATGCTACGAACGGGCCGGCAGCGGCCAAATTACGACAACGGAAAAATCGCTATCAAAAACCGCTGGCCTTGATGGTTTTTGATGTTGATGCTGCGCGGCGGATAGTACACGTAACGCCGGCGGCCGAAAAGCTGTTAATCAGTCCACAGCGACCGATTGTGCTGTTGTACAAAAAAGAACACATACCGGTAGCCGATGAAGTCGCTCCCGGCAACCGCCGGCTGGGCATTATGCTGCCCTACACGCCGCTGCACTATCTCCTTTTGGATCAAATGCAAAAGATGGCTCCCGGCCAACCGGTTATTCTGGTGATGACCAGCGCCAACCTTTCCGACGAACCTATTGCTATCAAAAATGAAGACGCCCGCAGCCGCCTGGCCCGCATAGCCGACAGCTTTGTTATGCACAATCGCGATATTCTTATCCGCGCCGATGACTCGGTTGTATTTTTAAACGACGATAAACCGCATTTTCTGCGCCGCAGCCGGGGATACGCTCCCCGACCTGTATTCATAAAACGCAGCGGTGCGCCGGTGCTGGCAGTGGGAGGGCAGCTAAAAAACACCATTTGCCTGCTTAAAGAAGATAAAGCGTTCCTTAGTCAGCACATCGGCGATCTGGAGACCTATTCGGCATTTGAAGCTTTTAAACAGACCGTCGCTCATCTGCAAAACATTTTCGAAACTAAGCCGCAGGTTATTGCCTGTGACATGCATCCGGGCTATTCGGCTACACAATGGGCGCTGGAACAACCGCAGAAACAAATCATTAAGGTTCAGCACCACCACGCCCATCTGGCCTCGGTGATGGCCGAATGGCAATTGGAAGAACCCGTAATCGGCCTGATTTTAGACGGCGCCGGTTACGGTTACGACGGCACCATCTGGGGCGGCGAGATTTTAACGGGCGATTACACTAATATCCGACGCGCGGCCTGGCTGGAGCCTGTTCCCCTGCCCGGCGGCGAGGCGGCCATCAAACACCCCTGGCGCATGGCATTGAGTTATCTGCGCCATACTTTTGGAGATGAATTACGCGATCTGCCCTTTTTAAATCGGGTGAATGCTTCAACGGTGCAAATGATGTTAGATAAAAACCTAAACTGTCCGTTAACCAGTAGCTGCGGACGCTTATTCGACGGAGTGGCCGCCATGAGCGGCGGACGTCTGTCCGTGGCGTATGAAGCACAGGCAGCCATCGAAATGACGCAGGCCGTGCAGGATTTACAGGCGCCGCCTTATGATTTTGCAGCGCAGCTTGAGGCCGTGCCGCTGCGTCCTATTATTCGCGGAGTGGCGGAGGATGTATTAGCCGGTCACTCTTTTGCGCACATCGCCGCCCGTTTTCATCAAACACTGATTGCCTTATTTAACGCCCTGATAGAGATTGTTAGCGCCCGAACCGGCCTGCGCCGGGTCGTCCTCAGCGGCGGCGTTTTTCAGAACGAAATTTTATTAGCCGAAATGGACAAAACGTTAACTGCCCACGGCTTTGAGGTGATTACGCAGCGTCAGGCGCCGGCCAATGACGGCGGGCTATCTCTGGGACAAGCCGCCGTCGCTCAAAGTCTGCTGTTTCATGAACAACAGGAAGTAAAATATAGTCAGGGAATCTGATGGCAAGAACCAGGCAACCAATGATTCACTAATTGTTTTTTTATTGTAATTCGTAATTTTAATAGGGGTTTTTATGTGTTTAGCTGTACCGGGAAAAATCATTGAGATAATCGACGAAAACGGCATCGCCATGGGTAAGATAGAATACAGCGGCGTAGTTAACAAAGCCTGTCTGGCCTATGTTCCGGAGGCCAAAATCGGCGACTACGTCATCGTACACGCCGGATTTGCCATCTCTTTATTGAATGAAGAAGAGGCCCGAAAATCTCTGGAAACATGGAACGAAGTGGCCGATCATTTGGAGGAACAGGGCTATCAGGTTATCAACCGGCCGGATATTCCGGAA
>CAZIBE010000183.1:0-3530 GCA_964536685.1 uncultured Calditrichaceae bacterium | reverse complement strand
AATCTATAGAAACAAACACCAAATCCGTTTGCAGCGCCTCCCTGCAAACCGAGCTTATTTCCGGCGGCAGCGGCGTTACAATCGGCCTTAAAAACCCCTGGTACGCCGACGGCACGGAATTGGGCGGCGTCAAGCAAAACCGCGGCGCAAACGCCGTCTGGCACGATTACGAACAGCTTGATATCGCCGCTAATTCCGACGACGACTATAAGGGCGTTTTTCTAAATCTGGATGTCGATAAGCCCAATTATTATTCTGTCCGCGCCCCCCAAAAGCAATCCGTATCTATAAATAGTAAGATTGTAAAACATTTTTTTACTAACTGGCAGACCAACGACCAGGCTACCATAACGCAGCCGGATCATACGGAATTTTTCGGCAACAGCGAGTATTATACCAGCCCGGTCGTCTTTCACGGCGATAACGCGCAGGTTACGGCCGTGTACAAAGGCCATCTGGCCAGCAGCGTAGCCCGTGCCACAGGTTACAACGGCGGGCGGCGCCTGGCCAAAGACGCCGACGACTATTTGCATTTGGTTTATGAAGACAACGGCGTTATCTACTACACCAAATCCACAGACGGCGGCCAGAACTGGGATAAGGAAACGACCTTGTCCAGCCCTTCCGGTGAGAACGTCCGCTGCGCCTATTCTTCCATCGCCTATTACGATTACAAATTGTTTGTGGCCTGGCTGGAATTGCACGGTACTTCCAGCGCCTATCTCTATACGGCCGCCTGCGATCTTTCCGACGCCAATCCCGTTTGGACGGTGGATATAATAACCGTGCTGGACGGCGATCTTTCAGTGAAAGAGTTCGCGCCGGCCATCGCCGTTTTAACCGGCGGCCCGTTACATATACAAATTTCTCACGACTCGGAGAGTCGAGCTACTTCTCACATTCTACTTAGCGCCTGATACTGGATACCAGTTTACTATTTTCTGATTCCTAATTCCTCTTTTCTTTCTACTCACTACCTGCATCCTGACACATAACTCAATTAAATTTTCTCAAAACCCATTCCCCGTCCGACAAAAAATCATTAATTGCCTATAGTTTGTTCATTTATTAAATTAACTAAATTTTAATCCTGAGGAATTTTATGAAACAATTATCATCTCTTCTGGCCATCTTTGCTCTTCTGTTGCTTATCTCTGCCTGTTCCACGGATAAGCAGATACGCGAAGAATGGACGGCCAGAATTCATTCCATCCAGGCCGCTTACGTTCCGGATCGCACTCTGGAAGTATTCGACGTTCAATTAAACAAGCAAGGCAGCCAGTGGCTGGTGCAGGGCGAAACCAGCAAACCCGCCGCCAAACAGGCCGTGCTGCATCTGGCCGACTCCCTGTTCGGGCATTCGGCTTATCAGGAAAACCTGCGCTTGCTACCGGACGCTTCTCTGGGCGACAGCATTTACGCTCTGGTAAATTTGGCTGTCACGCCGCTGCGCCGCCAGCCCAGACACGCCGCTGAAATGGTGGATCAGGTTATCTTAGGTCATCAAGTAAAACTGCTCAAGCAGGAAAAAAGCTGGTATCTGGTGCAAACCGAGTACGGCTATTTAGGCTGGATTAGCGGCTATGCTTTTGCGCGCCTGAACTTAAGCGGATTAAAAGCCTGGACGGAGAGTCCGCTGGCGCGCGTGACCGCTTTGTTCACTGAAATTTACCGCCGTCCGGATGTGCAGGCCGAAGCTCTGGCCAGCGCTGTTTTAAACGTCCATTTAAAACTAATTAAACGCGGCCGCAAATGGAGCAAAGTGCAGCTGCCTGCAGGCGATGAGGGTTACATTCCTACCGCACACATCGCGCCCTTTCAGGGAAATGTGGACGGACAACAGTTAACCGCCGAGGCCATCATTGCCACGGCTAAACGCATGTTAGGCATTCCCTATCTCTGGGGCGGCAACTCTTCCGTGGGTAACGACTGTTCTGGCTTTACGCAAACTGTTTTCGAAGCGAACGGCCTGCTGCTGCCGCGCGACGCCCGGCAACAAGCCATAGTGGGCAAAAAAATCGTACCCGAAAAAGATTTTTCCAACGTGCGGCCGGCCGACCTGCTCTTTTTCGGTTCCGGCAAAAATATCACCCATGTGGGTATTAGCCTGGGCGGTTACGATTTTATTCATCAGGACAGCGACGTGCACGTCAACAGTTTTGACTCCACGGCGGCAAACTATAATAAATATCGTACGCGCACGCTTAAAAAAATCATGCGCATTATAAATAGATAGGAGAATGCAAAATGAACATCACCCGAAAAGAGTTTTTAAGTTTATCTGGCAGTACGCTGCTGGGATTTTCATTATTCAATTCCCTGTACGGCGGAACAGGCAGTAAATCAGCCTCATCCTCAAAAGGCTCAGGAGATATAATGATTACCGTTAAAACCAAACGTCTGGAATTGGCCCACACCTGGACCATCTCGCGCAATTCCAGCAACTTTAAAAACAACGTCTTTGTTAAAATCGAAAAAGACGGCGTCGTGGGCTACGGCGAGGCGGCGCCCAACGTGCGTTACGGAGAGAACGACGAACTGACTACGCAAAAAATCAACGCCGCCCGCAATGTGTTCAAAGAGAACGACATCTTCCATTTTGTAAATATTAAGGAAGCGCTGGACGCCAAAATCCTTAAGCAGAGCTGCGCCAAAGCCGCCCTGGATATCGCTTTGATGGACTGGGTAGGCAAAGCGCTGAACGTACCACTATATAAGTTTTACGGTCTGAATCCCGCCGACGCCCCGCTGACCTCTTTTTCCATCGGCATCGATACCCCGGAAGTGATCAAACAAAAAGTGCGCGAAGCCGAACCGTATCCGCTGCTAAAGGTAAAGGTGGGCAAGCCCAATGATGAAGAGATCATCGGCGCCGTGCGCAGCGTTACCGACAAGCCCATCCGCGTAGACGCCAACGAAGGCTGGAAGACCAAAGAAGAAGCGCTGGAACGCATTTTGTGGCTCAAAAGTCAGGGCGTGGAATTCATCGAACAGCCTATGCCTTCGGAGATGATCGAAGAAACGGCCTGGCTGCGCGAGCGCGCCGGCATCCCCATCGTAGCCGACGAAGCGGTAAAAACCGCCGCCGATATTCCCAAGCTGGCCAAAGCCTACGACGGCATCAACATTAAACTGATGAAATCCGGCGGCATCCAGGAAGCGGTGCGCATGATCGGCATGGCCAAATCGCTGGGTATGAAAATCATGTTGGGCTGCATGATCGAAAGCTCGGTGGCTATCTCGGCCGCGGCCCATCTGACGCCCTTTGTGGACTGGGCTGATTTAGACGGTAATTTGCTGATTAAAAACGATCCCTTCAGCGGCGTTAAAGTGGACAAAGGCAAGTTTGTATTTAACGACAAGCCCGGTTTGGGTGTGGAAGGCGACTTTTAAAATGTATTTTATTATTGAGTCTGCTCTAAAAACCAGTTTTTGTCATTTCGAACGCAGCGAGAAATCTTAGATCCTAAATAAAAACAATGGATTTCTCGTCGCCTTGCTCCGTGGCGGCAAAGGCCGTCCCGTTTTCC
>CAZIBE010000182.1:0-3678 GCA_964536685.1 uncultured Calditrichaceae bacterium | reverse complement strand
GCGGTGGTTGACGATGGCCTCATCGACTACGGCGGGATCGTCGTGGCGCGCACCTTTGCGGACCTTCCGGCGGCGATACAGGAAGAAGCCCGCAAGCAGGGCAGCGACGGCAGCGATGTCAATGGCCTGATCCATAACGGGAAAATCTACCTCATCCGGTCGCGCATGACCAGCGAAGCGGTGGTGGAGGCGACGCTGTTCCACGAGGCCACGCACCGGGGTCTTCCGGCCAGCGTGTTCAAGATGTACCGCGACCGGAGCGTACTGCGCGCCGCGAACCGGCTGTACCGGGCCATGGGCGGGCGCAACGGCTTCGAGAAGACGTTGCGGCAACTGGGCCTGGAGGAGAAGCTGCGGCCCTACCTGGAGGGGGTGAACGCGCGTGATGCGCAGGGGCGGCCGGTGTTTACCCGCGAGCAGCGGGTGCAGATCCTGGTGGAGGAGATGCTGGCCTTCACCGGGGAGGTGAAGTCGAGGAAGATCAAGGACCGGCTGCGCGAGCTGATTGGCGCGGTGCGGGCCTGGCTGCGCGAGCATGGCTGGGTGTCCCTGGCGGCGATCAACGCCGCCGATATCGCCTATCTGGCGAAACGCGCGCGGGAGCAGGGTTTGCGCGCGCGGGGGCGGCAGCGCCGGGGGATGCGGTTGATTGGAGGCGCCAGGCTGGCGCGTATGGGGCGGGTGCCCAACCGGGAACAGGTCAAGGTCCCGCAGCGCACGATCCGCTGGATGGGCTTTACCTCCGCGCGCTTCGAGGCCGATTACGGGGCGCTGCAACGGCGCCATCCCGAGCACTACCGCACGGCGGATCAGGTACGCCAGGACGTGGAGTTCGTGCTCAAACGCCCGGATGACTGGTATCCCCACGCGGATGGGCGGATCACCGTCTTCCGGCAAGGCGAACGTGGGGTGCCTTCCTTGCGCATCGATTTTCGAAGAGAGATCGATGGCGCATACCGGATCGTGTCGGTGTATCCGGTCCTGAAGCGCAGCGTGCGGGAAAAGATGAAGGCCAAAAAGAAAGCCTTGGGTCAGGTCGGACGCATCCCAGAGCGAATCGTGGGCAGCAAGACACCTGAACAGCTCTCCATCGCCGAATACCTGGCGGCACAGGGCAGTGGGTCGTCGCTTCCTACATCCCCCTCCGGGGATGTTCCCAAGGCTTCGCCTGAAAGTGTAGACCAAAGTGGTGGCGAGGGTAAGGCCGCCTTGAAGCTCAGTGAGGATGATCCGGTCCACGGGGTGCCGCGCGACGCTTCCACTTTCGCCGAGGCGCGCGAGGCGGCAAGGGCATTCCAGGGCAAGGTGTTGCGCAATGCGGCCAGCGGCCTGGAGGCCACGGTGTCGCGCAACGCCCTGGACAAGATGCTCAGCCGGAAGGCGGTGGAGAAGTCGGAGACGCCGGCCGGTCATGCGCTGGCGGTGGCCAACCTGGATGTGCTGTTCGAGCGCGCCATCCTGGGATGGTCGAAGCCGGATCGTGAAGGAAGCGGTCGTCTGGTGGCCATCCACCGGCTGTTCACGCCGCTGGTGCATGGGGCGCGCGCGGCCATCGTGAAGATGACGGTGAAGGAGACCCGTTCCGAGAAACAGCTCAACCCGCTCTATACCGTGGAGTCGGTGGAGCTGAACGAGAAAACCCCTGCGGCTTGGTGGGTTGAAGCAGCAGCCACCTCGGATGGGGTGGCCCTGGGGTCAATCCGCTCCGCAGGGGCTGTGATGAATATAGCCGAGGCGGTGGAGGAGTTCAATCTCCAGCGGAAAGCTACGGACGAAACCCCAGTCGATACCCGCTTCCGCCTGGGCGACATCGAGCGGGAGGCCGGGGCGCTGCGCGAGTCGGTCTTCGACAAGCTCAAGCAGGCCGTCAAGGACGGCTGGCAGGCGGCCTACGGCCAGTTGCTGGGCGCCCTGACACTGCGCCAGTTGGCGGAGGTTGCCGGGCGCGACCTGCCGGGGATCCGTGGGATGGTCGATGGCATGCAGCGGATGCAGATCGAGCGCAACAAGATGGCGGACGAGGCATCCGCCCTGACGGAGCGCTGGCGCAAGCTGCCCAAGGATCAGGCGGATGCCCTGGCCGACATGATGCACGAGGCGACCAAGGCCGGGGTGGACCCGGCCGAACCCTATGCGCCGGTGCTGGACATAAAGGACGCGAAGGCGCGGATCCGGCAGATCAACCGCCTGATCAAGTCGAACCCGGGCGAGCAGGGCCGCATGTTGCAGCAGTGGCAGGCGGAGCTGCGCGAGCTGAAGGGCAAGATCAAGCAGGAGCGGGCGCGAGCCAAGGCCTACCCGGAGCTGCTGCGCCAGTGGCAGGCGCTGCCGACGGAGGCGCAGGCGATCTACCGCGAGGCGCGCGATGCCTACCAGCGGATGTCAGAGCGCATGGAGCAGGCGCTGGTTGACCGCATCGAGGCAGCGGAGCTGGCCGACAAGGCGAAGCAGGCGGCCATCCTGCGGGTGCGGCGGGAATTCGAGCAGGCCCGCGCGCAGGGACCCTATTTCCCGCTGCAGCGCTTCGGGCGCTACTACGTGGTGGCCACGCGCGGTGAGGGGGAGGATAAGGAGCATGCTTTCTACCTGTTCGACACGCCTGGGGCGCGTCGCCGGGCGCTGCGTGATATCCGTGCGGAGGGATGGGTGATCGGCGCCCAGGGCAAGACTTCTGAGATGGGCCGGCAGCTCCAGGAAGTGTCGGACAGCTTTGTGGCGGAGGTCGTCGAGCAGCTCAAGGACAAGATGGGCGAGCATGCCGGTGGTGCCGCGGCCGATGTGGTGTACCAGACCTTCCTGCAGGCCATGCCTTATCTGTCGAACCGCATCCATTTTATCCACCGCAAGAAGACGCCCGGCTACAGCCGGGATGCGCTGCGTGCCTTCGCTTTCAACATGGCGCACCAGGCCAACCAGGTGGCGCGCATGGAGGCGATGCCGACGATGACCGAGGCACTGGATGCGATGGAGGAGCGGGTCAAGATGGCCAAGCGGCGCGGGGAGGATGCCACACGCCTCGATGACATCCTGGAGGAGGCGCGCCGGCGCTTCGAGTGGCTGATGAATCCGCAAGGGTCTCCCTGGACGGCTTGGGCTACCTCGCTGGGTTTCGTTTGGTATCTGGGCGCCAGCCCGGCGGCTGCGCTGGTTAACCTGTCGCAGACCGCCGTGGTGGCGCTGCCGGAGCTGGGCGCCCGGTACGGGGCGGGCAAGGCGGCCGCCGCCTTGGCGCGGGCTGGGCGCGAGGTGCTGGCGGCGCGCATGAAGTGGCGCGAGCGGGGCGATTACAGCCGCTGGGCCAGCCTGAGCGACGAGGAGCGGGCGGCCTTCCGGTATTGGCACGACACCGGGGCGATCGATACAACCCAGGCGCAGATGCTGATGGGGATGGCGGAGACCGATTCGGCCCATTACAGCCCGGCAGCGGAGAAGGCCATGCACCTGGTGGGGGGGCTGTTCCACGAGGCGGAGGTTATCAACCGGGAGGCGACTCTGCTGGCGGCCTACCGTCTGGCGCGGGCGAACGGAAACAGCGCCGAGGCGGCAATGCAGGAAGCGGCCGAAGCGACGTGGAATTCGCATTTCGACTACAGCAACGCCAATCGTGCTCGCTGGATGCAGAGCAACTGGGCCAAGGTGCTGCTGCTGTTCCGCAGCTACAGCCAGCACATGACCTAC
>CAZIBE010000181.1:0-3759 GCA_964536685.1 uncultured Calditrichaceae bacterium | reverse complement strand
AAAAAACGTTTTAACGTTTTTAAACGCCCTTTTAGATTAAAATCAATAACATTTGTACATTCAGCTAAGTGTTGCATCAATAACGGCGGTTTGTGTTTGCACTCGCCACATTTGCCGGAACAATCCGTCAGAGCTGCGCAGATCGTTAAAAATGCCTCGTTGCACAATCCTTCCGTTGTGCAACACGTAAATATGATCCATGGCATCCAGACCTTTCAGGCGGTGCGTAATATGAATGACCGTTTTATCGACGCTTAAATTCAGAATAGTATGTAACACCTCTTCCTCGGTAATGGCGTCCAGGTTAGCGGTAGCTTCGTCCAAAATTAAAATGGGCGCATTTTTTAAGATGGCGCGGGCGATGGCCAGCCGCTGACGTTCGCCGCCGCTTAACCGTAAACCCTGTTCGCCAATCCAGCTGTTGTACCCATCATCTAATTGTTCGATAAAATCATGAATCTGCGCCTGACGGCAGGCGGCAGCCAATTCGGCCTCGCTGGCCCGGGGATTGGCTAACAGCAGATTTTCTTTGATTGTGCCGTTAAACAGATAAGTGCGCTGCGAAACCACGGCAAACTGCGCACGCGCCGCTTCCGGTTCAAGGTTGCGCAATTCTTTTGCGCCGATTTTAACGGAACCTTCATGATAATCCCAAAAACGCAGCAGCAAGCTAATTAAAGTGGATTTCCCCGCGCCGCTGGCGCCGACCACGGCAATTTTGGAACGTAGCGGCACGTCCAAGTCAATCTCCGTTAAAGAATCCTGCAGAGCGCCGGGATAACGGAAATTTAGCTTTTGTATTTGCAACCCAAAACTCTCCGGCGGCGCAAGCGGGCGGGCGGGAGCGGTTACTTCCGGATCGGCGTCAATTAATTCGAACAGACGCTCACCGGCGCGCGCATTCATTTCTAAAAATTGTATGGCTTCCGGCAGAGGCAAAACCGCCTCAAAAGAGGCCATGATGCCCAAACTTAGTACGGCCAGATACACGCCCTCCAAAGCGCCCTGCCGTACCATGGGGATGGCAATCGCTAACATGGTCAGTACCGCGCCGTTCATCAACAGGCCGATTAGGGATTCGTGCATGGCGGAGATGAAAGACATGCGTTTTTGCAGTTTTTTATAGCGCTGATTTAAAAGTTCGATTTCCTGATAATGGTCGCGTGTGCCTCCGAAAATCTGTAATTCGCTTAAACCCTGCACAGCGTCCACTAAGAGAATATTTATTTTTGAGCGGATTTGAATGAGTTGCATGCCCAGTCCCTTGCTGTACAGATAGCTGAGCAGCGGCACGGCAAAAGCGGCTAACAGATGGAAAACGAGCAGTGCAATGGAAAAGAGCGGATCAAAAATGCCCATTAAAAACCACATCAAAAGGGAAATGAATATAGCGACAATAGGCGGCGCAATGACGCGCACATAAAAATGCTCCAGCGTTTGAATGTCGGCCATGATGCGGTTGAGCAGGTCGGCGCTTTTAAAATGCATCAGACGCGCCGGCGCCAGCGGTTCCAGCGCATGATAAAACCAGACGCGGAAGCGGGCTAATAATTTAAAGGTGGTATCGTGCGAAATCAGGCGTTCGATATAGCGGAACACACCGCGGGCAATGCCGAAAAATCGCACGCCCACAATACCCACCTGCAATTCGGAAATATAGGGATGCAAAGCGGCCTTGGAAATAATGTAGGCCGAGGTCATCAGCAAGCCGATACTGCTGCCGATGGTTAAAAAGCCCACTAAAGCGGCTAACAGCATCCAGAATTTATAGGGCAGCGATAATTTCAATAAACGTCCGATGGTACGCATCAAGCCGTCCCCCCGTAACTTTGCAGCAGGCGGTAAAAGAGGCCTTGCCGTTGGATTAATTGGGCGCGGGAGCCGCTTTCGGCAATGCGGCCGTTTTTAAGTACGATGATTTGTTCGGCCTGCTCCACCGTGGACAGACGGTGGGCGATGAGCAGCGTTGTCCGTTGGCGTGCTAAAAGATTAACGGAGCGCTGCACCTGTCCTTCCAATTGGGGATCGAGATTGGCTGTGGGTTCATCTAAAATGAGCAGCGGCGCATCCTTTAAAAAAGCGCGCGCCAGGGCCAAACGCTGCCCCTGACCGCCGCTTAAACGCGTGCCCTGCTCGCCGATTTCGGTGTCATATCCGTGCGGCAAGCTCATTATAAAGTCATGAAGATGCGCCAGTTGGGCTGCTTCTGTGATTTGCTCCTCCGTGGCTGCGGGATTGGCGATCAGCAGGTTTTGGCGAATGGTGCGGTTGAATATATAGGGATTTTGCGGCACCCAGGCGATCTGCTTACGCCACTCTTGGCGGTCTATCTGGTCAAGCGGCTGGTCTCCGATTAAAATATTGCCGCTTTGCGCTTGCAGAAAGCGTAACAGTAATTGGCTGAGCGTCGTTTTGCCCGCACCGCTGGCGCCGACCACGGCAGTAATACTTTGCGGCGCCATACGGAATGAAATTTCCTGCAAAACCGCTTGCTGCGCCTGCGGATAGGCGTAGCTGACGTTGTTAAAGGTGATGATTGGCTTGATGTCCCAGGCAGCGGGTGGGAGCGCTTTCCCGGTAATTTGCGCAGGCGTCTCCAGAATTTCGAAGATGCGCTGGGCGGCGGAAACGCCTTCCATGCCGGCATGAAAGCGCGCGCCCAATTGGCGGATAGGCTGGTAAAACTCCGGCGCTAAGATTAAAATAAACAAGGCCGGCTGAAAACTCATTTTGGCGTAAAGCAGGCGCAATCCGATTTCCACGGCAATTACGGCCGTGCTGATAGTGGCCGCCATTTCCAAAACCAGCGCCGATAAGAAGGCGACTTTTAGCACATTCATGGTTGTCCGTCGAAAGGTATCGCTAATGCGGGCAATTTTTTTCTCTTCGTCATGGCTGCGCCCTAAAATTTTTAACGTAGTCAAACCTTGCAGCACATCTAAAAAGTAAGCGCTCATGCGGCTGAGTGTTTTCCACTGCTTCCGCGTAAGTGATTGCGCCACATGGCCGATGAGGATCATGAAAACCGGAATGATGGGCGCGGTGACCAGCATGACCACACCGGAAAGAATATCCTGCGGAAAAACAAAAAACAAAACGGTCAGCGGAATGATTGACGAAAAAAACAGTTGCGGAATGTACTGACTGAAGTAAGACTCCAACGCTTCCACGCCATTCATCATGGTGTTACTCAACTCGCCGCTGCGCTGGCCTTTGGCGTAAAGCGGACCAAGCGCGTCTAATTTATTCAGCAGCAGCCGGCGTAAACTGAATTTGATTTTGCCCGCGGTGCTGTGCCCGGCTACATGGCTCAGCCAGCGCAAACCGGCCTGCACGATGCTGACTACTGTGAAGATCAGCAGAGCGGAAAGCTCGTCCTGCAGGGTTTTCCCCTGTAAAAACACCTCATTGATGATGTGCGACAGATACCAGGCCTGTACGATAGTCAGCACTCCCGCCAACAGGCCGGAAACCACCGTTGCCGACAAGGGCAGGCGAACCGTTCCCAAAAGTTTTAACAAGCGGCGATCTAAATTCATATAAATTCCGGTGCGATAAAAACCACAGTTTAAGGACTGTTAAGATACAACGCAAGATTTCGGCTGTCTAAGGCGTGTATAGAGCAAACGGAGATGTGGTTAAGCGCCCGAAGTAGGTAGACATGGAATTATTGAAAAATAAAGATGACGCAGATATTGGATTGATTGATCGGCTCGCCGGGTCTTTATCCTGGTCAAAGAGGAATTTACACAAGATTTA
>CAZIBE010000180.1:0-3783 GCA_964536685.1 uncultured Calditrichaceae bacterium | reverse complement strand
TCCCGTTTTCCGCCACGGAGTGATCCCTACGGGAAAGGAACCACTTCGTGGTGGGGAAATGACAGGGAGAGACTTTTTTAGAGTGAACTCATTAGTACAATTAAAATGGCCGGATTTTTATCCATTACGAATTCGAAATTTGATTACCCGTAATATATGTCGACCTATTAGGTAAACAAAATATCTAATCCCTGGAGCCATTTATGTCCGATGCAATTCATCATACCCAAATGATTTCTTCAGCCTTAAGCGGATTCCGTAAAGCCATCAAAGAGGCGCAGCAGCCTGCTGAGGCGTTAAGCCGCGGCGAAGTTACTCCTGATAGTGTCGTGCAATTAAAGCTTGCCAGCCAGAATATCCGCGTGCAAAAAGTGAATCTGAAAAGCGCTATGGAAATCGATAAACATATTATAGACTTACTGGCTTAGAGAAAAAAATGAGTCTTAAAAACTATTGACACGTATGATTGAACTTTGTTATATTCATTATGTTTTACATATAAAACAAATGTAGCACTCAATTAACTGATGCGTGTCAGATAAAGCGTATCAGTAGAATTCGAAAATCGGGATTACATATATGTTCTCTTTCGGAGGAAGAAAAAAAGGCCATCGCCACGGCCAGCGACGAAATTTAGCAGGCGATGTTCCTCTTACAGATTTGCAACCGGGCGAGGAAGCAACTATTAGTAATTTAAGCGATAATCAGGAAGGTTACGATCGCCTCCGCGAATTAGGCCTAAGCAATGGAACGCCGGTTCGCGTTATCAAGCTTGCTCCGCTGGGCGATCCCATGGAAATTAAAGTACGCGGATATTATCTGTCCCTGCGCCGTAATATGGCCCGGCATATCCACGTTCGCAGAAGATACAGGGGCGGCCGATTTGAGGAATGAGCAAAGCCCAAGCCAGCAAAACTCCCTCCCACATAAAGATGACACCCCCTGGATTGCTGTAGTAGGCAATCCCAACTGCGGAAAAACCGCCCTTTTCAACCGGTTGACAGGTTTACATCATAAGGTCGGCAACTATCCCGGAATCACCGTAGAAAAGAAATCGGGCTGGCTAAAAGGTCACAAAATATTAGTGCGCGACCTGCCCGGCACTTACAGCCTGAATGCCAAAAGTATCGATGAAAAAATCGTTGCCGATATGGTACAGAGCTGGCGTGAACCCCAGCACCGACCGCGCGCTGTCATCGTAGTTGTGGACGCCACCAATCTTACGCGAAATATCTACTTAGCCTTACAACTGTTGGATTGGAACCTGCCCACCATTATCGTACTGAATATGTACGACGAAGTAATCCGGAAAAAAATTAAAATCGACTTAACGCTTCTTAAAGACCGGCTTAAAGCCTGGGCTGTAATCCCTACTTCGGCAAAATATGGTCAGGGTATCGATGAGATCGTCCAGACCGTTTTGGAAATTCCCGATCAATATCATCCG
Source organism: uncultured Calditrichaceae bacterium (assembly GCA_964536685.1). Classification (GTDB taxonomy): domain Bacteria; phylum Calditrichota; class Calditrichia; order Calditrichales; family Calditrichaceae; genus CAZIBE01. The sequence continues at coordinate 2,336 of CAZIBE010000180.1, read as the reverse complement.
CCGGAAACCGCACCGCGCCTGGTGGAAATCGATCGCTACCGTGAATTTTTACAACCGCTCATCGCCTTTTTGGGTAAACGGATCAAGCGCCTGTATCATCATCCTTTAATAGATTCCTTACGATTACTTAGCGACAAGGGCTACATTAATTATCTGGCAAAATATTTGACCTTTGAAGAAATCGAAGAATTACAAACTCTTCTTCAGCAGGTGCGCCAAGCCTTGCAGCGTAACAACTTCCCTTACAAAACATTGGAACAGACCGCCCGCTACGCCTTTATCGACCTGTATCTAACCGATATTATTACGCAGGATGATGTTGAACGACGCAGTATGAGCGAGCGTGTGGACGACTTTTTAACACACCGGATTTTTGGCCCAATCATTATGGTGGTCATATTGTTTGTAATTTTTAATGCGATTTTTAGCTGGGCGCAATATCCCATGGATTTAATTCAGAGTGGCGTCGGCTGGCTGTCACAAGAGATTAGCATGGTTATGGCCCCCGGACTTTTACGCGGTTTACTTACCGACGGCGTGATTGCCGGTGTGGGAGCAATTTTAATCTTTTTTCCGCAAATTATCATTTTGGTTTTCTTTTTAAGCATTTTTGAGGACAGCGGTTACATGGCGCGCATGGCCTTTATGATGGACCGTCTTCTTAGCAAGCTGGGCTTACAGGGACGTTCTGTGTTGCCATTGCTGAGCGGTTTTGCCTGCGCCATTCCGGCTGTGATGGCAGCGCGCACTATTGACAATCGCCGCAATCGCATAGTAACCATATTACTGATTCCGCTGATGAGTTGCAGCGCCAGGTTGCCCGTATACACGCTTTTGGTGGCCGCCTTTGTACCCAATAAGATTTTTTTCGGATTTATGTCGCTGCAGGGCATGGTTTTTACGGGCGTCTACTTTTTAGGTATGTTTACGGCTATTTTAGTCGCCTGGATTTTAAAAAAGATTTATCCTCCTAAATCCTCTCAGGTGATGATGATGGAGCTTCCGCCTTACCGCGTTCCCCTGCTCAGTTCCGTATGGTGGCAGATTTATGACCGCGGTAAATCATTTTTGGCTACCGCCGGCAGTATCATTTTAGCCGTCTCTATCATTCTATGGTTTTTGGCATCTTTTCCGCGCGGCGATAATTTTCAACAGCTTTCTTCCAGAGAACGCATCGAGCAAAGTTACGCCGGACAAATCGGCCACGCTATCGAGCCGGTTATCAAACCGCTGGGCTTCGACTGGAAAATCGGTGTAGGGCTGATTACTTCTTTCGCCGCCCGCGAAGTAATCATTAGTACGCTGTCCACACTCTACAATATTGAAAGCGAATCCAATACGCAGCGCAGCTTAACACAGGCGCTGCGTGAAGACCATTACCCGGACGGGAAACCGGTTTATGATTTTTTAGTGGCTCTTTCGTTGATGGTTTTTTATGTTTATGCGATGCAATGTATGGCCACTTTTGCCATTGTGCGCAAGGAAACCAACTCATGGCGCTGGCCTTTTATAATGATGGCCTATCTAACCTCGCTTGCTTATGTGGCTTCTTTAGTGGTCTATCAGGGTGGAAGATTATTGGGATTTTGATTATGGAAGTATTTATTTTAGGGGTCATATTAGCGGCCGCTCTTGCTTATACTGCCCGGCATATTAAACGCACCTTAACCGTAGGAGAAGACGGCCACGCCTGCGCCGCTTGCCCGTTGATTAAAAGCCCTCTTGCTCAAAAACGCTATCAGGCAAAAACAACCGGCAAAGTTTGATGCGATTTAAAATATGAGTGTGGAAGTTATTGCCGTTAGTACGGATACGCATTTTAGCCATTGGATGTGTAAAAAGACCTCTCCAACGGTTAAAAACGTGGAATATCCCATTTGTGGTGATTCCAGCGGGCTGTGTAAAGAACTTATGGGGTGTGGAATCCCGAGAACGGCCTGAATAAACACAGTCGATTTATTATTAATCCGCAGGGGAAAATAATGGCTGTTGAAGTGCTAACCGAACCGGTTGAAAGAAGAGCCCATGAATTGATTCGACAAATTAAAGCGATTCAAGCCGTGGCCAAGAATCCGGGCAAGGCGGCTCCGGCCGGCTGGAAATCCGGTGATAAGTTGATAGGAACCGGTAAGGATTATATCGGAAAATATTAAGCAGTTCGAAAGTCTCTGACTCCCGGCAGAGACTTTTTTTATTTTTTCACTCTATCTCTTTCATTAAATCACAAAACCATGATTACAAACGTTTAAGATAGAAGCCTCCATAGCCTAAAAAATTAAATATATATGAATGACCAGTTGAACATAATTAGAATTATTTAAATCGTTTTGCCTGGA
>CAZIBE010000179.1:0-3784 GCA_964536685.1 uncultured Calditrichaceae bacterium | reverse complement strand
AAGACGGGTTGGATAAGCATGGAACCTGAATCCGGGGCCTCGAAACAGAGACCGGACGCAAGACGCCGAAGCCGTATGACGCGGTGAAGGAATCACAGTCCTACGCCAGCCCTTCGCGAATCCACGGATCCGGCGAATAGTACCAAGGGAAGCCCCGAATAAGTACCGGGGGGCAGAGAATGGGGAAAGCGATCCATCCGACCCGGACGACCACAAGGGCAACGAAAAAAGGCCCACCGGGCAAGGGGCAGGCCTCTACCCCGCCAGCACACACGAAAAAAGCCGGCCCCGGCATCCGGGACCGGCCGCAATCGTGGCGGAGTGGACGGGACTCGAACCCGCGACCCCCGGCGTGACAGGCCGGTATTCTAACCATCTGAACTACCACTCCAGATCCGCGCCGGGCCGACGCCCGGGCCACGGAAGGCGCGCACCATACGCGCCGCCGGCCGCCGCGTCAAGGCGGACGGGGGCCGTTATGGAAACCGTCTCCATCTGGTGAGATTATTGATTGGTCCCTGATCCACCAAACACGGAAGATTCCCACATGTTCGACCACCTCGAGGAACCGGACTACCTCACATGGCTCGAAATACACACCACGGTCCTCGGGGAATACCGTCAGCAACTGCTCAACGCGGTCAGCGACCCGGACCTGACCCCGGAGGAACGCGCTCCCCGCTCCCTGCTGCTCGACCTGAAGAACCGCCAACCACCCCGCGCCCAGGATCTCCTCGACGCCCACCTCTACCTGCACGAATGCGAAAGGCGTCTCCTTGCCGACCCATCACCCGTCCCTGACCCCCGGCGCCACCCCCTGGAGCATGGCGGCGGATACTGGCTGCTGGTCGATACCTGCCCCGGCCCGGTGGCGCGGGCCTACCGGTCGAGCCGCCGTTTCAAACTCGGCGGAGAGCTGGGCGCCGCCAAGAACCTGGGCCTGCGGTTCCACTGGCGCCGCCTGCCCAGTGGCCTGGGACTCGATCTGCGCGAACTGGCAGAGCTGGAGGGACTCTCCCTCCTCGACCGGGTGAAGGTCGGCCTGGCCCCCTTCGCCGGGTTGGACGACCTCCAGTGGATTCACGACCCCGACCGTCCCCACCGGCAACACGGCTACTATCCCCTGCGCTGCACCGGCGCGGATTCCGGATGCGACCTGACGGGGCGACTGGAAGCCCTGCTGAAAAGGGCCTGCGAAACCGGGGTACACCTGCTGCTCCTGCCTGAACTCTGCGTGGATGAATCGCTGTTGAAGGCGCTGCAAGCCTGGTTGAAAACCCATAACCTCCCCGATCCCCGGCTGCGGCTGGTGGTGGCGGGCAGCCACCACCACGGCGGTGACAGCGATTTTCGCAACCGCGCCACCGTGCTGGGCCAGGATGGCCGGGTTCTGTGGGAGCAGGACAAGCTGACCCATTTCAACCTCCCGGCCAGCGACTTTCCCGGCACCCCCTTCGCAACTCTCAAGGCGCCGGGGCTCTATGAACCCTTCACCCTGGGCGAACAGCTCGTTTTGCGCGACAGCTGCCTGGGCCGGCTGGCGGTCGCCGTCTGCATCGACCTGTTCGAGTTTCCGGGGCTGGAGGCGATGGGCGTGGACGGCTATCTGACCCCGGCCATGAGTCCCGGCCTGAGCCGTTTTACCGAACGGGCGCGGAAGCTGGGGGGCGTCAATGGCGCCTTCACCTTGGTGGCCAACGCCCGGAGGCAGGCTCCCCCCGAAGAACGGGTCCACGCCTACCTCCCCACTTCCGGAAAGCACGGCCCGGCCCAGATGGACGATACGGACCTGTTCATTCTTGAAATTCACAAAATTGTGAACAAATAGAACCCATGTGCAATAATTGGAAATACAGTTCACTGAATATGAATGATATGGAACCGATCATCGGGCAATTGCGCGCGGCCCTGGTTGCGGGAGACCGTGCCGCCGTCGAACGCCACAAGGAACGGCTGCTGGGTGAAACCGCCCGCGCCCTGCAAGCCCAGAACCGCGACGCCCTCGCCCGGCTCAACGCCGCCTTCGCCGACCTGGCCCCGTTGGCCGATCACTACGACGAAGGCGAGGCGGGCGACACCTGGCGCCACCTGGGCCGGATTCTGCGCGGCCTGGTGCGCGCCGGTTTCCCCCTGCGCGACCTGCTGGCCGTGCGCGGCACCCTGGCGGAGCGGCTGCTGGAATGGATCGCCGCCGAACCGGGCATCCGGCCCGGAACCCTGGCGGAGCGGGCGGGAAAGTCACGCTCCCACATCTCCAACACCCTCAGGCGGCTGGAGGAGCGGGGGCTGATCCTGCGCCTGGGCCGGGGCCGCGCCATGCGCCTCCATCCCAGCCCCACCGCCCGGGAGATGCTGGCGGCCACCGGCCAGGGCGCAGCGCGAAGCGGGGAAACCACGCCGGAGCCGGTGGCCCGGGTCATCCAAATCGCCGACTTCAAGGGCGACCCGAGGCGCCTGCCGGAGCGGCGTGACCGGGTACCCGCCCTCGGCGCCGCCTCATGAACCGCCCGCCCCGTTTCGTCGCCTTCTACTCCTACAAGGGGGGCGTCGGCCGCACCCTGGCCCTGGCCAACGTGGCCTGGGACATGGTCTCCCGGGGCAAGAACGTGCTGCTGGTGGATTTCGATCTGGAGGCGCCCGGCCTCGACCACTTCCGCGCCTTCCGGGGAGGACGCACCTCTCGCAAAGGGCCTGCCGCCCCCCGCGAGGGCGTGGTCGAATACCTGCGGGAGACCCTGGCGCGCGGCGAACCCCCCGAACGGCTCGACGCCTATTGCCACCGCTGCGCCAGCCCGCCGCCGGCCCCCGACTACCCGGCCGCTGGTGAACTCTGGCTGATGCCGGCGGGCCGCCACGACCAGCCGGACTACACCGAATTCCTCCAGGAGTTCGACTGGAACGACTTCTACGCCCGGCGCGACGGCTGGCGGCTGATGGAACACCTGCGCGGCCACCTGGCCGAACACTGCCGGCCCGACTACGTCCTCATGGACGCCCGCACCGGCTACACCGAGATCGGCGGCGTCGTCACCCGGCAACTGGCCGACATGGTGGTCATGCTGTTCAACCTCAACGACCAGAGCCTGGCCGGCAGCCAGCAGGTCTACGAAGCGCTGATCCGGCAAGAGTCCAAGCCGCCCCGAGTCCTGCCGGTCGTCTCGCCCATCCCCGCCGTGCCCACCGGTAAGGGCAGCCCCTTCGCCCGCCATCTGGCGCGCATCGCCCGGTGGGGCGGCAAGGATCACACCGTGCCCCCCGTCCAGGTCATCCCCTACCAGTCCAGCCTGGCCATGGCCCTGGAAGAGGTGCTCCTGAACGACCCCGACGACCCCTTCGCCTCCGTCACGCCCTACCGCCAACTGGCCGCCTGGATCGAGCGGCACGCCAACGACCCGGACGCTGCCCTGGAGCGCGCTGCCCAACGGATGGCGCGGGACGACAAGCAGGGGGCCATGGCGATCCTCGACGACGCCCTTGAGCAGCATCCTGACCAGGCGCGGCTGTGGAGCATGAAAGGCACCCTGGAACACGACAACGGCAACCTCCAGGGGGCCGTAACGGCGTGGAGGCGGGCCATCAAGGCGGGGGAGGAGGACCCCAGCCTCCGCTTCAGACTAGGCGTGGCGCTCAACCAGTTGCAACGCCCGGAGGAGGCCATGGCCGCCTACCAGGCGCTGCTGCGCCACCACGGAGACGCCCCTGATCCAAAGACCCGCGAGCTGTGCGCCCAGGCGCTGTTCAACCTGGGCGTCACCCTCGGCCAGTTGGACCGGCCCGAGGAGGC
>CAZIBE010000178.1:0-3801 GCA_964536685.1 uncultured Calditrichaceae bacterium | reverse complement strand
CCAGGCAAAACGATTTAAATAATTCTAATTATGTTCAACTGGTCATTCATATTATCAGTCGGAAGGCTGATCCGTCTATCGGCGTGCCCCCCGAGGCGCCGATACCCGGCCAAAGCATCCCGTTAATCGGGATGGAATGACACACTTGGGGACGCCTCGGGGCGCCGGTAAATCAGCATTTTCAACTTGCCCCGGGGGTATTCAGTGAAAACCGGCGGAAACCATTTTTACCCGTATCAGTCATAAACAACGCGGTTTCTGATACGGTTTCCAAACATGGCGCCGCTCCGGTAAATAAATTGACATGCAAGGCGCTAAATGAGTATTTTCAAACTTTATCTGACAAAAGAAGAAATCCGATTATGACGAACAACGATCATCCTGTTGAATTTGAACAGTACTATTTAAAGAACGGCTTACGTGTGATTTTACACGAAGACCATCGTGTGCCCATCACGGCCGTAAATGTGTGGTATCATGTGGGCTCCATGAATGAGCGGCCGGGAAAGACCGGATTTGCCCATCTGTTTGAGCACATGATGTTTCAGGGCAGCGAACATATTCCGGCGGATATGCACTTTAAGCTGATACAAAGCGTGGGCGGCACCTTAAACGGCTCCACCTCCTTTGATCGCACCAATTATTTTGAAACCCTGCCTTCGCACTATTTGGAAATGGGTTTGTGGCTGGAGTCCGACCGCATGGGCTTTTTACTGCCGGCCTTAGATCAGAAAAAACTTGACAACCAGTTGGATGTGGTAAAAAACGAGCGGCGCCAGCGCATGGATAATCAGCCTTACGGTTTGTGGTTGGAAAAACTGTTGGGCCTGTCTTTTGCGCCGGACTTTCCCTATCACTGGCCGGTAATCGGCTACATGGAAGATTTGGAACAGATTAACCTGCAGGATGTACGCGATTTTTTTAACACCTATTACGTACCCAACAACGCTTCGCTGGTGGTGGCCGGCGATTATGACCGCCCGCGCATTAAAGATCTGATTGAAACATATTTTGGCGAACTGCCGCGCGGTCGGGCCGTTCCGCCGGTTAAGGCGCATTTCGACGGCTTCCATCAGGGGTACAGAGAAGAAATCGTTTATGATCATGTGCAGCTTCCCAGAATTTACATGGCCTATCATCTGCCGCCGTTCGGCAGCCACGAGGCTTATGTGGCTGATTTGCTTTCGGACGCGCTTTCCGAAGGCAAAAGCGCCCGCCTGTACCGCTCGCTGGTTTATGATCAAAAGCTGGCCCAGGATGTGCAAAGCATTGTGCTGCCTCTGCAATTGGCCTCGCTGCTGGTGTTCATGATTACGCCCAAGCCGGATGTTTCGTTGGAAACCATCCAGCAGGCGCTGCAAAAGGAAATTGATGCGCTGCGTTCCAGCCTGTTGGCGGAAAAGGAATTACAGCGTGTTAAAAATCAGGTAGAATCCCGCAAAATTCATGAATTGCAAACCGTGGCTTCGCGCGCCGATCAACTCAATATGTTTGCCGTGTTGTTTGACGACGCCAGGCTGATTAACACCGAAATCGAACGCTATCGCCGCATCACGCTGGAGGATATTCGCACCTTGTCCCAAACCTATTTTACTGATGATAATTTGGTTAAGGTTGTTTTTTTGCCGGAAGGCGAGCAGAAATAGCGCCTGTTAAAATTATTATTTGGAGATTTACTTAGCCAATGAGCACTAATTTAAAGATTGACCGCACCCGCATGCCGGCTCCGCAAGAACTGCGACCGTTTAATTTTCCGGATTTTCGCCGCTATCGTCTTAAAAACGGCTTGCAATTACTGATCGCCGAACAGCACAGTTTTCCTTTAATCAACGTCATGTTAAGCGTGCACAGCTCGGCGCTGATGGACCCGCCGCAAAAGGAAGGCGTTGCCGGTTTAACGGCCGCTCTTTTAGTGGAAGGCACGCAGGGCCGCAGCAGCCGGCAGATTGCCGAGGAACTGGAATTATTAGGCGCCAATTTTAACAGTCATTCGGATTGGAATGCGCTTTATTTGGAACTGAATACCCTGAAGCGCTATTTTTCAGCGGCCATGGATGTGTTTGCCGATATGGTCATGCGCTCTGTATTTCCCGAAAAGGAGCTGGACCGCCTGCTAAAAGAAACTCTGGTAGAACGTCTGCGTGTGGTCGATGCGCCCAATAAGCTGGCCAGCGAGCGCTTTTCCGGCTTGCTCTATGCAGACAGCCGCTACGGCCAGCCCATCGAAGGCACGGAGGAATCGTTACAAAAAATTGAACGGGGCGACGTCCTTGATTTCTACCAGCGCCATGTCATTCCGGGTAACAGTACGCTCATCGTTGTGGGCGATGTGAACGCTGATGAAGTGATTGATTTCATGGAAACCGTTTTTAGCGAATGGGAACCCAAAGAGCCGCTTCACGCCGAGGAGCTTGTTTTCAGGCAGCCGGAAAAAACAGTAGTGGCCTTAGTACACAAGCCGGGCGCCGCTCAAACCGAACTGCGCATGGGGCATCTGGGGATTGCCCGCAACAATCCCGATTATTATGCGGTAACGGTTATGAACGAAATTCTGGGCGGCTATTTTTTATCGCGTATTAATATGAATTTGCGCGAAGAGCACGGCTACACCTACGGCGCCCATTCGTTGTTTTTTTACCGCAAGGGATTGGGACCCTTTTTTGTTACGGCGGCAGTGCATTCGCAAAACGCCGCCGACGCCATCCGGGAAGTGTTAAAGGAAATTGAACGCATGAGGCAGGAAGCGGTGGCTGAGGAAGAGTTAGAGTCGGCCAAAGGGCAGCTCATCGGCGTGTTCCCGATTGCTTTTGAAACAGCCGATCAGGTTGCTTTGGGGCTGTCGAATATCGTAATTTCCCAGTTGCCGGATGATTACTACCGTACCTTTCGCGACCGGATTGCGGACGTCACGCGTGAGGATGTGCTGCGCGTAGCCCGCGAATATCTTTTGCCGGAGAAAATGCTGATTGTTGCCGCGGCCGATCGCAGCGTTGTGGAAGACGATTTGAAAAAGGCCTTTGAATTACGTGTATTAGATGCGCGCGGGCAAGTGATTTCGTAAAAGTTAAACATTTTGTTTGAGGCTGGGTCGTGGAAAAACAAGTTTTCGAGACGCGTGGAAACATGGAGATTTTCAGCCAGAAAAAACTGGCCTTGTTTGCTTCGCGGCAGGCGCCGCAGCAGGTTTGGTCTGCCGTCGAAGCGGTTTTTAAAACGTTGCTGGAGCTTCCTCTGAGCTTAGCCGGAGGCTGGCAGGCGCCATTGGAAAGACACCTGTTAAATTTACCTCAGGTGGGGGCCGGTAAGGCAAATTTTATTTTCTATCTGGCGCGCAATCTTAATGAATATGAGTCCGGTGGAAATATCCGCCGCTTACTCGAAGCAGACAAATTGCTGTTTATTGCGCCGGAAACTACGCAAAAACGGCCTTCCCGCCGGCTCATCGATCGCCGCGATAAACTTCTTTTCTCGCAGATAAATCGTATATTATTCTTGTATATTCATCCCGGCGGACGCCTGGAAGCGTATTTCAATCTCTTATTGCAAAAAAAATATCATTTGTATGTTTTGGATCATCCGGCAAACGCGGCCTTTCAAACGGAAGGCGTGGTAGGGCTGAATACAGATAATGTACGTCAATTTATACAGGAATTATAATCTAAATTTCTAACTAAACTTTGAGTTCACTCTAAAAAGGTCTCTCACTGTCATTTTCCCACCACGAAGCGGTTCCTTTCCCGTAGGGGTCACTCCGTGGCGGAAAACGGGACGGCCTTTGCCGCCACGGAGCAAGGCGCCGAG
>CAZIBE010000177.1:0-4044 GCA_964536685.1 uncultured Calditrichaceae bacterium | reverse complement strand
AGCCGTATGCGCTGGGACCGGTACCCGGTATTCATGCAGTCATGCGTAACTCTGCGCAGGCCAAATAATGAGACCGCTGTCCCGCTTTTGCAGCCGATTCAACCCAAGCCCGACAGGCTCCCAGCCTACTGGTTTCCGGGTTGTCCGCCCTGCCCCTGGCCATCGGGTGACTGGCCGTCTGCTGGCTGCTCACCCCCAGGCTGTTGAACCTGTATGGGCTGCCCCTCATCTGCCTGCCCTTCAGCGGGCTGAACATCGTCAATCCGGCCTGGTAGCACCGCATCGACGGGTTGATCCTCACCGGGCTGACCATCGCCAACGGGGGCCAACGGCGGCTCATCGACAGGCTGAGCCTCAAGGCCCCTGCGCTCCAGTTCCTCCGATGCACCGCCGCCAGCCGGCAACCCGGCTTCACCAGGCAGTGCCTCGCCAGGCTGACCCTGAGGCTGGCCTTCGCCGAACAACCCCTGCGGCTGACTCTGGGTCAGAACTTCGTCCTGCTGTATCCGGGTCAACCCAGGCAGCTCCACACCGGTATCGATACCCTCGCCGGGTTGGCCCGCCCTCTCGCCGGGACCCGCGGCTTGTCCCACCTCGCCACCGAAGGCGTCCCTAAAACCACCGGCCTCGACGCCGAAACCACCGTTGGCGACAAACAGGATGGCTTCACCAAAGGGTTCCTCACCGGTGATTTCAGGCGCTTCCTGAACGCCTTCCCCCCGGAAACCGAAGTCCTCCGCTACCACATCACCGATACGCTGTCCGGGGGCGGTCGCCGGAGCGAAACCATCCTCCCGGAAACCGGCATCCACACCGGCAGCCGGTGTCAGCCCCCCCAGACCGCCATCATCACCAGCCGGGCCGGTGCCCGGGAGGGGGCCGAAGTCCGTCCCGGGTGCGGGATTGAAGTCACGCCGCGGACCAAGTTCGCCGAATCCGTTCCTCTCAAATTCCCCGAAGTCTTGCATACCACGGAGCCTGGAACGGGACTCGGCCTCCTTGGCGATATTGCCGGTCTCGTACTGCCGCTTCAGGTTCCCCGCGCCGAGATCGCTATCGAAGCCGTCATCGCCGATGCCAAATCCCGGCCTGTCACCTTCGTCCACCAAGCCGTCGCCGTCATCACCGCCGGTATCGGTGGGGGGCGGTGGCGTAATGGTGGTCTCCCCGTGATCCGTTTCAACCGCAACGATCTCCACATCCAACGGCAAAGACCTGGGACTTTTGTTGCCCGCCGGATCGGTATAGGTCACCGTCAGGCTGTGGGTACCCTGCGTCAGGGTGCCGGTGGTGATCTCCCAACTGCCGTCGGGCTGTACCACCTGCACCGTCCCGAGCACCGTGGTCCCGTCCGTGTCGTACAGGGTCACCGTCCAGCCCGGCGTGGCGCCCGTGCCGGTGAAGGTGGGCGTGTCATCGGTGGTGATGTTGTCGGTATCGCTGGGGCCGGTATCCGAGGCGGCCGTGAGATCCGGCGCCGCGGGGGTGGCGGGGATGGTGGTGTCCACGGTGATGGTAGCGGTAGCCGCCGTCGAGGTGGTCAGGCCGCTGCTGTCCTCCGCGGTGATCGAGAACACCCGGTCGCCCTGACTGGGCGTGCCGGTGTTGTCGTAACCGAGCCCGCGCAGGATGTCGCGCGCCTGGGCGGCGGTGAAGTTGCCGCCGCCGTTCCTGGTGATGGTCGCCGTGTTGTTGGCGCTGGTCCAGGTGATATCCACGCCGCTCACGCCATTGACCGTCACATTGCTCACACTGGCGTCGGAACCGCTGTTGATGCTCAACTGGCCGCTGCCATAGTCGAGCTTTTCATCGTTGCTGGCATCCAGTCCCGTCACTTGCAGCTTGAGGTTGGCCACCGCATCGGAAGCCTCCGTCAGAGTGGCCGCGTCACCGGAGTCGTCCAGGCTGACAACCGCCCTGCTGCTGTTGTAGTACGCGCTATGGTCGATGGATGCACCGTCGGAGGGCGCCAGATCAATGGCCGGCCCCACGGTTTCCACGGTCACCGTGGAGGTCGCCGCCGTGCTGGTGTTGCCCGCATCATCGGTGGCCGTGATGGAGAACACCCGGTTGCCCTGACCGGCACTGGCCGGAGTGGTGTTGTCATAGCTCAGGCCACGCAGGATGTCACGCGCCTGGGCGGCGGTGAAGTTGCCGCCGCCGTTCTTGGTGATGGTCACCGTGTCGTTGGCGCTGGTCCAGGTGATATCCACGCCGCTCACGCCATTGACCGTCACATTGCTCACACTGGCGTCAGAACCGCTGTTGATGCTCAACTGGCCGCTGCCATAGTCGAGCTTTTCATTGCCACTGGCATCCAGCCCCGTCACCTGCAGCTTGATGTTGGCCACCTCGTCGGACGCCTCGTCCAGGGTGGCCTCGTCACCGGAATCGTCCAGGCTGACCGCCGCCCCGCCGCTGCCGAAGGTGTCGCTGTGGCTGGTGGATGCGCCATTGGACGGGTCCAGATCGATCACCGGCGCGGTGGTGTCGATCACCAGTTCGTTGGTGGTGGCATCGCTGGTGACGTTGCCTGCCGCATCGGTCACCGTCGCGGTCACCGCATACGTGCCGGCGCCAAGGGCATTACCGCTGGGGATGGTCAGTGTCCAGTTACCGCCCGATGCGCTCAGGTTGCCGTCGCCATTGGTGTAGGTGACTCCGTTCACCGTCACCGTCAGGGTCTCACCGGCCCCCAGGGTCGCCGTGCCGGTGATGGTCGGCGTGGTGTCGTTGGTGGTATCGGTGGTTACGGTCGGTGCCGTCGGCGCCACCGTGTCCACGGTGATGGTGGAGGTGGCCGACGTGGAGTTGCCCGCGTCATCGGTGGCGGTGATGGTAAACACCCGGTCGCCTTGGGTGGCCGTGGCGGGCGCGTTGTTGTCATAGCTCAGCCCACGCAGGATGTCGCGGGCCTCGGTGGCGGTAAACACGCCGCCCCCGTTCTTGGTGATGGTGAGGGTGTCGCTGCTGCTGTCCCAGGCCAGATCCACACCGGCCACACCATTCACCGTCTGATTGCTGTGCGTGACGTCGTTGCCACTGGTGGGATTGACGACCAGCGGACTGTTCGCGCCGCCGTGCACGATACGTCCGTCACCATCGGTGTCCAGGCCGGAAATACTGATGGTGATGGTCTCGATACGATCGGATGCATCACTCAGGGTGAGCGCATCACCGGCATCATCGATGCTGACATCCGAACCGGTCGCGTTGTAATAATCACTGTGACTGGTGGAGGTGCCATTGGACGGATCCAGATCCAACGCCGGGGCCGTGTTGTCGATCTGGTAGTTCTCCTCGGAACCGACATTGCCATCATAGGGGTTGGTGCCATCGGTGATGTCATGGCTGCCCTTTACATTCAGATCCAGCACGCCGTCACCACTGACGCCGGTCAGCTGCACATCGTAGACGGACGTGCTCTGGGCCGTCACGCTGGCGATGGTGCCGGAAGCACCACCGGCGGCTTCCTCGAAGTCGGTGGCATCCACGTTCTGCACCGCTTCGCTGAAGGTCACACGGAAAGTGACCGTATCCGCATTGGTGTACTCAGCCGATGGTGACAGACGGGCAATGGAGGAAATGGTCGGGGCCCCCGAGGCATTGACCTGCAAATCCGCCGTGTCGGTCGCGCTGGAGAAGGCTGTAGAGCCGCCATTGGTGGTGATATCGGCCGTGCCCCCCGCCGAACCGGAAGTCTTGTCCCAGGCGCGGAAACTGATCGAGGTGGTATAGGGTGCCCCACTCCCATTGGGAACAAAGCGGATCTTATGGGTATTGGAACCGGTAAGGGAACCATCCAACAGGCGCGCGCTGTTGGCGCTGACACTGCCGAAGTCCGTCCATGTGGAACCATTGTCGGTGGAGTACTGCCAAGTGCCGTTCGTGTTATCCACGGAATAAACGGCGATGGCCTCCGGCGCATTGCTGGGCGTGGACAAATCCGCATCGGTGATCGCACTGTCGTGGATAATGCTGGCCACCGGATCACCGCTATTGTTGGTATCCGTCTCCGTGATCGTCGTGAGCGTATTGGCCTGA
>CAZIBE010000176.1:0-4312 GCA_964536685.1 uncultured Calditrichaceae bacterium | reverse complement strand
CAAATGCAATTTATCGAATCTTGACCTATTTTTCATATTATTTAGGACGGATGTGTAATTGATTCTTCTTAGTATATACCTTTACATCAAGCGCATAATTGTAGGTATAGGCTATGGGCAGCAGAGAGAGGCTCAGACTGGAAAAAATAATTCCCAGAGTATGTTTGGCAAAAGATTTTTCACGGAAAAAATTTTACTTTTATCACAAAATCATTTTTGGCGATTAAGGCGTCTTTCAGCGCCCGGCGTTCCGGATTGTTGACGTCCGAGGCGTATTCCGTGTACGTGTCGTAACTTTTAATATTGCTGAACTCTTTTAAGGCGTCATTAAAAAAATTGTCAAATCCGTAAATTCTTTCTCTCTTATTATCCAGTAAGGGAATGGCGTCAAATCCTTTTGTCTGCCGGTAATGGCTGAAAATAAAAAAGACGCGTACAGGTTCTGCCTGAATATTTTTTTTTGCCGGCGCATCAAACTGACCGATCATATCGGACTTGAACGTAGCGCAATGGGTCAGTAAAAAGGCTGCCGCTAAGATTAAAATCGCTGATGCTGTTTTTTTCGCTTTCATTTTTCATTCTCCTTTTATCTTAAATAAACCTGATAATCAAAGGCGCCAAAACAGATGTCAATGCCAGGCAGAGAATTACTGCCGTAAAAAGCAGGTAACGCTTACCATAGTTGTTCAGAAGGGAAGAATCGTAGTATTTGTCTACATTTTTATCCTTATACATGGAGACCAATCCGTCCAATAGTTTTACGCGTGTTTTCTTCCCCGTTGATAATGCGCTGACGACGATGATATTTACAAACACAGAGATCATCATGAATATGACAAGTACAATATCATCGCTGGATTTAGCGTCTTTGGAGATTGCGCTGTTGGCAACAGCCGAATTAATAGCCAGTACCAGCAGATTAAACAGTACGGCCGTTATCACAAAAACAGTATCGGTTTCTGAACTCTGCTGCAACTCATTGACAATGTGCTGATGGACTTTTTCAATCATGACATCCTCCTGTCAGTAAATGTTGGATAAGATAAGCGCCAAAAAATTTAATCAATCAAATACCAGAGCCTTTACCTTGCCCGAATTATTAAATGGAGCCGATTTGCTGGTCCGGCCAAATTTTTTCCAGACCCCGTCAACCACTTCCAGCAAACGATCGATGTCATCTTTAGTGTGGCTGGCCATGATGCTTATGCGGAAACGCTGCTGGTCGGCGGCTACCGCCGGATATTCAACGGAATTCACAAAAATACCCTTTGTATGAAACAGATGCGCAGCCTGGCGGATATTCATAGCGGGCGGCACACGCAGGGCGATAATGGCCGCATGGGGCCGCACCGGAAAACCCAGCCGGCGCAAACCGGCCGCGGCATAGACTACATTTTCGTGTAAACGCTTCTGCCGCCAGGGTTCTTTTTTCATCAATTTAATACCGGCCAGTACGGCGGCTACCACCGTCGGCGGCAGGGAGGCGGAAAACATATAGGAGCGGGCAAAAAAACGCAGGTAGTGCACCAACTCTTTGCCGGCCGAAATAAAGCCACCGGTAACCGCAAAGGTTTTGCTGAACGTGCCCATGTGTATATCGATTTTACCGGACACGCCAAAATGCTCAGCTGTGCCGCTACCGCCGGCGCCCATCACGCCCGTGCCGTGTGCGTCGTCCACTATTAAACGCGCATGGTAGTATCGGCATAAATCGCTGATCGTATCCAAAGGCGCCAAATCGCCGTCCATGGAGTACGCCACCTCCACGCCCACAAATGTCTCACCAGAAGAAACGGTCGCCCTCTGACGTAAATGATTTTCCAGCCCTTCCATATTATTGTGGGGAAATGTTACGGAATCCGTCCCGGCCATCCGTAATCCGTCCCGGAAGGAGGCATGACTGATTTCGTCAAAAATCACGCAATCGCCTGCTGACATGAGGCCTGTCAGCAATCCCACATTCGCCGAATACCCGGTGGGGAAAATCAACGTGTCCTCAGCATGTTTCAAAGCGGACAATCGTTCCTCCAATTCCCTGTGCAGCCGTGTGTACCCATTCAGGAGCGGCGGCCCGCCAATACCGGCGCCGAACTTTTCCATTGCTTTGCGCACTTCTGCACGGATAAAGGGATCGTTGGCAAAGCCCAGGTAATTATTGGAACCGAACATAAGCATCTTTTTTCGCTTACCGGAATAGGGATCCAAAATTTCTATTTCCCGGTCCGCTGCCGCGGTAACCGTTCTTAGATAAAAATCTTCATGCTGCGCCATCAGTTTTTGGCGATAGCGGTAGAAAAATTTCGTGCGTTGTTTCAGAGACCTGTTTTGCCCCATTTTAAGCAAATCATGAAGAGTAAAATTCTCACCCTGGTTGGCAGTTTCTTTAGTTGTCATGTTATTCATGCTCCTTTTCTACTTGTTCACAATAGGCTAATAAATGATGAACATAGCCGCTGATATGGCCGCGCTGTTCATCAAACATATTGCGGATTTTTACCGTGTTTGGCGTTATCATTCCGGTTTCAGTGTTTAGTCGTACCAGACGCGTTTTTGTGGCTTTTCCTAATAAAAGCGGCTGCCAGGCGATTGTTTTCGCTTCGTTCAAAAAACGACGGTTTTGTTGCGGCGGAATGGTGAAAATCAGTTCGAATTCTCCGTGCGTGCCGGCCAACATAGCTGTTTGCGGAAGACCGGCGCCGCGGCACAGACGCCGGGCGTCCCGATGAAGATACGTATTTATTCCGCGGTAAAGATCGAATCCCAATCCGTTTAAGCGCATCAATTGATCCAATGTAGAAATTAAACCGTCGCTGCTATCCATACAGCAGGTGGCAAATCGCCGGATGACTCCGCTCTGCGCAAAGCGCGGCTGCGGCCGGTAGTCAACATCAAACGCCCGCCGCTGCAACTGTCCGAAGGCAAAGGCGTTGCCCAGCCCCAGCGGGCCGGAAGCGTACAGCAGGTCTTCGGGACGGTAGCCGGAGCGCTTTAAAAATAGGTTATCTTCAAGAACTCCCACGGCACAGGCGCTCAACTCCGTGTGACCGGCGATGTTGGTATCGCCGCCCAATACCGGCAAACGGCAGGCCCTGGAAGCGGCGGCAATACCTTCCTGCAAACGAGTAAGAAAGGTTTCGTCTGAATCCGGAGGCAGCGTTTCATTAATTAAGAGGGCTGGCGGGTGGGCGCCCACGGCAGCCAAATCGCTGGCGTTCGCCAGCACGGTCATCCAGCCCATTTAAAAGGGATCGTTGTACAAACCGGCTTCAATTTCCTCGGCGATGCTGTCCATTGTCAGGGCTAGCAGCGGCCCGTTGGGAGACAGGCGCAGAATTTCGGCGTCGGTCTGCTGCAGCGTATTCATCTGTGCCCGGCTTCGGGGCAGGTTCTGCGCCAGTTTTTCAATCAACTGATTTTCGATGATATTTTTCATTTTTGACATACCTGAATTATTTTTTCCCTGATGGTAAATTCCGCGTAGCAGGTCACTATAATCTCTCCGTCAAATTCCACAGCAAAAGGCTGATCGGCCTGCACGCTTAAGCGGTTTAGCCGGAAGCTGACTGTGTTCGGCAAACCGGAAAATTCTGCCTGCGATAAATGCCACAATGTTTTTAAGGTTTGTCTTAAAGTCATGTTGTAGCACAGGTGTAAGTAAAACAAGCCGCTGTTTCTTTCGTAAGGCGAATCATAGCAAAAACTGCCGGAGAAATGGGGATTTATGACTACGCCTAAATTGGTCACGGCAATTTGCCTGTCTGCGCTGGACCCGAAACGCACCTGCATGGTTTTGTTACGGTAGGTAAAGATCGTACGCAGGGCGGCATATAAAATCGCCAGATTGGGTGAACGTTTTTTCAGGCCGCTTAACAAGGCGTCCGGATAATTGAAAAAGCGGTTGGCTTCCGCTGTGATGCCCACGCTGGCATTGTTTAGCCAGTAGCGTTCGGATTGTCCGCCGTGTTCATCTTTGAATAAAAACCGGCCCGCATCCTGCGCGGCTGTTGCGCTAAAATCGATTTTAGCCGGAACTCCGGCCAGAAAGCGTTCTTTTTTAAATGGTTTATGAAAATCATTACTGGAGCCCAGGCCGATGGCGCCAAGTTTTAGGCCGGTGGTCTGTCCTTCCGTTTTTTGAGTGAGCAAGATTTGCAAAACCAGATTCACCGTACCGTCTCCGCCGGCGGCGATAAACTTCCGCTCCCCTTGCCGGATTTTTTTGCCGATGAATTTACCTGTGGCCATTTTGCCGTTCATAATGAATAATTCCGTTTCCGGTGATTTGTTGAGGATATGGGGTTCAATTTTTTTC
>CAZIBE010000175.1:0-4349 GCA_964536685.1 uncultured Calditrichaceae bacterium | reverse complement strand
TTGATCGCGGGGTGGAGCAGTCTGGTAGCTCGTTGGGCTCATAACCCAAAGGTCGCAGGTTCAAATCCTGCCCCCGCTACAAATACAGGTGATCCCAGATCGCCTGTTTTTTTATGGCGGTGTAGCTCAGCTGGTTAGAGCATCGGAATCATAATCCGAGTGTCCGGGGTTCGAATCCCTGCACCGCTACTTTTTTATATATTGGTGATTAATTTGATCGCTCGTTTCCAAACCTTCTTAGAAAAAGAACGGCTTATTTCCTTAAACGATACCATCTGTTTGGCGCTTTCCGGCGGAATGGATTCCATGGCCATGCTCTCGCTCTTTCTTGAAATTCGGCAAAAATATAACCTTACGCTGCAAGCGGTACATGTGAACCACGGTTTGCGCGGCAGGCAGAGCGAGCTGGATCAGATTTTGGTACAGGAAACTTGTCAAAAAGAAGGGCTTCCCTTAATTATTCGCCGCTTGCAAGGATTCACGCTTTCCAGCAGCGAAGAGGCCCTGCGCAGCGCGCGCTATGACATCTTTAATGAAATTCTGAAAGAACACCCTGCCTGGGAAATTGCCACCGCGCATCATCTGGATGATCAAATCGAAACCCTGCTGATGCGGCTGGCCAAGGGCAGCTATCTGGAAGGATTGCAAGGCATTCCTGTGCAGCGCCCCGGTTTTATTCGGCCTCTGCTCTGTTTTAAACGCAGCGAAATTGAAGCTTTTGTCAAACAAAACCACATTTCCTACCGCGAAGACGTCTCCAATCAGGATGTGCGTAAACTGCGCAACGGCATCCGTCATCGCTTGATGCCGGAATTGCGCAATATTTTTGGCGAACAAGTTTATGAGGGAATGAGCAAATCTCTCGCTCACCTGCGCCAGGTTAATGAATTTATCAGCCGCCGGGAAGAACGGTGGCGGCAAAAATATTTAAAGCAAACGTCACAGCAGCTTGCGTTTTCCACGGCGGATTACTTACAATTACCGCCGTGGTTGCGGCGCCGCTTATTGCGCTATTGTATTTCTGCATTAATTCCTGTAAATTCGACGCTTGCAAAGGATTCTTTCGACGGTTTCGAAAGATTCGTAAGAGAGGGCAAAACCGGCGCAATTTTTTATTTTTCGGCCGGTGTGTCGGTTCTTAAGGACCGTGGCCGTCTGATGCTAAAGGTTTCAAAAAATGAGACTGTTGCAGAAAAGGAACTTTTTCCGGACGATTTCGTCTGTTTAGGGCGAAATAAAGTGGTCGCAAAACGAGTTGATGAAAAAGACGTGCGCTTTAATAAAGAGACTGAAACAGAATTTATTTGCGGCGACGCCCTGCGCTGGCCGTTGAAAATCAGATACTGGCGGGATGGAGATTTTTTTTATCCGCTGGGCGCCGGCGGCCGGCAAAAACTGCACAAGTTTTTTATCGATCATAAAATAAACCGCTGGCAAAAGCAACACATCCCATTAGTATGCAATGGGGAAGATATTGTCTGGGTGGCGGGCTTACGCATCGATTCACGATATAAACTGCACTCTAAATGCCGGACGGTTTACCGGTTAAGCACGGAAACAATAGAAAACGAGGAAGAAATATGAACTGTGGTTACGACCAGCAGGCGTTGGTTCCGGATAATTACCATTTGCTGATTGGCGAGGAAAAAATTCAAAAACGAATTCAGGAAATCGGCGAACAAATCGCCCGCGATTTTGACGGCAAAAGGCCCATTATGATTGGCGTGCTGAACGGCGGTTTTGTCTTTTTGTCGGATTTGATTCGCTACATTAACACGGATTTGGAGATCGATTTCATTCGCATTTCGTCTTACGGCGACGCCCGCGAATCCAGCGGCCATATAAAAGTACTCAAACCCTTAAGCGCCGACATTAAAGGCCGGGCGGTTATCGTGGTGGAAGATATCGTCGATTCCGGCCTTTCCGTGGAGTTTATGGAAAATATGTTCAGCGCCTTTGGCCCCAGCGAATTACGTTTTGCTACCCTGTTGCACAAGCCTTCAAAAAACAAAGCGAAAATTAATTTGGATTATGTGGGCTTTAATATTGAAGATAAATATGTGGTAGGGTACGGTCTGGACGACGAACAACTTAAACGCAATTTGCGTTCAATTTATTATATTGCTTAGGAAGGAGTAGTTAATTATAATGAGTGATAATCAGGGGAACGGCAAGTTCCCGGTGAATAATCAGGATAATAAAAAGAATAACCAGAACAACGATGAATTCCAGTGGAAAAAGGCCTCTAAAACAGGATTCATTTGGATTCTGATTCTTTTGGCGGCAATTTTATTCAGCACCATGTGGCCCAGCAATCGGCCGGAATCCGTAGAGGTAGACTATAACGTCTACAAGCAATTGCTGGTGAAAGGTAAAATCATTAGCGCAAAAGTTACTCTGCGCAGCGAGTACAGCTTGTTTGAAGGCCGGCTGAACGAAAAGCAAACCATCCCGGATATTAAAGGACTGCAGCGTCAAGGTCAATATATTCGTACCAATTTGCCGCCGGTTAACGATGAGATGACAAAGGAATGGGAAAAATACAACGTGCGCGTAAACTTTGTCGAACCATCCGACGGCTGGACGCTCATGCTGATAAACGTGCTGCCCTGGGTGCTGATTTTACTTGTCTGGGTTTTCATGGCGCGGCGCATGCAGGGCGGCAGCAGTCGCGGCCTGTTTAGCTTTGGCAAAAGCAAGGCTAAAATGCTCACCGAAGAAAAAGCCAAAGTTACCTTTGACGATGTTGCCGGCGCCGACGAAGCCAAAATGGAGCTGCAGGAAATTATTGAATTTTTAAAAGCGCCGGGAAAGTTCACGCGTTTGGGCGGTAAAATCCCCAAAGGCGCTCTGCTGCTTGGTCCTCCGGGAACCGGTAAAACACTTTTAGCCAAGGCTGTTGCCGGTGAAGCCGGCGTGCCGTTTTTTAGTATGAGCGGGGCCGATTTTGTGGAGATGTTTGTGGGCGTTGGCGCCAGCCGCGTGCGCGATCTGTTTGAAGTGGGCCGTAAAAATGCGCCTTGTATTATTTTTATCGATGAAATCGATGCCGTTGGCCGCCATCGCGGCGCCGGCCTCGGCGGCGGACACGATGAACGCGAGCAGACGCTGAACCAGTTGCTGGTGGAAATGGACGGCTTCGATACTAAGGAAGGCGTCATCCTGATTGCCGCCACAAACCGGCCGGATGTATTGGATAGCGCCTTGCTGCGCCCCGGCCGCTTTGACCGGCAAATCGTGGTCGATCATCCGGATGTGCGCGGGCGCGCCGGCATCCTCAAAGTGCATACGCGCAAAGTGCCCATTGATGATTCTGTGGATCTGGAAGCGTTGGCCAAAGGCACTCCGGGACTTTCCGGCGCGGATTTAGCTAATCTGGTCAATGAAGCCGCTCTCTTAGCCGCCCGTCGCGATAAAACGCGCGTAACGATGGCTGAGTTTGAGGAGGCTAAAGATAAGATCATGATGGGTATGGAACGCAAATCCATGTTGATTAGCGAAGACGAGAAAAAGACCACAGCCTATCATGAGTCGGGACATGTTATGGTGGCTAAACTGATTCCGGGCATGGACCCGGTACACAAGGTAACCATCATCCCGCGCGGCCGCGCTTTGGGCGTTACCGCCTATCTGCCCCTGGATGAACGGCATACCTATTCAAAAGAATATCTCCAAGGCATGCTGGCGCAGCTTCTGGGCGGCCGCGCAGCGGAAAAATTAATTTTTGATCAATTAACTACCGGCGCCGGGAATGATATTGAGCGTGCTACCGATTTGGCGCGGAAAATGGTTTGCGAATGGGGTATGAGCGAAAAGCTGGGGCCGGTGACTTTCGGTAAAAAGGATCAGGAAATCTTTTTAGGCCGGGAAATTGCCCAGCATCGCGATTACAGCGAGGATATCGCTAAAGAAATAGATGAGGAAGTGCGGCGCATCGTCAGCAGTGCTCAGGAACGGGCGATGAAACTGTTAGAAGATAATATCGATAAATTACACGCGTTGGCTAATGCTTTATTGGAACATGAAATTTTAGACGGCGAACAAATCGATCAAGTACTGCAAGGGAAAAAGATAGCCGCCGCCGCTTTTACTTCTACTGCAAAAAATAATAAAAAGAATGCGCCTAAGCCGAGAGGCAGACAAAAATCCACAGCAAAGAAGGATACGCCGGAAAATAGTGAACCGTCGGATATACCATTGAAGAGTGAAAACGATAAATCTGAATCCTCATAAAATTAAGCCGGTTTAAAAACCGGCTTTTTTGGGGAGCGAATTAGATTTGCTCACATCCGTACTAAATAATGTTTTTGAATTGCCGCTATCTTTAGATAGTGGTCAGTAAATGTCAC
>CAZIBE010000174.1:0-4469 GCA_964536685.1 uncultured Calditrichaceae bacterium | reverse complement strand
ATCCAGGCAAAACGATTTAAATAATTCTAATTATGTTCAACTGGTCATTCATATTGTTAAGTAAGAGGTAGATCGACTCTCCGAGTCGTAAAAAATTTGCGTGTTTCACGGAACGAGAACCAGGAATTAGGAACTGGGAACTGGGAACTGATAGCTGAAGCTAAAGACAAAAGAAATATGACAAAAGACAAATTCCCTGTGTTCTCTGTGAGCTCTGTGGTGATTCAGAAATTAGGAAGTATTGCCTGCTAACAGCTAACATAAAAATAAAGAACCATATGCTCAAAATCATCGGAAAAAGAGAACCGCGCGTCGATGCCTTAGGCAAAGTAACCGGAGCGGCCAAATACGCCGACGACTACAATCTGCCGCACCAGCTTTACGGCGCGGTAAAATACGCCGGCCATGCCCATGCCCGCATTGTACAAATCGATACGCACAAAGCCGAAGCGTTAAGCGGTGTGGAAGCGATCATGCTGGCCAAAGACATCCCCGGTCAAAACCGCTTTGGTCTCCTTTCCGATATGCCGGTCATCGCCGACGATAAAGTACGCTATCTGGGCGATGTGGTAGCCATCGTGGCCGCCCGCGATAAACAAACCGCCGCCCGCGCCGCGGAACTCATCGATGTCACTTACGAGGAACTGCCGGCCCTGTTCGATCCCGAAGAAGCGCTGCAGGAAGGAGCGTCTAAAATCCATGAAGAGGGCAATCAAATCGTGCATCACAAGGTGCGTAAAGGCGATATTGAAACCGGTTTTTCTGAGGCGGATTTTATCATAGAAAAAACATTCGGCACGCAGTTTATCGAGCATGCCTACATCGAGCCGGAGGCTGCTTTGGCTGCGCCGGACGAACAAGACGGCCTGCAGGTAATCGGCAGCATGCAGAATTTTTACACCAGCCACAAAGTCATTGCCGGCGCGCTGGGTCTGCCTCTTAATAAAGTGCAAATCATCCAGTCCACCCTGGGCGGTTCTTTTGGCGGCAAGGACGAAAGCGCCACCATGCTGGCCGCCCGTGCCGCTTTGCTGGCGCAGAAAACAGGTAAAGCGGTTAAAATTTTGAACAGCCGCGAAGATTCCATACGCCAAAGCTACAAGCGCCATCCCTACAAACTGTATTATAAATGGGGCTGTAAACAGGACGGTTCGATCACAGCCATGCAAATTAAAGCGGTCGCCGACGGCGGCGCATACGCCTCCATGAGCCCGTTTGTCACCTGGCGTTCGGTGGTGCAGGCCACCGGCCCCTATCATTGCCCCCATGTGCAAACCGATATCTTTGCCGCTTACACCAACAATAATTACACCGGCGCCATGCGCGGTTTCGGCTCCCCGCAGGTCAACTTTGCCATCGAATCCATGATGGACGAGTTAGCGGAAAAAACCGGCAAAACGCCGCTGGAAATCCGCCTGCAAAACGCTTTTGAAGACGGCGCGCTAACCGCCACCGGTCAGAAACTAAAGCACAAAGTTAGTTTAAAGGAAGTATTGCAAAAAGCGGCCGCAACCGCCGATTTTGAAAACAAATGGCGGCAAAACCGCAGCGGGCAGCAATCCGCCGTACGGCGCGGCATCGGGCTTTCCTGCGCCTATCGCGGCGTTTCACTGGGCGCCGAGGGTGTGGATGCGGCCAGCGCTGTGGTGTATGTACAACCGGACGGCAGCGTTACGGTCAGCGCCGGCATCATCGATATGGGACAAGGCGCGCAGACAGCCATGTCGCAAATTGTGGCCGAAGTGCTGGGCCTAAAGATGCAGCGTTTGCGCTTTTTGATTCCCGATACCGGACGCGTGGCCGATTCCGGACCAACGGTAGCCTCGCGAGGAACCATCATGGGCGGCGGCGCGGCTAAAATCGCCGCGGAAAATGTCCGCGCCCTGATGCTGAAAACGGCGGCAGAGCTTTACGGCGTTTCACAAGAGCAGATAGAATTTGCCGATGAAACCGTCTGGTTAAATGAGAAAAGCAATAAAAAAGCGCTTTGTACCTTCGATGAATTAGTTAACGCGTGCTATGCACGCGGCCGGGCGCTGTTCTCTTCCGGTGTGCGCCATATTGCCGAAACCAGCTGGGACGAGGAAGACGGTCACGGCGACGCCTACTTTACCTTTGTTTACGGCGCCAATATCGCCGAAGTGGAGGTGGATACGGAAACGGGTAAAGTGGATGTCGTGCGATTTTTTTCGGCACATGATGTGGGCCGGGCTATTAATCGCTCTACGGTGGAAGGACAAATATACGGCGGGGTGGCCATGGGCGTTGGCTACGGCGTATTAGAAGAATTCATTCAGGAACAGGGCCAGGCCAAAACACTGAATTTTGACGAATACTACATTCCCACGTCTTTGGACGTTCCGCAGATGCAGGCCATCATCATAGAAAATCCCGATGAAAAGGGACCCTTTGGCGCCAAATCCATCGGCGAACCGGCGGTGGAAATGGCCGCCCCGGCCGTTGCTAACGCGATATACAATGCCACCGGCCGCCGCATCTACAATCTGCCGGCCAACTTAGAAGAGGTTTTGCTGGGTAAAAAGCTGCGCCGCGATGTACCCCGCTCCTCGGTTTCCTGTAAAACCGCCGCGCCGCAGAGTAAGAAGAAAATCGTTAAAACGAATCAAATCAACTTGAAATAAAATAACCGGAACGCTATGATCTACCACCGGGCTCAAACTATAGAAGAACTAAAAGCGCTATTATCCGATTTAAGCAGCGCGCCGCGCATCCTGGCCGGAGGAACCGATATGCTGGTCGAGGCACGTCAGCAGCCCTTTCAAGCCGGGGAGCACGTAGTCGATATCAGCCGCATCCCTGCCCTGCAGGGCATCAGTGAAAGCGAGCGGCAAATCATCATCGGCGCCATGACCACTCACACGCAGATTATTAGCGATAAGCGCATCCGGCAATACGCTACAGCCCTAAATTTAGCCTGTCAAAGCGTAGGCTCTCCGCAAATCCGCAACCGCGGCACCGTTGGCGGCAATATCTGTAACGCCTCGCCCTGCGCCGATACGGTTCCGCCGCTGATGGCTCTGGAGGCCGAACTGGAAATCATCTCTGCATCGGGTACGCGTCATGTAAAATTAAGCGATATTTTCCATAAGCCCTACCGGCCAAAACTAAAACAGGGCGAAGTGATCACGCTGATTCGTTTCAATAAATTGCCGCCGGAATACCGCTCCTCGTTTTACAAATTAGGACGACGCAACGCCCTGGCCATCGCCCGTATTAATATGGCGGCCATTCTTAAGCTGCACGATGATGAGATAATCGAAGCGCGCCTGGTTCCCGGCTCTGTCTTCCCCGTCTGGCGGCGCGTCAGCGAGGCGGAAGACTTCCTGATCGGTAAAAAGGCCACGAAAGATGTTTTTACGCGCGCCGGCGAAATCGTTGCCCAAACCATGATTGCAATCAGCGGACGGCGCTGGTCTACGCCCTATAAAGAACCGGTGGTGCAAAATTTGGTGAAACGGGTTTTGATGCAGGCGGCGGAGGGAAGGGATTAAGTAACAAGTAATAAGGAGTAAGTATTAAGTTTCGGGAATGAGAAAACAGGAAACAGGATAAGGGTATCAAGTGGCAAGTATCAGGGGAAAAACGGAGAGTTGGTAAACAATAAAATTAGTCCAGTTTAGAAGCTTAATGTAGTCATTTCGACCCGCCTAAGTCGGGGAGAAATCTTTGGCGTTGATTTTGAAAAGATTTCTCACTCACTGGCCGCGTTCGCTCATTCGAAATGACAAAGTGGGGCGGTAACGTTGCTCTTTTGAGAGAACTTTGTCAGACCTTTTTAGAGTAAACTTTAAAATATAACTTCTGTGTTCTCTGTGAGCTTAATGGTGGTTTAATAATACTGAAAACATACAAGGCGCTTAGATGCAAAAAATAGAATTAAAAGTCAATGATAAAAACTATACGCTAAAAGTAGAAGACGATGCCTTGCTACTGGACGTACTGCGTGAAGATTTAGGTTTAACCGGCACCAAGCGCGGCTGTGAAATCGGCGAGTGCGGCGCTTGTACAGTCATTATGGACGGCCAGGCGGTCAATAGCTGTTTAGTGCTGGCCGCACAGGCCGACGGCAGCGAAATACGAACCATCGAAGGAGTGGCCCAAAACGGTAAGCTGCATCCGGTGCAACAGGCTTTTATCGAGCACGACGCCGTTCACTGCGGCTTTTGCACGCCGGGCATGGTGATGAGCGCCATCAATCTTCTGGAGCATAATTCGCATCCCGAGGAGCAGGAAATCCGCCGCGCCATCTCCGGCAACTTATGCCGCTGCACCGGCTACACACAAATCGTGGATGCCATCAAGGATGTGGCCGCAAAAAATAAAGAGAAATAGGCATCAGGCATCAGCTACATTTTCTTTTCTTACTCTTACTCTCGCTCCTTCTTCTCAATTTATCTTACTCTTACTTCTTACTCTAACTTTCACCCTCTCCGAAGGACTCCCTTTGG
>CAZIBE010000173.1:2718-4507 GCA_964536685.1 uncultured Calditrichaceae bacterium | reverse complement strand
TGAGATGAACTAATGAGTTCACTCTAAAAAGGTCTCTCACTGTCATTTTCCCACCGCGAAGCAAGGCGACGAGAAATCCATTGTTCTTATTGAGGATATAAGATTTCTCACTGCGTTCGAAATGACAAAAACTGGTTTTTAGAGCAGACTCACTAATAGTACGATATTTTTACATAGATTGAAAGCGTTTGCCGTACAAAAATGGCGTCAACACCAGATGCAGGCAATAGTCCTGTTCACGCCGATACGCCGGTATTGTTACCTTGCCGCAAAGGTATTCATTTTTTCCTGCAAAAAGCATTTTTCGAAAAGGAAAGTTGCACACTGTTATTAAAGGGTTTTCACTTTTTGACGTATCGCACAGCCGGGGAGGACAAAAAGCGGGATATTTGATTTACAGTCTTTAAATATGTATCTTAAGACTACAATTTTAGAGAATTCTGCATTCGTCTTAATATGCATGAATCACTGTTAGAAACAGAAAACGACTAACTCAAATACCCTTTTTAACAACACTGCTAAGGATAGCATCCTAACAATCGGATCCGCCACAATAACGGGAAGTTATGTGACGACTGTTGACGTGTTAACTTTTCGGGTTAAATGAAACGACTTCCCCTGATTCTTATTGCTCTGGTTTGGGCTGCTTGCACCAGTCCGGTGAAGGTCAATAATGAAATACAGGTTGCCGGCTCTAAGTTGCTATATCAGGCCGACAACTTCACAAAAATAAAAGCCTTGTCGGTTTCGCCTAAAGACGGCAAGGTTGCCTTTATTTCTCAAAAAACAGAATTTGATCTGGTTACAGTATCTTCCGCAACTCTTAACGACGAACAAACATTAACTGAGAATCTCTTTGATATCCAATCCGGCGGGGAAGCCTGCCTTTCTGCTCAAGCTAACAAATTGGCCGTTTTGCATGATGGCAAAATAGTTGTTCATGATATGGTCTCAAAGGAAAAACACAACTATTCCTTAGCCGGCAAACATATCCTGCAAGGGAAGTGGAGCGGCAGCGAAGGCAATTTTTACGTATTAACGGAGGATTCCCTTTCCGCCAACCGTCAGATTAGCCGCCTGAATCTATCCGACGGTTCGGTTACTATTTTGTTTAGCGGGACAGAAAATGTAAAATTTTTCGATGTAAATTCTGCGCAAAACACCTTTTGTTTTTATGAAGAATCCGTCGCCGGACGACGCGTTGTGTTTACTTTACGCGGACGCGCCGAGCCCGATTCTTTTTCTTTGGAACGGCCG
The DNA here is from genome assembly GCA_964536685.1 of uncultured Calditrichaceae bacterium. Classification (GTDB taxonomy): domain Bacteria; phylum Calditrichota; class Calditrichia; order Calditrichales; family Calditrichaceae; genus CAZIBE01. Next base: position 3,250 of record CAZIBE010000173.1, on the reverse strand, counting down.
GCGCGACTGTTGGCTATAGCGCACAACGGCCGGCAAATTTTGTGGACGATAAAAAGCGCGCCCCAATCGTTTAAGATTTTTATCTACGACGCCCTGACGGGTACAACAGAGTTCCTTCTGCAAATCGAGCAGGAAGTACTGGCTGTAAAATGGAGCCCGGACGATTCGAAAATCCTTTTATTACATCCCCACGGCCTGTCGGTTTTTAGCCTGCAAAACTATAAAATCGTTGCTGCAGCGCTGTTTGCAGACTCCAGCAACGAAGTGAGAATGTCGCCCCAGTGGACTGCCAATGCGGCAAAAATCTGTTTTATTAGAAAAAAGTTTGTGAACCGCCTGAACCTTTTTACTTTGTCTGCCGGCAGTCCCTTTCGCACTATGCGCATTAAAATCTCCAAAGATTATAGTATGGATTGGGACGGCGACGGCCGCCGTGTTTTATTGAATGAACAGCAGTCGGTTATTATTTACGATCCGGAAACGAATCGTGAGCGTAAATTGAAACTGCCGCTTCATGCCGTTACGCCCGTGC
>CAZIBE010000173.1:0-2618 GCA_964536685.1 uncultured Calditrichaceae bacterium | reverse complement strand
GTAGCGCCGGGCGATATTCGAAAGGTGTGCTGGGCGCCGGATGAAGCGCCCCTGGCTTCCTTAAACGGAGACTATGCGGCTGTGCAGGGGCAAAAAGCGCTCGGCATCTATTATTATAATACGAATTACATATACTGGCTTAGCCATCTTACACCGCTCAACGCTGCCTATTTTGCCTGGAACCGGGACGGAAAAAATTTAATCTATGTCAGTTCGGAAGACGCCGGGGCGCAGCAAGTCTTTATGGAACAGGTTATTTATCTGAACAATTAACAGAGGGATTCCATGGAGCGGATGCGCTACATAGGGCTGTGTATGGCCGTACTCCTCAGCTTTACAAATCTGCCGGCCCAAATACATGGAACCGTCAGCGATAGCTTATCCGGCAGACCTCTGCCTTATGTTAACGTCTACTTAGAGAACACGCCTTTTGGCAGCCAAACCGATGCCGCCGGTCAGTTTTTCATCAACAAAATTCCGCCGGGCCGCTATCTGCTTCTTTTTCAAAGAATCGGCTATGCGCCGCTGAGTATGAAAATCCGCATTCAGGATGGCCCTGAACGCCGTATCACGGTCAAATTGCACGAATCTACCCTAAAAAGTTCAACCATTTCCGTTACCGGAAGAAGACTTTTTTCGCCGTTGGCCCGTCCCCTATCGCGTCATTACGCTATCACAGATAGCGTTATCATGGATGCGCCCGGCGGCTTCGAAGATCCTCTCCTAACTTTAAAAAACTACACCGGCGTCATTTCCCGCAACGATTACACCAGTAATTTCTATGTGCGCGGCAGTCCGCCGGAACAGCAAGCCTTTATTATGGACGGCGTGCTGCTGCAAAATCCGTATCGCGGACGCGTGATGGGCTACGGCGGTTTCACCGTGTTAAATCCGGATATCATAGATAATATGGATTTGGTATTGAGCGGTTATTCGGCGGCTTACGGAAACCGCATGGGCGGACTGGTTAACATCCGCACACGGGACGGCGCGCCGGTGTGGCGGCAAAAACTATCCCTTAATCTGGTTGCCGCCCGGTATATGCTGCAGGGACCGTTAAGCAGCCATCTGCGCCTGATTGTTTCTTTACGGCGCACCTATTACGACTGGCTGATGCAGCATCTGACCTCACGCCTGGTTAGCTATCCGTTTTTTTATGATCTGTACGGCAAGCTCACCTGGATAATTAATCCGCATCATATTTTACGCGCCGTGGTTATGGGCGGCGGAGAAAGCGCCGAAATGACACAATTTGAGCGTTTTAACGGTAATTTTTTTTCCAGATCGAAAAGCCGTTTAGCCTACCTTACCCTGACCGGCTATCTTAACTCGGCCTTTAATTATCAGCTTACGGCGGCTTATCAGCTCAACGACGATTCTCTGTCAACGCTAATTTCGGGCAACTATGCCAATTCAACGTCGTCGTTGATTGTGAATAAACAACGTTATGTCACGGCGTGTCTGAACTGGGAAAAGGATGACAATACGGCCATTTCCGGCGGACTGCAGGCCATGCGCATTAAACAGCGCGCTAATATCCGCGGCGACCAGTTTGGCAGCGTTTTTCCCGAAGGGGCCGCCCGGCAAACAACCGGACTGTTGAGCGGCTTTCTGGAAGGCCAGTTTCAGTTGTTTACAGGATTTAAATACCGGCTGGGTTACCGCGGCGAATATTCCGATTTAAACAAAGAGTTTGTGCACAATCCCCGAACTTCCCTTGAATGGCAGTTCCTTCCGGCTTGGCAGTTGTCGGCTGTCTGGGGCGTCTATCATCAGTTTCCGGATGTGCTGGAATCGTTTAGCAAAACGCCGTACACCGACCAGATTCCGCTATCGGAACCGCTGCCGGCGCACAAGTCGGTTTATTCCGCTGTGGGCTTAGCCTATCGCTATCAGCGCCGTTTAACCCTGCGCATGGAACTGTACGAGAAATTTCAAAGCCGGCTTACCATGGAATTTGTATCGCGCGTGGCGCCCGACGAGCAGACAGTACAAATTTCCAACAGCGGTCAGGTGCTCAGTAAAGGCGCTGAACTGACTATGAACTATAATTCGGCCCGCTGGGCGCTTAGAATGGGATATGTGTACAGTAAAACACAGATGCGTTCTCTGGAACGCGCACAATGGAAAGCGCTGTATTTTGATAGCCGCCATTGGCTGAATTGTAATGTACAGTATAAAGTTAACCGCAGATGGTCGCTTAATTCCGCGTTACGGGCGGGCAGCGGTTTCCCTACGGCGCGCATCATCGGCTGGTCTAAAGTAGGGGACGACGCCTGGGCGCTGATTCCTTCCGATGAAGTGCTTCGCCATCCGTACTTTCGCTGGGACTGGCGCGTTACCTATCGCATGAAAAAGTGGAATTTTTATCTGGAAATCATAAACATCACGGACGCGCACAATTTTGATCAGAATATCAACCACTTTTATCAGGACGGGGATAATTTTGTTCTGGAAAGCGATGAACTGTACATGATACCGCGTCTGCCGGTTTTCGGTTTGAGTTTTACCTGGTAATTCAGGATGGTGAGTAAGTAATAAGTATTAAGTAATAAGTATTAAGTAATAATATGAATGACCAGTTGAACATAATTAGAATTATTTAAATCGTTTTGCCT
>CAZIBE010000172.1:0-4512 GCA_964536685.1 uncultured Calditrichaceae bacterium | reverse complement strand
GGTGGTACGTTTTTTATCGGCTAAACTGGTAAATTTTAAATCGGTGATGACAAAGACGCGGGCTTACTGTAAAATTTTACCGTTCCGGCATAATTTTGGGCGCGCAGGTTAAGCCGGCCGTTATACGCGTTATTCCAGAAATTAAGTATTCCTTCAATTCTGTTCTTCCCAAAATGTCGAATTGTCCGACGAGCTCGTCGAACCAGATTCTACTTTTCAACCACATTCCCCCTTTAATACGGCAAAGTTCAATTGGCACATATTTTGTACTTGAAGCTCGATGTATCGATATCATCAAATCAACATCGAATAAACAATTCATAGAGGGGTGAAATTTAATGAGATAAAATTAAGTTCCGTACAGTAAACACTTTAAAAATTAAATTGAGATGTGGTTACGCTTTTATTTTAGAATTATTTATTTCTAGCAAAATAAATCAGACCCTGTATTTTACAAGAAATTATAGTTCTTATTTTTCCAACAAACTCATTTTTTAATAAGAAAGTTTATTATGATTAAACAGATTGTTGTCTACTTTATTCTACTATTTGCGTTCAATGCGTTCGCTCAGGAAACATTTACCTTAAGCGGTTTTGTCAGCGACGCTGAAACTGGTGAGGTGTTGATTAGCACTAATATTTTTGTCCCCAACAAGCAAATTGGTGGAAGCACCAATGATTATGGATTCTATTCTATCTCTGTTCCCAAAGGCACCTATACCTTCAGGTTCGCATATGTGGAGTATAAATCCAACGATGTGACCGTAACTTTATCAAAAAACACGAAACTTAATATTGAACTTAATCCGGAAACCCATACTACAGAGGAAATTATTGTTACTGCTGAGGCGGCTGATGTAAATATAAAATCGGCGGAAATGGGCACCGTAATACTTAATCCTGTTGAAATAAAGAAGATTCCGGTCTTATTTGGTGAGCAGGATGTTTTAAAAACCATACAACTGCTTGCGGGCGTTACCGCTGCCAGCGAAGGCCAATCCGGTTTTTATGTACGTGGGGGCGGTCCCGATCAAAACCTGATATTGCTGGATGAAGCGCCCGTTTATAATGCATCGCATCTAATGGGATTTTTCTCTGTTTTTAATTCCGATGCCATCAACAGTGCAAAACTGATAAAAGGCGGCGGCCCTCCTGAGTACGGTGGCCGGCTTTCCTCGGTTCTGGATATAAAGATGATGGAGGGTAACCGTAAAAAATTTAGTATGTCCGGTGGCTTGGGTGCTATTTCTTCCCGGTTGGCGTTGGAAGGTCCGATCAATGAAGGCCGCGGCTCCTATTTTATATCCGGCAGGCGTACATATGCTGACCTTCTGATGCAAATATCCAGCTCGGATTTAAAAAACTTTACGCTCTATTTTTACGACCTGAATATGAAAGCTAATTACCGGCTCGGCGAAAATGATTACTTGTATCTTTCCGGCTATCTGGGGCGCGATGTACTTGGATTTAATAATGAGTTTGGTTTGACCTGGGGAAATACAACCTCAACCTTGCGCTGGAACCATCTTTTTTCCGACAAACTATTTTCCAATACATCGCTTATCTATAGTAATTTTGATTATGTGGTTAGTTTTGAAAACGGTGGAAGTTTAACAGATATAACCTCGGGTATTGAAGATTTTAATCTAAAACAAAATTTTTATTATTCTTATAATCTGAAGCACAAGTTTAACGCCGGCCTGGATCTGAACTACCATACTTTTGTCCCGGGACAAATTTCCACTTCGGGTGGATCCGTGTTGAACGATTTTAAAATCGATAAAAAGTATGCTCTCGAAAGCGCTCTGTATTTTGGGCACGAATGGCAGGCCAATGCGCGGCTTTCCTTTAATTATGGACTGCGGTATTCTAATTTTACATTGCTTGGCCCGGGGACAGTTTATACTTTTGACGAAGAGGATAATCCGGAGACAAGCACAGAGTACGCCAGCTTGGAAACAATTAAAACATACGGCGGACTTGAGCCGCGATTTACTGCAAATGTGCTTATTGACCGCAAAAGCTCACTAAAACTATCGCTGTCACGTAACCGGCAATATATTCATCTAATCTCAAATTCAGCCGGCGGCCCTTCACTTGAAGTATGGCATCCAAGTACAGGCATTGTAGAACCGGGAATTGCCGACCAGGCGGCGCTGGGTTATTTCCGCAATTTTGCCGACAATAATGTCGAAACATCGCTGGAAGTGTATTATAAAACACTGCAAAACCAGGTGGATTATAAAAATGGCGCAGATCTTTTGCTTAACCCTCATGTTGAATCGCAGCTTGTTTTTGGAGATGGGCGTTCTTACGGGGCAGAGTTTTATCTTAAGAAAAACTTTGGCCGTTTAACCGGTTGGCTGAGTTACACGTTATCGCGCACTGAAAGAACATTTGCCGATATTAATGCTGGCAATGCATATCCTACAACAAATGATCGCACGCACGATATTTCGCTGACAAGTATTTACCGGTATAATAATAAATGGTCAGTTTCGGCGAACTGGATCTATAATACCGGGCAGGCTTATACTTTTCCCAGCGGAAAGTATCTGATAGACGGGCAGACAATAAATTATTACACCGAGCGCAATGGCTACCGCTTGCCTGATTATCATCGCCTGGATTTAAGCATTACATACGACTTTGAAAAGAAGGGCCGTTATGAATCAAATTTCAACTTTTCATTGTATAATGCTTACGGTCAGCATAACCCCTATACAATCTATTTCCGCGAAAGTAAAGAAGACCCCAATGTAACGGAAGCTGTAAAAGTTTATCTGTTTACCTTCTTTCCTTCATTCTCATATAATTTTAAATGGTGAGGTACAAATGAAATTTTATAATAATCTCAGGAAAGTTCCTGCAGCCTTTTTCTTAATCCTTCTTACTTTTCTACTCTATTCCTGCGAAGAAGTTATCGAGATCGACTTAAACAGCGCCGACCCTAAAGTTGTAATTGAGGGGACTATTACCGATCAACCCGGCCCATACACGGTAACCATTACTAAAACAACGGATTACTATAACCCGGGAAGCTACCCAATGGTAAGCGGCGCACAAGTAAGTATATCCGATGATAATGGCTTTTTCGAGGAACTGAACGAAACGGCAGATGGTATTTATCTGACCGACAGCCTGCAGGGTACACCTGGCAGAACTTATACGTTAACTGTTATTGCAGAAGGCCAAACTTTTAGTGCTGCTTCATTTATGTCCCAGGCCACAGAAATCGATTCTCTTTTTTATGAAAAAAGTGCGAATGGCGTCCGGCCCAGGGATAAAGACGGCTATAATCTGATCATCAAATTTATTGACCAGCCTGGTGTTGAAGATTTTAAACGTTTAAAAATTTACCGCAATGGCAATTTACAGGATGGATATTCTTTATATAACGGGCGTTTATCCGATGGCAATGAAATTGAATACGACCGAATTCATACTACTTTCCAATTGGATGATTCGGTACTTGTAGAACTGCTCTCAATAGATGAAGCAACCTATGAATATTATTCAACCCTGGGCAATGCTGCAGCCAGCTCCAGCGGCAGTAAAATTCAGACAAAAATTCCGGGCAACCCGATTAGTAACCTTTCCGGCGGTGCACTGGGTTATTTTAGCGCCTTTACCGTGCGCTCCGATTCTGTGTGGATTCATTAAAGTAAAACAAGCTAAAATATTTAAAGTTTATTTTTATCCAGTCCATATTTATAAATTGATATTGTTCAAACCTTTGGGAAAATTCCACTTCCGTCCGGCATCTGTATATTTTGGGCCAAAAAAAAACCCATAATCCAAAGAGATTATAGGTTTTATGAATATTGGGATGAAATAAATTTTAATTGGTTAAAACAAAACTGCATTTTTTAACGATGGCAGTTTTGCATCTTTGTTTGATAATACTGCCTCCTTAGCAGGCCATTTAATTGCAATTTCAGGATCATTCCATATGATACCACTATCCAGTTCTGGCGCATATTCGGCAGATGTCTTATACAGCACATGGGCCTCAGCACTTAACGTTAAATAACCATGGGCAAAACCCGGAGGTATGTACAACATACGATTATTCTCAGAAGATAATTCTACTCCAATCCATTTTTTAAATGTTACAGAATCTCGCCTAATATCTACAGCAACGTCAAAAATGTTACCAACAATACAACGGACCAGCTTTCCTTGCGCATAGGGTGGACTCTGGTAATGTAAGCCACGAAGTACACCTTTCTTAGAAAAAGAGTGATTGTCCTGAACGAATTCTTCTTTGATATTATGTGCAAAAAAAACAGATTTCTTGTAACTTTCCATAAAGAAACCGCGTTCGTCTTCGAAACAATCAGGAGTAATTATTTGTACATCAGGGATATCCGTAGAATGAAATGAAAAAGCCATATTTACTCCATTATTTCTTCAACAGTAAGGTTCATCAGGTATTGTCCATAATTATTACCCGACAACACCTTTGCAAACCCGTATGTAGCAATTCTTTACAGCATCCTGTAGGCATAT
>CAZIBE010000171.1:0-4760 GCA_964536685.1 uncultured Calditrichaceae bacterium | reverse complement strand
GCCAAGAACAGAGGCGTGGTTACGTCTAGCTGAACATTCGTGCTAATCAAGAAAAAATTTGCAGCATAAACCTCATTCACATATTTGGTTACCGCATAGGGCGAAAGAGGCTTCCCAATTTTATCTTCAGCCTTTGGCAGGCCGGGATCATTGCCGTAGACCAGTACCCAAAATTTTATCGAGCAATTTCAGTTGTTTACACATCTTATAATCCCCGAACAATTTTTCCTGATCTTTAAGTAATTGATATAGTAGAATTCTCTCGATAAGTGTGACGCTCAAAATCTCTAGAATTATGTAAAGGCTGGCATCCAGTTTGAGTCGCTACTTGATGATATCAACAAGTACATTGACGGACACGGCGATCCATACTTGGCTCTTGGCGGCATTTACCGACGTGCCAGCTCTCATCATTGACTGGGGGAGGGGGGAGAGGGGGTCAAAGTCCTTTCCGCATCCCCAAGCTACGAAGTCTGGGAAAGACAGTGCTCTCTATCCATGCCCTCTCACGCTGTTCCAACAAATAGTGCCACACAAAAATGCCATACGACACGGCAACGATTGCATCCATTACACGGGACTCGATATAAAACATTCCCCATACGATCATACCAAGAAAAACAGCATATGCCGTGATCATCCTTGCATAAGAGATGTTCATTTTCGTTTTCTTCTCGATCAGGACAACACCCAAAACAGCACGTAGCAGAAAGGATGTGCTCGTTGCTACGGCTGCTCCCACGATTCCGATGGATGGGATCAACAATATGCTCAACATCACGTTCAGAGCTAGGCTGACTGTAACTGGAATGGCGTCATACAAAGGTTGCCCATTTGATGTCATGATCGTGCCAACGGATGACAAAGTCGCAAATGGAACAATTCCCAGCAGGAGAACGGCAAGCGCAGGCAGCATTCCAAGATAAAATTCGGGCAAAATAATGCTAATGATATCATTCGCGGCAATACCAAACACCATAACGCAAGCAGAAACGGTGAGAAATGTTACGCGCATAGACAGGGAATAAATAGAACAAGCTTTATCGAATTTAGACAGGCTAAATGCCTTGGAAAATCGCGGATAATTCACCTGCGATATCGACTCGCCTACCAAAACAAAAACGAGGGCAAACTCTATAGCATATGAATAGGAGGCAAGCTCATCTTTTGACAAGTAGAAATTCACAAGAAGGATATCAATTTTGGCATCAAGAAATACGACAATGCTCGCAAGGTAGACATAAAAACAAAACCTCACTATATCCCCTGCGACATTCATGCTCGTATTACGCACCAAGAGAAAATTATGGCGCCTTGCGACAAGGATCATGCTGATAACTAAAGCCGATACGTTAGCCGCGTATAGAGCAGCAACCACCCCATCAAGCCCGAACCCTATCACCAACAGGTACGAGCATAGAACCAACTGGATGAGAGCAGACGTGACATTTATGATTGCCAAATATTTAAAAAGAGAATCCGCCTGCAGTATCCGCTGAAAATAATCCCGCATCATCCTGGCAAGCAAGAGAGGAACCATAAGCCACAGGAATTGACGATCATCCGGCAACTGCATCACGCGAATGATTGAATCTTCGAAAAGATAGCAGAACACCAGCGCTACCAAACATAATAGAAACGTCAACAGCAAGCCTGACGAATAATATATTGCCCGATCATCCGATGACTCCTGGACGTTCAGCTTATGTACAATTCCTGAGCCGATCTGGTAGCCAAAAAACATTTGAGCGTAAGTCAAAAAGAGCATCAAGGATACAAATACCCCCATATCATGTGGAGGCAGCATGTTTCCTAACAGAAGAGCGAAAAGAAACAGCAATCCCTTAGTTGAAAAAATGTTGACGAAGTTCCACAAAAACTTGCTCATATTATATGACTAACCATATTCCCTGACATTTATCATGTATTCTCTAACATCAGGAGCATCTATTCATACTTAGGACGCAAACGCTTAACCGTTCCGTGTGCATAAACTGTTTCTTGGAGAATATCGATCAGGCGCTCAATCTGCACCTCCCAGTGAAGATAGCGGCGAGCCCACTGGTTTACCCTCGCCTTCTCCTCCCGGAAACGCTCACTTGACCATTCCAAAACCTCGCGCATGCGCTCATACACTTCATCTGTGGTTTCCGCATGCAACACCGGACAGCCAGGCCCATAACCTGCCGTCGTCAAGATGGGGCTATAAGAACGAACTAGGATAGCGCCAACCGACAGACTCTCCCTAAACATGCCTGATGACACACAGTTCATATCGGTCAATTCATCGAACACAACGGCATTTTCTATGCTCAGATATGTCTGCAGCTTCCAATACGGCATATGCTGGACCCACTCAAAATGTTCGGACAGCCCCTTCTCTTCTACCATCTGCTGAAGAAGCTGCCAGTCATGACCATGCGTACCGATCACTACCCTGATGTTATGCCCTTGATGTATGATGCGCTCAACACCTTCCAGAAACTTGTCAGTTCCCTTATACATCGGGGACTCTTTCTTCACAAAACAGATGCGCCCCAACCACAAAAACACCTTGTCAAAGGCTGAATACTTCTGGTTCAGCTGTTTCAGTAGGCCACTGTCGACTCTTTTCCTGTTTCCTTCAACATCTTCCGGGAAACCGAATAAAATCTGTTTCCCCATTTGACCGAGACGTGCAAGGGAATACATCTCCGGATCATAATGTACTAGCACTTTGTAACATCTTTCAACAGTCATGCGAGTATAAAACCTAACTACACTCCATTTTATTTTATGGGAAAACCCCAAATGATCCCACATCTTTATCACACCTTGATTTGACGGACCGGTGGAATAACAGATCATCGGGATTTCAAATTTATATGCGCTCATCATTCCCATGGAGCCGGACACGACGAGCACATCATAAGAGTCTTCTATATGTCGCCGGACATTACGATCTGGCAGCAGGATGTTGGCAATGCTGTTGTTATATTGATGAATCCATTCGGGATATCCGCCGTCTTTCAAGCCAGGGTCGATCGCCTCGGGCAACGAACGGCTTGTTTCGCCATTTTGCATCATATATAGATGCGCTTCGACTCCTTTGGCCCGAAGCCACTTGCAGAGTCTATACCCGGCATTATCTTGATTGCCCCAAAAACACACCTTCATGGCATTATGAACCCTCTGCGCAACGCATAAACTTTGGCAATTCACCATCAGCCTGGAGATCGCCTTGACCCAGTAGAGCGGGTGCCCACCTTGGCCGCAACCGAGGCCTTGGCCTTCTCCGCTGCCAGTGCCTCACTACCCGCAGCCATGGCCCAGCACCTGCCCGGACGCGAGCGACAATATGCTATTCAACATCGCGCCCCGCGCGCTCTTTCCGCTTGTTTATCACCATGTAGCCCGCATCTAACAGGCCGTTGAAAATAACCCGACTGACGCGGCCTTCCTGGCGGTGAGTAGCGGATGAAGCACGGCGATTCCTGCCCTGTGGCCAGAAATTGGCCAATTTGGCCCGATTTGCCCCTTTCCAGGCACACCAACCCCTCGGAACTGGGCCATCAACATGCCGCCACCCCCAGATTGCGCATCCGAACCAGGTTGTAGGCGGCTGCTCCCAGCACAAAGTGGAAGTCCAGCTTTTCACGCCCTACAAACCGGCTCTTGCGCAACCCGCCGATGGTCTTGAGCCAGCCGAAGCATTCTTCGATCCGCTTCCGGATCGTCTGGCTAGTCTGGTAACCCGGATGGCGGGTGGTGCGTCCATCGATGGCCGATGAACGGTGGGTGTCGTTTTGGGCCACATGGGGTGTGGCGTTGGCACAGCGCATCGCGTCCACGAAGCCCTTCGTGTCGTAGTTTTTGTCCGCGCCCACCGTCACCTGGCGGGTTCCGGTGAGCGCTTCGACCATGGCAATGGCGGCCTCCCGTTCAGCCGTGCCCGTCGCCTGGGTCACCTGGGCATCGACGATCAGCCCATGACGGTTTTCCATCAGCAGGTGCCCCATGTAGCTGAGCTTGGCGGTCGTCCCCTTGCTCTTTCTGAACAGCAGGGCATCCGGGTCGGTTTTCGATTCGTGCGTCTCACGGCTGCGCTTCTCGCCACGGAAGTTCACGGTGGGATTGCGCCCACCGCCCTCGGTAGGGGGCTCGTCTTCGTCCTTTGGACGATAGCTCTTGAGCGAGGCCAGGGCCTCGATCAGCGTCCCATCAACGCTGAAGTGTTCCTTCGACAGCAGATCGGCGGCTCGGGCCTGCTCCAGTACCTGGGCAAAGAACTTGTGTGCCACCTCACCCTCAAGTAGCCGATCCCGGTTCTTCGTGAAGGTCGAGTGATGCCAGACGCGGTCGTCCATGGAGAAGCCCACGAACCAACGAAACAACAGGTTGTAGTCGATCTGCTCGACCAGCTGCCGCTCGCTGCGGATGCTGTAGAGGGCCATCAGCAGCTGGGCCCGCAGCAGTTTTTCCGGCGGGATCGAGTCTCTCCCCAGATCGGCGTAGAGGGCATTGAACTCGCCGTCCAGCGCCTTGAGGGCCTCATCGACCATCCGTCGGATGGGACGCAGCGGATGATCTTTCGGCACCCGCTGCTCCGGGCTCACCGTGCTGAACAGGCTGTCTTGCTGTATGTCGGGACCGCGCATCGCCAATATCACCGTATCGATACGTTCAGGTTGATCTTGCGGAATTCTGGGACTTTTTCAACGGCCTGCTAGTGAAGACCAGCCCACCCGTGAGTGACTGCGATCACGAAGACGGACATTTCC
>CAZIBE010000170.1:0-4846 GCA_964536685.1 uncultured Calditrichaceae bacterium | reverse complement strand
GTGCTTCAAAAAGATATCGCTCCTGTTACAGTTGGAGTTTTTGGCGATTGGGGTTCAGGGAAGACCAGTTTAATGCGCATGCTTGAGCACGCTCTCAATGACGACAGCTCCGACGCGATCACCGTTTGGTTTAATCCATGGCAATTCGAAGACAAAGACGAGGTGCAAACGGCTCTCATTCACGCGATTCTTGATGTCTTGGGTAAACAGAAATCACTTACGGACGATGCAAAGGATGTTCTGCGTAAACTTCTCGAAAGCGCTAGCGTACTTAAGCTCGCAAAATATCTCACAAAAACAGCCCTTACGTTAACACCAGATCTTGGGGGCCTTCTTGATTGTTTTTCTGATCCGGCAAATAAATTAGCCACCACCATGCGTGAATTCAATGCAGAATTTACAGCCTTTCTCGCATCTCAAAAGATCACACGGCTTGTTGTCTTCATTGATGATCTGGATCGTTGTGATCCGCAGCGTGCGCTCGAGCTGTTTGAAACTATCCAATTATTTCTTGCCTCCGATAGATGTGCTTTCGTGATAGGAGCGGACGCTGAGAAAATAAAAACGGCTGTTAGCGTTCGTTATGGATCTCCTGGAGACGATGACAGTCTTAATAGGGATTATCTGGAGAAAGTTATCCAGGTTCCCTTCAGAATTCCTTACCAATCTCCTGTTGACGTTGAGGTATACATACATACATTGATCATTCTTCCACATATCTCCGAAGACCATAGGGCGGAATTCCGTCAACATCTCTTAAATGCTCGTGCAGCCCACGAAAAGATTGCTCCATCAGCAAGCCAGTGGCTCAGTGAAAACCAGGATAAGCTTGTCTCACCTCTGGCGGAAATCCAATCTGAGGTGAACCTCATTATTCCCCATCTGAATACAATTGTCAGAGGACTAAAAGGTAATCCACGACAGATTAAGCGGTTTCTGAACATTTACAAGTTGCGTACTACCCTTGCTGATACAAACCGCCTTGAGATTGATGACGCTGTGTTGGTAAAGCTATTAGTAATGGAGTACAGCTGGCCGCGAGTATTTGAGGTGCTCGCAGAAACATTCGATCCCGAAAGCGAGCATTCAGTGGCGCTGCAAGAATTGTATAAGGCATATAAGGGAAAACAAAGCGGCGAAGAAACATCGAAACTAATTGAAGAGATCGTTCCCACACCTGGCCTTAAAGAGTTTCTGTTGACTGAGCCTCAATTGGATAATGTCTCACTGGGACCTTACTTGTTCCTTGCACAGACAAGTCTCGAGAAACATCCTGGCCGGCCAGTAAGTACGGCACAAGAGATTGTTGCGGAAGTGGTGAATGGTATTACGAGCGGAGACAAGGTTCGTGTGCGTGTTGCTCTGATTCGCGCAAAGGAATTGGATACTACATCAGTCGAAATAGCAATTGCACAGTGCATTCCTCGGATATTTGATAGTGACCCAAACATCTCGACGCAAACAATAAGTGGCATAGATGGATTACTGTCTCTCGCGCCCAGTAGTATGGTTTCTGTGATCCAGGCATTAGAGGGAGCTAAAGATATTAAGCATGCTGGTGCTCGCATCGCGATTAAGGCACTACTTACGAGACATCGGAGCAAATGCCATGACCCAGAAGTAGAATCCAAAATAGACGCTCTGCTTGAGAAGATTGCTCCTAAGAGAAAGAAAAACTCTACACTGGAGAATAGGGGCTAAGCATGGGGACCTCTTCTTGTTACGGAACACCCACGAAAGGGAATTGGAGCTCTGCCAAACGTGCGCTTAGCGCATTTGGCAGAGGTGGCAGATCTTCCCAGTCCTCTGTTACCTCCATCCTTGCCAATACGGCTCGTGCGTTGTCTGGAGGTGGTGGCGGAAGGGGAGGCACTGGCGGTGGAGGACTTATAACTCACTCAGCTCGGACGGCTATCGCAGGGGGAATAGGGTTTCTTACGACCGCTGCCAACACCGGGATTCGCACGGCCTTAGAGCGTATTGGAATCACAGATGTTCATGATCTAGACGGAACAGAACTCGTCGATCGTATTTCAGAAGCCCTAGTTGCGGGACGTTTCTCCTTAGACGAGGAAATCGCAGTTACGGCACTTCGCGAGACTCTTCTTGCAATTCTCGGCCCTTATGCGGATAGCTTTGAAGAATGTATTGAACGTTTTATGAACGACGAAGGGATCGAAGGATTTGTGACTTCTTTTTTGAGCCATTACGTTCTCGAACGAGTCTGGCAACATATTGCAGATGCCGCCCGCGAACGGATCAATACTGAGGCAGAGATCAGCGCACTATATGATGGCTTGGAAATGTTATGCCGGGTAGAGATTGAGAAAGCAGTCAATGAGCTGTGTTCGAATACAGATTTCGGCAAAGTAGATTGGTTCGGCCCCCAAGGACGACAAGTTGCGGATCAGCTAGTTAGCAGCATTACAACAAACATCGAGGGTTTGATATGACCAGAGTTACGTATTGCCCGTCGAACGCTGACGCCGATAGGAAGTGGTGCGAAGCGGTATTGCCTGCAAATAAGGGACTTGTTGTCGATTGGGTAACCGCGATGAACAATACTGCCTTACGCCTCACGGATGTACCGAAGACGGAACGGACAATCATTTCTGGGGCATTTGCGGATCTGGTAGCGGTTGCAGCAGCAAGTTACATTGCCGATGAATGCGTATCACGCGCCAATACTCCAGATGGGTGGTCTCGTGAATTTGAGATAATAGCTCCTGTGGCCGAATCCAGCCAATTCTCGAATATCTGTGAGATGCTTGCAGATGCCATGCAATTCGTTTCCGGAGATAAGTACAGTATAAGGACGACAATGCGGAGCACTGGCGTTTCACTAGAAGTTGGTCTGCCGAAAACAGAACAGTGTGATGCTATCTGCCTGTTTTCAGGGGGCGTTGATTCCCTTGCTGGTGCAATACATCTTTTAGATGAAGGGAAGAAGGTATGTCTGGTTAGTCACTATGCCGACCCATTGACGATGTCAATACACGATGCGTTGAGGACTAGGTTAGAAGAACTGTATCCAGGACAAGTCGACTATCGACCATGCTTCGTGCGGAGGACGCGAGGAAATAAAAAGCAGGCATTTCCGCTTCCTGATAAGGTGGACAATACGCATCGCGTTCGATCGGTGTTGTTCGTCGCATTGGCAGCGATCCATGCAGACTTATATGATGTCAATAGGATCTACATGCCAGAGAACGGTATCATTGGGTTGAATATCCCTCTTGATAGTAGTAGGGTGGGAGCATTATCGACCCGCACATCGCATCCGTTCCTGATTACGAAACTATGCGATATCATATCCAGCCTAGCGGGAAGGGACACCATCGTCATCAATCCCTTTCTAGTGCAAAGCAAAATTGAAATTGTTTCGTCTCTTCCTCGAACAACATATCAGCTCCTTGATGATACACATTCGTGTGCAAAATATGACATGATTCGTTGGACTGGACAAACCAGTATTCGCCATTGTGGTTACTGTCTGCCGTGCATTTACCGAAGAATGGCATTCCATAACATCGGCATCGATAGACGCGAGGATTACTTGAAAGACATTTTCAATGAACTTCCAAAGTTGTCACACAACATGACGCGTGATCTGAGATCCCTTGCAGCATTTCTTGTCAAATATCAACGCTCAGATATGCTTAAGAGACGAGCTATGGTAATGGCAAATGGGTCTATTCCATTTGCACGGCTTAGTGCTATCAGCGAGACCGAAAAAGATATTTCAATCGGGGAGGTTATCGATTTTCTGGACAGATTTGTCGCGGATGCAATTAGGATACTTCGTGGTATGTGCTCAAAAGATGTATTAAATGTGTTGGGGCTCTAGTGAGGGAAGATGCGATGTTTTATGATATGCATTGCCATATAGATCTGTTCGAGAGCCCAGAGCGAATGGTAAGAGAGATAGAAAAGAAATGTGTAGCTACTATTGCTGTCACGAATACGCCTGAGATGTATCGCGACTGTTTGGGTCACTTAAGGGGATGTCGATATATTAAACCTGCCTTAGGACTGCATCCTAATGCGAAGGTAGATCGGATTAGAGAGCTAAGAAGGTTTGAGAAGCTAGCCAAAGGCGCCAATTTTATCGGAGAGATTGGGCTGGATGGTAGATCACCGAGAGACAGCTGGCGAGAGCAAGAGTATGCGTTTGAAAAGATCCTTGAGGTAATACAAGGACAGAAGTGCATGGTCACGGTTCACAGTAGAGGCCGAGAAAAAGTAGTATTGGAGTGCCTCCGAAGAGCAGGGATGCATGGCGTCATTTTCCACTGGTACACAGGTCCACAGGGACTTATAGAAGATATCGTTGCCGACGGACATTTCTTCTCAGTCAATTTGGCTATGATGAGTCATAGTAGTTCACGAAAGAAGATCGCACTCTTCCCAAGAGAGCGTGTTCTCACTGAGAGTGATGGACCGTTCGCTAAACACAGGAAGAGAAGATTATCTCCAATAGATATGAAGGATACTGTCGCTGAGCTTGCTAGGCTATGGGGTATGTCAACCTATGAAGCCGAAAAGGCTGTGGCGATGAACGTTTCAAGCCTCGCTAAGAAAAATGGTGTGTTTTGGAAAGCTTTCGCGTAGGTGTACTATTGGACCAATGAAGTTGTGGAATGACCAGGGACAAAAATGGCCTTCCGCTTCTGGAGACGAATCAGGATCGCACCGGGCGTGACCCTGAACCTGAGTAAGTCGGGCGGCTCTCTCTCGTTCGGGCCGCGCGGAGCGAAATTTACCATCGGTCCGACCTGCCAGCCGAAGGCTCGGCGCAGGCAGGGGGGCAAGCGGGCCACGGTGGGCATTCCGGGAACAGGCCTTT
>CAZIBE010000169.1:0-4855 GCA_964536685.1 uncultured Calditrichaceae bacterium | reverse complement strand
AAAAAATCTTTTCCCGGAAAGTTTGGCCGGCAGGAAAATTGTGTTTGAATTATTCCCTTTAACCTTTCAGGAATTTTTAGTTTTCAAAGAAGTAGAGAAAAAGGATATTAGCGGATTTCAAAATAAAGCTGCACAAAAAAATCGCGTTGCTTTTGAAAAGTATAAAAAATACTTTGATGAATATTTACAATTTGGCGGTTTTCCGCAGGTAGTTTTACAGAACAATATTCAGCAAAAGCAGTATTATCTGCACGATATTTTTAACTCCTATTTTAACAAAGATGTAAAAGCATTAGCCGATTTTAAGAATCTTTCCCTGCTGCGCGATTTTATTCTCTTGCTGATGCAGCGTAGCGGATCTAAATTGGATATTTCAAAAATAGCCTCGGAACTAAAAGTTTCTCGTCCCACGGTTTATTCATATCTTAATTTTCTTTCGGGTACCTATTTTTTATTTTTACTGCCATCATTTTCCCGCAATACGGATCGGGAAGTTAGCGGCGCTAAAAAGGTTTATTTTTGTGACACGGGTTTATTAAATTTATTTGCACCTATCGGAGATGGTGCGCTTTTCGAAAATAGTGTTTTCAATTTATTAAAACATTATGACACTTTAAAATACTACCAAAAGCGTTCAGGGGCAGAAATCGATTTTATTCTGTTTGATCAAAACATCGCCTTTGAAGTGAAAAATACCGCCACAGAACGGGATCTAAAAAAACTGGAACGTTTAGCATCTGCATTGAACATAAGCGATTTTTTCCTTATTTCCCGTAATTATTGTGAATTACCCCATACGATTTTAGCCATCGATCTTTAACCGCCTGTCCATTTTTTAACGCCAAATATTTCGTTTCCGGAAATCGAATTCCGATGCCGGATTAAATATTACAGATGTTGTAGAATATTCTACTACTTTTTAATCATATTGAAGAATAGTATATAGTCCCGTCGACTCGCCTGCTCACTTCATCATGCCCTAACTCCTTAAACAACAATAGGTTCATCGGCCCGGATATTTTATGGCACAGGCATTGCTTTTAAACAGACAACTAAAACAACAAAAATTTAAAAAGGAGAATTATTATGATGTTTGGAATGGGATTCGGATCCATCTTTGGAATTCTTGCCCTGTTATTAATCGGATGGGGCGCTTTTAACGTATTCAACACAAACCGCGATCAGAACCGTCCTTTTCTCGCGGACGGCGGCTATCGCACCGACTCGGACGCATTGGAAATTTTGAAACAGCGCTACGCCCGCGGCGAAATATCCAAAAGCGAATTCGAGCGCATGAAGCAGGATATCAGCGAACTGTAAACGCGTATCGCACGCCCCTATTTAAGGAGTAGAATATGAGAGAGATTAAAGCATTTTTTCGGGCACACAAGGCGGAAGGAATCACTGATGCCCTGGATAACCTGGGAGTAACTGACTATACTGTCACTTTTGTGATGGGCATTGGCGAACATCTGGCCGACACCACAGATTCCAGCTATTCCATTGAAGTTGTCAAAAAGTATTCCAATATCGCCAAACTGGAACTGGTGTGCAAATCGGAACGCGTGGTCGAGATAACCAGAGTCTTGCGTGAAGTGGCCTATACCGGCACTAAGGGCGACGGCATCATCTACGTTACGCCCGTGGAAAAGGCAATAAAAATTCGCACCGGCGCTATCGATAGCGAAGCGCTGAAATAAACCCAATACCATTATTTAAGGAGTTTTATTATGAAGAAGTTAAACTTATTCACGTTAATCGCAGCCGGCCTGTTTTTCAGCGCCGCTTTGTCATTTAATTCGGCTCAGGCTCAACAAATGGGTCAAAACCAGCAGGGACAACATCAGGGCATGCAGAATACCATGCATCAGGGAATGGAACATATGAATCAGCAGAATATGATGATGAATATGGATCAAATGATGCAGCACATGCAGCAGATGAATCAGGAAATGCAAAAAATGATGCAGGGAGTAGACGGTTCCGGCCAGCAACGAATGCATGGCATGATTCAAACACAGGCTCAGCAGAAAAAAAATAATATGATGGGAAATCAGCAGGGTATAATGCACATGGGACAGAAGCAGAATATGCCAATAAACAATATGGGTATGAACATGAAAAACATGACGGGTGATATGCAGCAAATGATGAAAAACATGCAAACCATGATGTCCGACGAAAAAATGATGCAGAATCCCGCCATGAAGAAACAAATGGAAGAAATGAAGAACAATATGACTGAAATGATGAAATCCATGCAAGGCATGATGAAAAATTACAAACAGATACAGAAAACCGCTAAAGCGCCGGGGAAAGCCCAATGAAGGCCTTCGTCAAATCAAAGACCGGGGGCCTTTCGCGGGCTCTCGGTTTTCAATTGATTATTGTTTTACTGATGCTCGCTTCCCCGGGCAGCGCCCGGCAAAACTGGGCGGTAAACGCGTCACTGTCGTTCAATACCGGTCAATATATTTACCAACAGCGCACCAATAACTATTATCTGAATACCGGTGTGCGTTACAGCGGTAATGGCTGGTTCGTATCCATGTCGGTGCCTGTTATTTTGCAAAACAGCGCCGTGTACGATCAGAGTAATTCGACATTTTTTTTAGATGATCCTCGCCCGTCCCCCCATTCGCTGAGCAATTTTTCCAGTGGAGTCGGCGATGTATATTTTTACGGCGAATACCGCCTGTTAAATCCCGTCCTGTTCCTGCCGTCCGTTTCGTTGAACGCACAGATTAAAGTGCCCACGACAGACCGATTAACCTTGTTCAGCACCGGGGAGTTTGATTATGGTTTCGGATTTATTCTGCGTAAATGGTTTGGAACTTACAACGGATTTGCTGATATGAGTTATCTGCAAATAGGCGATCCAAAAGAAATAACCTATTTGAATCCCTTGGGCTACGGACTGGGGCTGAGTAAATTTTTCGCCGGTGGCAGATATTCCGTTTCTCTTTATTTTAAGGGTTACACGGAAATCATTCAGAGTATTAAACCGCCCAGGCAACTTTCATTGGGCCTGTTTTCTGCACTTTCCGGTAAAACCATTCTTTCGTTTTATCTGATAAAAGGATTCAGCGAAAGCAGTCCGGATTTTGCGCTTAGCAGCGGAATCGACTGGAAATTTTAACACTGTAACAAAGGAAATTAATCATGCAGCTTATTCCCGGCTGGATGTCTAATGTTCATCCGCTTATCGTTCACTTTCCCATTGCCTTACTGGTTATTGCGGTGCTGGCCGATCTGTCCGGTTTAGTTCATAAACGCTACAACTGGCTAAGACCGGCGGCGTTGTGGCTGTATGTGTTCGGCGCATTGGGGACGATCGGCGCTTACCTTTCCGGCAAACAGGCCGCCGATGGAGTCAGCTTTCCGCCCCCATCCTATCCGGTCATCAGCACACACGCCGACCTGGCGCTCTACACCTTGCTGTTTTTCGGCATTTACGTGCTGGTTCGTCTTTTGATTGCATGGAAAAAATGGGACAAAAAAACGGCTGTCTCTGTGATATTGCTGGTAATTGCCGGCAGCGGACTATGGCTGGTACAACAAACAGCCGAACGCGGCGGCGAGCTGGTGTTCCGCTATGGCGTGGGCACAAAAGCTCAAACGAGCACCGTGAAAAATACTGCCGGAACTAAAGCTCCTGCGGCAGCCATTAACATTAGCGAGAACGGTTCATGGCACTGGCTGGCCGGGAAAGATGCCGCCCTGACCCTGCGCCAAAATTTCAAATTACTGCAGGGCGACTGGCAGGATCTGGTTTTACAGGTGGTTAAAAGCGAAGACGGCACGTTGGCTTTGAACATCCAAACAGACCGTAAAAAACCCCTCCTGTTTGGATTTGGCCCCGATTTAAAGAATGTACAAATCACAGCTCGCGTGAATCTCGGCAATTTTAACGGCCGCTTTTTTCTGTCGCACCATATTTCCGGCCCGGCCACCTATGATTTTTTAGCCGTGGAAAACGGCGAAGCGCGTCTGGGACGCATGATAAACGGCGTAACAGATTTATTTGACAGCGGTAAAATAACGCCATCGGCATGGCTGACGCTTAAAGCGGTCAGCAGCAGCGGGCACTACCGCGGCTATGTGAACGGTAAACTGATTTCGCACGGCCACGGCTCAGATTTAAAGGCGGGCATGGCCGGATTTGCCATTTTTGGCGCGGGAAGCGTGCAGCTTGCCGATATCGAGGCGCTTTCACTGGACACGCAAGCGCCCATGATGAACATGGAAGGACAGAATATTTCACATAGAACGGAAGAAAACGGGCATAAACATTAGTCCACGAATGACACGAATCAGAAAAAAACAAAAGAATAAGCAGGAGAAATCATGAGTTATTATTATTCGAAAATCGTCAGTGGCGACTTTGAAGCTGTCATTGAAAAAATAAGCAATGAATTGCAAAAAGAAGGCTTTGGCGTACTGGCCGACATCGACATTCAGGCCGCGCTTAAAAACAAGTTGGGCGTGGACTTCCGCAAGTACCGTATTTTAGGCGCCTGCAATCCGCCGTTTGCCATTAAAGCGCTGGAAGCCGAAGACAAAATTGGCACCATGCTGCCCTGCAACGTAGTGGTTCAGGAAACCGGCCAAGGTCAGATAGAAGTAACGGCCGTCAATCCGGTAGAGTCCATGAAAGCTGTAGAAAATAAATAATTAATCGAAATCGCCGGACAAATCGGTAAAAAATTACAGATGGTGATTCGGGCTTTGTAAGTAATTCACGAATGACACAAATGAACAGGAATCACATCCGTCCTAAATAATGTTTTTGAATTGCCGCTATCTTTAGATAGTGGTCAGTAAATGTCACAGAAGTGTTAAGGCTTTAGCCTAA
>CAZIBE010000168.1:0-4889 GCA_964536685.1 uncultured Calditrichaceae bacterium | reverse complement strand
TCATATTATTATTAATTTCCTTTATGTTTATCGTTTTCTTTAATGCCCGCTAACGTCCGGATAAACGAAATTGCGTTTATCCGGATTATATGTTATTTTAATGCTCGCCTATTACGAAAAATAGCTATTTAAATATGAAAAAACAAGAAATAGTTCGCAAGTTTACCCGCCAACTTGAGATCGAAAACTACTCGCCCCAAACAGTTAAAAGTTATGTGTCGGCTTTAAAACTTTTTCTCGATTATGTGGAATCGCTTAAGGTCGACTCGATAGGCGATGACGAAATTTCCGCGTATCTCCACTTATGCGCTGTAGATCGACGCTATTCGTTTTCCGCTATGAAACACGTAATTGCTTCTGTCCGCTATTTGTATGTAAAAGTTCTTCATAAACCCTCGCCCCAGGCTTTGAATATCCAGCTGCGAAAACCGGAAAAATTACCGCTGGTGCTTACCAAAGAAGAAGTGCAACGAATCATTAAGGTAACAAAAAACATTAAGCATAAAGCGATGTTAACGCTTCTTTACTCCGCCGGTTTACGACTGGGCGAACTACTTAATCTGAAATTGGAAGATATTGATTCATCTTTAATGAAAATACGCGTGCGTCAGGGAAAAGGCAAAAAAGACCGTTATGTGATGCTTTCGCAAAATGCTTTACGCATATTGCGCGAATATTATACAGTCTACAGCCCCAAAGAATACGTGTTCGAAGGACAAAAAGGCGGGCAGTACAGCCCTAAAAGCGTTCAAACGATGTTTAAATCCGCCTTAAAAAAAGCGGGTGTTACTAAAAAAGCAACCGTTCATTCTTTGCGCCATAGTTTTGCAACGCACCTGTTAGACGCAGGGAATGATATCCGTTATATTCAGGAACTCCTCGGCCATAAACGGTTGGAAACCACACAAATTTATACCCATGTTTCTTCTTATTCCATTAATAAGATAACTAGTCCTGCGGACGATTTGGATATCTAACTCATTTTTAATAGGTACATCCGAAGGAAATGGCCCAGGCGCTGCCTTCAAAACATAGTTTATGCTGTGTTGGAGAATAAAAAGTCCCAGGTGAAACCGGAATAGCTGTCCTGGATGCCCGCAATCTCCCGTTTTTTTGTGGTAAATTTTAATCTACCCCGTTCACTCTGAACGGTAATGATTTTACTTTTTTTTGTATTTCCTGATCATTTCCTTAGATTTAATGCGAAAATTTAAAACAGGAATTTATTTATGTCGGAGAATTATTCACAAACGCGCATTTTGGTGGTTGACGACGAAAGCGATATCGCCGGACTGATCGAGTTTAATCTGCGTCAGGCCGGATTCCGCACCAAAATCGCTGCCAGCGGCGAAGAAGCCATCAAGGAAGTGCGCCTGAACGCCCCGGACCTTATTGTGCTGGACTTAATGCTGCCGGGCATTGACGGGCTGGACGTATGCCGGCTGTTACAATCCGATAAGGAAACAAGTGCGATTCCAATCGTAATGCTGACGGCCAGAGGTGAAGAAGAAGATGTGGTCAAGGGGCTTGAACTGGGAGCGGATGATTATATCACCAAACCGTTTAGCCCGCGTGTCTTGATTGCCCGCATTAAAAGTGTCCTGCGCCGTAAGCAGAAACCTGTGCAAAATGACGAAGATACCGTCCGATTTAATGAAATTTCTATCGATCCCGGTAAACGAAAGGTAAGCGTTTCCGGCCAGACTGTGGAATTAACCTACAGCGAATTCGAGATTCTCAATTTTCTAATCCGTCACCCGGGATGGGTGTTCACGCGTAATGAAATCGTAGATAACATTCGCGGTGACAATTATCCGGTAACCGATCGTTCGGTGGATGTGCAGATCGTCGGGCTGCGCAAAAAGCTTGGAGCCGCCAGTAAATACATCGAAACGGTGCGCGGCGTGGGATATCGCATGAAGGAAGCCGACTGATTTAAGAACAGGGGAAGGCGCATTGGCGAATCGTCTATGAAAATCAAAAAACTGTTTACGCAAATATTCATTTCTTATCTGTTACTGCTGATTTTTACTATTTTTATTTTAGCCGCCTACGAGTTAGACGTTCAGGGTAAATTTTATAAACAGGAAGTTAAAAAGGATTTGCTGGCCAGAGCTAATCTGATTTCCGCTATGCTCCGGGATCGGGATTGGCGGCAAAAACAAACACTGGATTCTTTGACCCGGGTTTTGAGCAAACACGGCCATGTACGATTGACCCTCATTCGCCGGGACGGCCGGGTGTTAAGCGACTCTCATAAAGATGCGGCTCAAATGGATAACCATGCCGACCGGCCGGAAGTGAAGCAGGCTTTGCGGGGCAGCGTAGGCTATTTTATGCGCCACAGCTATACGCTAAACGAGGAACTGGTATATCTGGCCGTTCCTTTTAAACGGGACGGAAAAATCACTGGCTTTGTGCGCGTGGCCTTTCCTTATGCCGCCTACCGGCAGTCTTTACGCGATCTGCAAAGCCATTTTTTGTTCGGCGGATTAATTGTCATTTTGCTAACGGCCTTGCTTAGTTATATCACCTCGCGCCGTATCAGCAAGCCTCTGGAGAACATTAAAGAAGGCGCTCAACGATTTGCCCGGGGGCAGTTCTCCCCGCCCGTTACGGAGAAGGGCACGCAGGAAATTCAGGCCTTGGCCAATACCCTGAACACCATGGCCAGCCAATTGGAGAAACGCATCCGCACCATCTCCCTGCAACGCAACGAGCAGGAAGCCATGTTCCGCAGTATGAAGGAAGGCATCCTGGCTATTGATATCCATGAGCGCATCCTAAGCATCAATCAAGTGGCGGTTAAATTTTTTAATATCGAAGAAAATGACGTTCGCCAGCGGCCGGTGTATGAAGTGATTCGTCATAAAGATATGTTGGATTTTATTCGCCGGGCGCTCGCTTCCAGCGGGCATCTTGAAGATGAGGTTGCCGTTATGGGGGGGAAAGAACGCGTTCTGTTGCTGCACGGGGACGTGTTGCTGGATGCTCAGGGACAAACCATGGGCACGCTTATTGTTATGAACAATATCACGCGTATTAAACAGCTGGATCGCATGCGTCAGGAATTTGTGGCTAATGTTTCGCATGAGCTGAAAACGCCTATTACATCCATTAAAGGCTATGTGGAAACCTTACGTGAAGGCGCGGCTGATGACGCCGGGACGCGCCGGCGCTTTTTGGATATCATTGCCCGGCAGACCGACCGCATGAACGCTATCATTGATGACTTACTGCAACTATCGAAAATTGAACAACGCTATGGAAAACTGGCCATTGAACTGCAACAGAAAGAACTGCTGCCGGTGATCCGTTCGGCCGTATCCGCCTGCCAGCAAAAGGCGGATGACAAAAATATTACCATCGAAGTGGATTGTGAAGATCAGCTCACGGCTGTAATTAATCCGCCCTTATTGGAACAAGCGCTCGTGAACTTGCTGGATAATGCCATTAAATACAGCAATCCCGGGGGCAAGGTGCGTATTTGCGCTCAATCCGCTGAACAGAACGTGCGCCTGAGCGTGCAGGACTGGGGCTGCGGTATCGAGAAACAATATCATGACCGCTTATTCGAACGCTTTTTCCGGGTGGACAAGGGACGCAGCCGGGAGATGGGCGGCACCGGACTGGGACTGGCGATTGTTAAGCATATCGCACTGGCGCACAAAGGGCACGCGTATGTGAAAAGCGAACCGGGCAACGGCAGCACCTTTACGCTTATTCTGCAAAAAAACATTTAGTAGAACAACACCTACCTTCGGACAATCCAATAATATTAACAATCTTCTAACAATTGGCTAACACACTGCTAATCTGCCACGTGTATTATTTGCACGATTTAACGTAAGATTCGAACGAAAATCTCAAACTCAATTACAAAAGGAGATATTCCATGAAGAACTATTTTTATTTGTTATTTATAATTGTTCTGTCCACGACACAGCTTTTTGCCGGAGACGGCAAAATCAGCAGTAAAGTATATTTTGAGTATAATTACCAGACCGGAGAAAACAATTCTGGGCAAAACGGATTTGAAATACACCGTGCCTATCTGACATATCAGAATAAGATATCGGAATCCATCCATTTAAAATTAACAGCGGATGTTGTTCGGCAAAAAGAGGACTCAACTAATGCGAATCTTTTTTTCTATCTCAAATATGCCTATATAAGCTGGAAAACCAAGGTTGGAGAATTTATTTTCGGCAGTCAGGGTATGAACCTCTTCAGCGTACAGGAAAAAAACTGGGGCTATCGTTTTTTAGAAAAGTCGGCAATGGATAAAAACAAATTCAGCAGTTCCGCCGATCTCGGTATTGGTTATGCCAACCAGTTTACAAAAAATATTTATATGAGTTATCTGATTACAAATGGCGGGGGGTACAAAAAAGCGGAAACGGATGTTTATAAAAAGCATTCCGTATTATTTGTTTATGGACAAAAGAAATTAGATAAAAAAGATGGATTTAATGCAGGTATCGTAGCTTCTTATGAACCCTATAAAGATAAGAAAGTTGAGCAGATAATTATTACGGGACTATTTGCCGGTTTTGCCATGAAAAATTTCAGAATAGGCGGGGAAGTAAATTATCGTATAAATTCCGTTGATAACGCCAAGGAATACCTTAACTCTTTTTATGGCAGTTACGCGTTTTCTGAAAAATATGATATTTTCTGCCGGGTGGATCAATTCAGTAAAGAAAAAGACAAAAATTTTCTGATGGCAGGCATTATTTATACCCCGTTTAAATCGCTGAATATTGCGCCTAATTACAGACGCGCTTGGGGAGCAGAATCTAAAGAAAATTACAAAATTAATTTTCAATACAAGTTTTAATATGAATGACCAGTTAAATAAAATTTTAGAAATATTGGGCTATCACTTA
>CAZIBE010000167.1:0-5030 GCA_964536685.1 uncultured Calditrichaceae bacterium | reverse complement strand
GGATATTCTGTGAAAATCATAGTTCATTATGAACCCAAATTACGCATTAGAATATTCACAGGTAAAGAAAACTGTTAAGGTTGTTCCACGCCGCCTAAGGCGGGATTTTCGCACTTGTACACTCTCTGCAGCTAATTTTGTGGTTATTTTTTCTGATTCTTCACGCGGCGCCTTCTCTTTTTTATAAATTCCGGCCAAATTTTTTGCATATAATTTTGTTTAACTTAATTTTTTAGACATTACTTATTCCGTATAAAAACTACCTGAGAATTTCTAAGAAAATCAGGCGAAACTAATAAAATGATTAATAGCCTGAAACTCCACTCACTTTATTCAAATGCTCTGATATTGATAATTTTGTTTTTCTGAATGCCTCAATTTCATTGAGCGAATCCATAAAGGCATCAAAAACAACAGGATCAAAATGCGATCCTTTCCCTTCCGTCATAATATCCAAAGCTTCTTTTTGGGTGAAGGCTTGTTTGTATACCCGTTTTGTGGTTAGTGCATCATAGACGTCAGCCAAGGCAACCACGCGCCCTTCGATAGGTATATCATCACCACCCAGTCTTCTTGGATAGCCGGTTCCATTCCATTTTTCATGGTGTGTGTATGCAACACGAGCGCCCATTTGTAGACGTTTAGATTTGGAATCCTTTAGGATAATATATCCGATAGAAGGATGTTTTTTCATCTCTTCATATTCATCAGCAGTGTATTTTCCTGGTTTGAAGAGGATGCTATCCGAAATTCCTATTTTACCGATATCATGCATAGGGCTGGCCTGTTTGATCATATTTACTTTCTCTTCATTCCAACCTAACTTTTTAGCAATAATTTTAGAATACTCACTCATCCTTTTTAAATGAGCGGCTGCATCATTGTCGCGGAATTCAGCGGCGATTGACAGGCGGTAGATAGTCTCAATGTTCGCTTCGTTTAGATTTGAAAAAGATACTTGCAACTGCATGTATAATTTCCGGATGTCTTCGGCATAGGTTTTTACTTGTGCCTTTTCTTGTTTCAACTCTTCATTTTTGCGTTTGAGCAGTTTATAAGCTTCTTCTACTTCTTTACGCTTTGCTTTTTCTTGTTTATAGATTTTGGCTAAATCTGTTGCATATAACTCTGCTTGATTCAATTTTTTAGACATAACTTATCCTGTATATTAGATTATCAAGACTTCCCATAATAATCAGACCAGATTAATAAAATGATCAATCACCCAGCACTTGATCTACTTTATTCATCAGCGCAAGGGGGCTAAACGGTTTGGTAAAATAGTCATCGGCGCCGGCCTGTTTACCGCGCGCTTTATCGACATCCTGCCCTTTGGCGCTCAGCATAACAATTGTAATCCCTGATGTTTGGGGATCATTTTTTAATATTTCGCACACTTTAAAACCATCCATTCCACCCTTAGGCATCATTACGTCAAGAAGTATCATATCCGGCATTTCGGCCCGGACAATTTCCAGAGCCTCAGGACCGTTTTCCGCCTGGAGTATTTCGTAATCACCAATTCGCAGGGTAACTTCGACAAGTTCGCGGACTTCCTGCTGATCATCGACTATCAGGATTTTTTTCATTATAATAGCTCCCTTTCTTTTTTTTACATGGTCTTTTTCGTAAAAGGAATTGTAAAAAAAACAATCGTTCCTCTATTTAATTCACTTTCAACCCAAACTTTCCCGCCATGCCCCTCAACGATATATTTTACAATACTCATACCCAATCCGGTTCCTTCGACAGCAGTATCCGAGGCGTCAGCGCGGTAGAATTTGTTAAAAATTTTATTAACCTGATCAGGCGACATACCTATCCCTTCATCCTGAACGCTTATCTGATAGTAATCCCGCACAATATCTCCCTTGATCTGGATTAATCCTCCCTCAGGTGAATACTTAACGGAGTTACTGATAAGGTTTCTAAACACATGAAATATTTTATCCTTATCAAAATACATGTATTCAGGCTCGTTGACGAATTTAATTTTAAATCGATGCCTTTTGTTCTGTTTTTTGAATATATCAACGACTTTTTCAGTGATTTTGTGAAGCAAACAGGGCTCCTTTTCTAAGACAAAACTTTGGCCCGATTCAATGCGTGAAAGATCCAGCAGATCATTGATAATGGCGGCTAAATTTTCAGATTGCCTGTTGATATAGCTTAAAAACTTGTTTTTTTCTTTATCACCCAGCTCTTTCCGTTGTAATAAAATTTCAGAAAAACCCTGAATAGTAGTAAGCGGCGTGCGTAGTTCATGTGCGGCGGTAGAAATAAATTCAGTCTTCATACGGTCGATTTCACGCTCATGAGTCACATCGTGGAAGGTAATTATTATACCTATAGCCGTTCCTTTTTTATTTTTTATAATTGAAGTTCTTGCGTTATATGTCCGAGGTTGTTTGGCGTTTTGAGTTGACAATTCAAAGTCGAATTCATATCCTGTTTCCAGTTTAGAGATGGCAATTGCAAACCTTTCACGCAGCGTATCTTCTTTGATGACAGAATCAAGCGGTTTACTTAGAACTTCACCTAAACGAATGTTTAGCAAATCTTCGACGACATAATTCATTAATACTATTCTATTATCCAAATCAGTTACAATAAGTCCGTCGGCAATCGATTTTAGAATCGCATTAATCTTATCTCTTGCCCGTTCTGCATCATTTAAGGCCATATTGAGTTTTTTTGTTCGTTCTTCCACCATTTGTTCCAACTTTTCGGAATACTCCTTTATTTTCTCATCCGCTCGCTTGTGTTCAGTAATATCCCGCGATACGCCCACTAAAGCTATTGATTTACCTTTTTCATCTTTAATAACGGAAGTAGAAAGGTAGATAGGGAAATTGCTCCCATCCTTTCGTTTGTTATAGAGTTCACCGCTCCAACCGCCCTTCAGGGTCTGTTGTAAAATTTTTTTGGTAAGCTCTTCCGGGTTAAGATGCGACGGGAGAACACTGCTGTTTTTACCAATAATCTCTTCCTCTTTGTATCCGTAAACGTCACAAAATGCTTTATTGACGTAAATAATCGTATTATCCATATCGGCGATATTAACGCAGTCGTTGATGCTTTCAAGAGTGTGAGCAAGCATCCGGATTTCATCTTCGGCCTGCTTGCGGTCGGTGATGTCTTCTTTAACGGCAATGAAGTGAGTGATAACTCCTTTCGAATTTTTAATAGATGAGATGGATGCGGATTCCCAATAAAGTTCGCCGTTCTTTTTTCTGTTATAAAATTCTCCCCGCCATTCACCGCCGGAGATGATTGTGCTCCATAGCCGTTTGTATTCTTCGGGCTGCATTTTACCTGATTTTAAGATACGCGGATTTTTTCCAATAACTTCTTCGAGGGTGAAACCGGTTATTTGCGTAAACTTGGGATTGACATATTCGATGTTTCCCTTGATGTCTGTAATCATGACTAAACTAGGGCTTTGGTCAACGGCGCGCGATAACTTGTGTACTTGTTCCTCGGCCCGTTTGCGCGCGGTAATGTCCCGCATGATAGTCAGTATGCCGATTAACCGGCCTTCTTTTTCCATAATGCTGGTATTGTTATCGGTATAAATGGTCTTTCCGGATTTTGTCAGAAGTCGGACCTCATAGTCTTTGCTAACTTTTTCCCCACGCAGTCTTTTTTCAAAATAGTCTGCAGCCATATCCATATCATCAGGGTGTACTAACTTATTAAAGTGCAGTTTTTTCGCTTCATATATCGAGTAACCCGTCATTTCACAGAATTTAGGGTTGACGAAACTTATATCTCCGGCACTTCCAATAACAATTACAGCATCACTGGCATGATCGATAAGGTTTTTGTATTTTTCTTCCGATTCTTTTATGCTTCTGTTCGCACTTTCCAACTCGAGCATTTTACTTTCCAGTTTCCTGATCAGCCGCTCATTATATTCTTTTAAATAAATCGTCTCATCTTTAATCGGCGGCTTAGGCGCTGCCAGCGCCCCCGCCTCGTGGGCTTTAATAATTTTCTCTATTATTTCAATAAAGTCATCCGGGTAGGTTGGTTTGATGATAAAGCTTTCTGCGCCCAGTTTCAGGGCAAACTCCTCATCCTCGGGCGCTGTATAGGAAGCGGTATAAAAAACAAAAGCGATTTTTTTTAACCTCTCGTCCTTCTTTACTTCACGGCAGAGCTGAAATCCATCCATCCTGGGCATCAGGATATCGGAAATGATCATGTCAAAATCATCCTCTGCGGCTTTTTCCAGGGCTTCGACGCCGTCGGATGCCTTCTCAACTTCATATCCATATCCCTGAAGCAATACCTCTAGCATATAGCGGTTTTCTTCAAGATCATCGACGATTAAAATTTTCATTATATATATCCTCTATTTATCAAAGATATTTTTCAATATAACCCACACAACCGATAGCCAGGGCTTTTTCTCTATCCCCGGCCATGGCATAGGAAGTTACAGCCACGATGGGTATGTGGTTAATCTCGGCAATGTTCTTTATCTTCTTCGTTGCCTCATAGCCATTCATCTCCGGAAGTTGTATGTCCATCCGTATCAGGTCTGATTTTTCCGCTTTGATTCGTTCAATTGTTTTCATCCTGTTAATTGCCGGCAGAACGTCATAACCATATTGTTCCGGAAGAAAAGCGGCTAAATATACATTCTGTTCGTTATTCTCGACGATCAATATCTTTTCCTTTGTGTTGCTTTCCTTCCTCTAAACGAAGCGGCAGGGTAAAGGTGAATTTGGAGCCTTTTCCATAGTCGCTTTCCGCCCGGATAGTTCCCCCCAGTAATGTCACTAATTTTTCACAGAGATACAGTCCCAGTCCGGCGCCTTGATACCTGCGCTGTGCTCTGCTGTCAATCTGACGAAAAGCTTCAAAAAGATGGTCCATATTCTCTTTTGTTATCCCAATGCCTCTGTCGGAAACGCTGAATATCAGCATCTCGTTATCAATTTTACATTCAATTTTTATTTCGCCTTTGTCAGTGAATTTAACCGCATTATTGACCAAATTAAGGAGTATCTGAAAGACTTTCT
>CAZIBE010000166.1:1958-5057 GCA_964536685.1 uncultured Calditrichaceae bacterium | reverse complement strand
GGTGGGAAAATGACAGTGAGAGACCTTTTTAGAGTGAACTCATTAGTTCATCTCAACCAAACATGATTTGTCTTAATGCAGAAAAATTCTCTGCGGCACAACGGAATTCCACTTTTATTAACTCAAGGGATTTTACGATGAACGCTCAAAACGCCATGTATTCCATATTAAAAAAACGTTTCTTAGTTGCCATCGTCATTGTTTTTTTGGCAGAATTACACAGCGCCGGCACGCTTCATGCTTCCGAATGGAATTACATCGAAGGACGCTGGGCCAAAGTAGAGTTCCATGCCCCATACCGAACACTGGCCGACTCTCTGTTGCAGATTGCCGAGCTGGCCATCCCCCGTTTAGCAAAAATGCACGGTCTGCCGGCAACCGCTTTTACACATCAAAAGGTACGGATTATTTTAAGCGATGCGCCCGATATCAGCAATGGCTTCGCCATAGACCACAGTGTAGTCATTTACGCACGCTCTTCCATGTACATGCCCTTCTGGACGGGACGCGACAACTGGTACAAAACCGTGCTGACCCATGAGCTGGCTCATTACGTCACCTTCCGCAAAATTCGCCGTAAGCTGAACTGGTTCGGCGAGTTAGCCAATTTAACCGTACCGCGCTGGTGGTACGAAGGCATCGCCCAATATTTCGCCGAACAGTGGAATGCCTACCGCGGCG
The DNA here is from genome assembly GCA_964536685.1 of uncultured Calditrichaceae bacterium. Taxonomy (GTDB): domain Bacteria; phylum Calditrichota; class Calditrichia; order Calditrichales; family Calditrichaceae; genus CAZIBE01. Next base: position 4,376 of record CAZIBE010000166.1, on the reverse strand, counting down.
ACATCTATATTAAAAATGCCGTACTTAGCGGCCGCTTGAATTACGACGCTTTAAAAAACCTCAAGAATGGACGCTTGCTGTATGCTTCGGCTAATGCTTTTGTGCGATACTTAGCCAGCACATACGGCGATTCGTCATTAATCAAGGTGATGTCCTACAAGGAACAAGGTTGGTATCTGAATTTTGCCGACGCCTTTAAAGCCGTTTACAAACATACGGCAGACGAGGTCTTTAGGGAATTTATCCGCCACATGGTTTTGTACTACGGCTCCATGCTGGCCGCTTATCCGGAAATACACGGGGCGCAAAAACTACCGTCCTTCGGTTACCGCGATTTTCAGGTGTTTGTCTTGGATCGGCCTAATTTTCTGGTAGCTGCACAATTGGATAAAGCGCATCACTATAAAACAGCCTTCATCGGATATTTTAAAAAAGGTCATTTTTCCGTTAGCGAGGTTATCAGCGATCAATTAGCCGGCGACCTTATTTTAAGCGCGGACAATCGTTACATAGCCTATGCCCGGCCGGATTATTCCGTAGAGGACAATCAGTTGGGCCTTAAGTTTCGCTGGTACGTTTACGACCGCTGGCATAAAATATCACGTGTAATTGCCAAAGGCATACGCGCCCGTTACGGCGCCTTTACGCAGGATAATCAATTGCTGCTGGTACAGATATTACCTCAGGAAAGTCAATTACTCCTGTTTTCATCCGGAAAATCCGTGCCCGATACGTTGTGGCGCAGTTCCATGTCCATCGGACGGATTATGCAGGCTCCCGACGGCTCTTTTATTTTTGACGGGCAGAATGCGCAGGGGAACAGAAATCTATTCCAATTAAAAAACGGACAACTCAGCGCCTTAACCAAGGATTCAACGGACGACCGCCATGCGCTGGCGCTCAATGATTCTCTGCTCGTCTTTAATCAGTACCAGAATGAGCATCCCGCGCTGGCCATCTATAATTTAAAAACGCGTCAATCCCGTTTAGCCTATTTTGCCCAGGACGCTGTCTTTTTGGGAAGCATCCATCAGGGACAAAAACAGGTAATTTTCAGCGCGACGAATACTCAGGGGAAACTGACCTTTTATGCGCTGGACATGGACACTTTGCTGCAAAGCGACAGCCTGACTTTGCCGGCGTACCGCTACTCAAAATATGCCCGCTGGACACGCCATCATCCCCAGCCGGTCAATCTGATTAATTTACCGGATACTTCGCTTGGGAGCGTTGCCGTACATAAAAAACGCTGCCCGCAGTTCCCGATGATGCAGATAGCTACCATTGTCCTGCCCACCTACGATAAAGCCCTGGGCGCCGGTTTTTACGGTACAACCACATGGATGGAAGCCTTACGGCGACAAATGTTCAGCGCCTCTTTTATTTTTTTCCCGCAGGATTTAAAAAACTCATTAGTGGCTGTTCAGCACACGCTGCGCATGTTTAATCAGACTTGGACAGGAGCCTACTATCACGGCCCGGTTTTTCTGTTAAATGACAACGGCCGCTATTTTAATCTATATCAGGATTTGGGGGGCGTTCAGTGGCTGGGCAACTTTTTTATCGCCGGTAATTCGCGGCTGCGTTTAAGACCGCAGACCGGCTATCTTTATACTCACGCTTTTTTTGATGAATCCGATGCCGGAGCGGCGCAGGCTGTGGATTTTCACGGCGTGCAGGCAGCCCTTTATTTTGATTATCTTTTGCCTACGCGCTATTATCCGGTTTTGCCCAAACGGCAGGCGGGCATCGGCGGTTTTGCCTTCCATTCATTTGACAAACAATATGATTTTACTACCCTCGGCGTGGATGTAAAACTGGCTACTAACCTGCTGCGCGAAGATGCGGGTATTAAAACACGGGCCGTTTACATGACGCAAACCGGCTTTATTCCCCCCTTTAAACAGGTGGGCGTCGATCGCTTTTTTGAATTCGATCTGCCGCGCGATTACACATACACACTACCGGTGCGCGGGGTGCGCCAAGATATCTACGGCACTTCCCTTTTATGGGCTTCCACGGAATTGACCTATTTCTGGAAAGAACACAGCGGTTACAAGCTAATCTTTATTCCGTTAAACAACGTGGCATTTTCGGTCTTTGCGGATTGGGCGCAAGTAAGGGCTTCTTCCGTAAGCACGGTTTACAGTTACGGCTTGCAAACCTCTTTTGGAGATAATGGCTTACGCTTCGGCGCCGGCTATGCCCGAACATACGCTAATCAGGAGAGCTTCTTTATGCGCGTATCTTTAAACCTGCCGGAGTTTTGAGAAGCACAACATAAGTAGTAAGTGTTAAGTAGTAAGTATTAAGTGATCAGTGGGATGGGACGGGAATCAGTAATCAGAAAAGAGAAAACAGGATATAGGAATCAGGTAGCAAGTATCAGGTATCAGGGAATTAATAATTACGAATGAC
>CAZIBE010000166.1:0-1858 GCA_964536685.1 uncultured Calditrichaceae bacterium | reverse complement strand
GGGACAAATTTACATCGATAATGTGGGTTTAGTTAATTTAGCTGGATTAACCATCCGCCAGGCGAAGAAAAAATTAGCAAAAGTGATGGGTAAATCGTATTCATCCATTTTAAAGGGCAAGGCTTTTTTGGATGTTTCCGTCGGCAAGCTGCGCTCCATCAGGCTGTTTGTCATCGGTGATGTGGCTGCACCGGGTGTGTTTACCGTGCCGGCTCTTACTGCGCCCTTTAATATGCTGTTTTATGCCGGCGGCGTGAAGGCAACGGGTTCGCTGCGTCATATTAAACTTATCCGCAACAACAAAGTAGTTAAAACGCTGGATTTTTACGATTTTCTACTGCATGGCGAAGAGTTCTCCAATGTAAGGCTGCAAACGCACGATGTGATTTTGATTCCGACAGCATCAAAACATGTGTACTTAAGCGGCGCAGTGAAAAAAGAAGCTATCTACGAATTAACCGATAAAGAGGGGCTTAAAGATCTGATTACTATTTGCGGCGGCTTTAAGGAGAATGCTTATATCGACGCTATTCAAATTGAGCGTTTTGTCGATAATAAGACCAAGGAATTAATTACGGTAAACTACCGCGAACTGATTAAAAATGGTGAAAATTTCCCTCTTTATGACGGCGATCGTATTAGCGTAACAACTATAAACCGCGATCTTAAAAATTATGTCAATTTGTTTGGTCCGGTTTACGGTCCGAAAAAATTTGAATTTTATCCGGGCATGACCATAAAAGATTTATTCGCCCAGGTAGACAGCGTCGCCGGCGACGCCTATCTGGAACGCGTACAGATTACGCGGACGCTGCCGGATAAAAAGCGCCAGTTGTTTTCCGTCAATTTAAAGGATATTTTAGAGAGCGCCGAACAGGATTTCCCGTTGGCGCCCGAAGATGAAATTGCCATCCAGAGCGTACGAACTTTGTTTCCGCAGGACTCGGTGCGTATTTTTGGCGCGGTGAATAACCCGGGCAAGTATTTACTAAAAAAAGATATGAGCCTGAAGGACCTGATATTTACCGCCGGCGGTTTCCGCAAAGACGCGGTGATTGAAGAGGCTGAAGTTTCGCGCATTAATCCCAACAGAACAGGGCCGCATCAATTGGCTAGTATTATTTATGTGAATATTGACTCTAATTACACCAAAGATATTCAGCCGCAAAAAGCCGATTTATTCTTTTTAGAGCCCAACGATAATGTGTTTATCCGCGCCAACAGCGATTGGGAATTGCAGCGTAACGTAAGCATCGAAGGCGAAGTGGTAAAACCGGGCGTTTACACGCTCAAAAGCAAAACCGAACGCATCACCGATATTATTCAGCGGGCCGGCGGCTTGAAAAGAACGGCCTATCTGGAAGGCGCCACCATCAAGCGCTATCAAAACGGCGTGGGACAGATTGGCGTCGACTTTAAAAAAATATTCGCCGATCCGCAGAACCCGGAGAACATCTACTTACAAAACGGAGACCGCATTATTATTCCGGAGCGTTTGGCTACGGTTAAGGTAGTGGGCGGCGTGAACTTCCCCAGCAGCGTGTTGTTTGAAAAAGGCCGGGGGCTGGACTATTACATCGAAGCCACCGGCGGATTTGTAGAACTGGCCGACGAAAAGAATGTAACCATCCGTCTGGCAAACGGCCGCCCGGTACAGCAAAAGCGCTTTTTATTCTGGAAATATTTACCGGAAGACATCACTGCCGGCAGCACCATTTATGTGCCGGTTCTTCGTGAGAAAAAAGAAATTGACTGGTCCGGCGCCGTTCGCGACGCGGCTGCTATAATGAGCAGTATCGCCACGACCATTCTTATTTACGATCGGTTTGTGCGGTAAATTGGTTGAATGGTTGAATGG
>CAZIBE010000165.1:0-5335 GCA_964536685.1 uncultured Calditrichaceae bacterium | reverse complement strand
AAAAATAAAGAACTTTAGAAATTTAGGTTATATTTAATTTTGAGAGCGCATTAAATTGTAAATATTCTATTTATAAAAAAAGGCTGCCCCTTGACAGCCTTTTTTATGTGTTTATTTTATATTATGTTTATAGGTTGCTTCCGGTATTTAGTTTATAGTTATATTCCTTACCTTCTTCGGGAAAACCGGTCTGGACCCTTACGTTGTGGTCTTTGGTCTAACGCACATTTAATTTTTGCTTTCAATTATGACACGGGCTGCAAATCACATCGCCTGCAGGATGGCAGACAGTGCAATTGTCGTAATCGTTACGGGCGGCCTGGGCATGGCCGTCTGCCGGCCAATTGGACAACTGGTGATCGGTGGGGACCACGAAATTCACATGTGTGTGACAATCCACGCAATACTCTTTACTCTGATGGCAGCTCATACAATCGCTTTCACGCACTTTATAACTAATGGAGTGCGTAATGATAAAATCAGCCGGATGTGCCTGATTATCTAAATTATCGCCCTGATGGCAATTTGTGCAATAGCTTTCCGTATGACAGGTTTTACAACTTTGTCCGTTAGTTTCGCTGACCATGCCATGGTTGTGTTTCCAGTCAGCCAGATGATTAGCGGGTCGTAAGATTTCGTTGCGTTGATGGCACATATAGCAACCTTCGATGGTTTGCGGCGTTTTATGACAGTCCATACAGGTTGCCATTTGCGGCAGATGCAGGCCTTCTGTAACTGTTTGTGCTTTTTCGACATTAACATGACACGTTTCGCAGGTAATGCTTTCATTCAGATGCAGTTTATGGCTGAATTTCGGCGAATAATCAACAATACGCGGTAATATAATCGGTTCATCGGGCTGCTGATGACATGCGGAACATTCCGTGTCCTCATCATGGCAATTGTAACAGGTTCGCATGGTCGGCAGCAAATCGTCGCTACCGAACTGGCTGGTATCCACGCCGGCATGACAGGCGACGCATTCCGCTTCAACTTCTTCCTGGTGAAATTTATGGGAAAACACCAAATCGGATTTCCATTGAATATTACTTGCCAGTAGCACGCTGATAAGGAGCGCTGTAGCAAAAATGGTTTTTTTCATGAAATCAGCTCCCAAAATAATAAATTACGCGAACTCCTCCGCGAACCGGAGAATGTAAGGCGTCGTTGTTCTGATAAAAATTCAGATTCGCATTAGCCGCGAACTGTTTTAAAAAGCGGTAACGCAGATGCAGATAGTAGGCAACGCTTTGTATGTGCTCGTTTTCGTTCCGGTAAAGATAATCCACCGGAGCAATGCCGCCGGAGATGCTAAGGCTTTTCAAAAAGCGATAATGTGCTCCCAGTACAAAGCCCAAACGCTGCATATCAGAACTGCCAGCCAGATAATTAACGCCTGCTTGCACAAAGCCATAGGAAACCGTGAACATAGATAAATAATCTTTGTTCTGCGAAGTGAGCGTTACCATCTGATTATAGTTAAGCGCCAGCGTTTGTGTTAAACGATAACGAACCCCAGCCCATAAACGCTCTATCATATAACTCTCGAAGTTAATATGACCCAATATCCAGGGACGCGTCATGAACAGCCGGTAACTGGCCTGCACGGTTGTGCGGTCGGAGAGCGGATAAAAAAGGCTGAGTCCGCCGTCGCTTAAACGGGATTCGGAAAAATTGAAGCCATAATTTGCCGTATAGCGCAGCTTACCCCATAAGCCATAAATATCGGCGCCGGCCTTGGTTCTGTCCTCATCGTTGTAAACTTTCAGCTTCAGGCGTGTGTGTCCCTTTATCATCTGCACATGAGCGTACAAACGACGTTGGGTAGTGTCGGTGGCAAAAATTTTTCCGTACGGCGCCTGCAAACCGGCCAGCACTTTAAAACTAAGCCAATTGTTTGCCTTGTAATCCACTGCCGCGCCATCCACCGAACCGTGAATCCAACGCATAAAGGGCACCATCCGTCCGGCCTGTATTTTCCCTCTAGAAAAATCATATTGTCCATACAGGCTGTAAATCTTTGTTTCGGAAAGACGGTTATTGCTCTGAAAACCGTCGCTGCGCAGAGCGCTGAGCACGACCTTAAATCCTTCGCTTAAATTACCCTGAAGATAAAACTGGTTTACGCTGCGAATAAAGGAATCGGCGGAATCGATGACGGCGCCGCTGGCGGTATTGTCACTATTCCAAAAGGGCATGCCCATATATATGCCGCTAGTTACCCGTCCCGTAAAGGATTGGCCGAAAGTTAGTGTACACGAGATCAAAATAAAGAGAATTAGCCGTTTCATATTATTTGTCCACGTTAAATTGAAACAGAGCGGAAGGAACTGTTCCTCCCGCCCGGAAGAAAATATGTTTCAAACTAGTTGCCCCAAGGTTTGGGCCATTTGTGGCTTTCCAACACATCCCAGATCATGGCATTTGTACCAAACTTAATGGATTTGACATCATAACCTAAAACATCCAGATAGGCGATGGTGGCAGCAGCAGTTTGACCGGTGTAGCAATACAGAATGTTGTTGCCTGCCGGATCAAATACAAATAGATTGGTGGCTTTTGTCAGTGTTTTCGGGGTAAGCTGATAAGCGCCTTTGATGTGGCCGTATTTGTTATATTCATCCGCCGTCCAGTAATTCATGATATTGTAATAATCCGGATTGGCCATCACTGTTGAAGCGTCGATCAGGCGGTTACCCCAGTCGCCCAGTGCGAAATCAATACGGGCGTCCATAATCTCTTCGGCCGCTGTTTTACCCGTGCTTAATGTGGGCGGATCAAATTTTGGCAAGGCCGGAGCTGCTGTTTTTTCCCAATTGGGATCGTTGGCGTATTGATTTGAGCAGTTAGCCGTCCATTTATCCAATGAGTCGGCAACAATACTCATACCGAATTTTAACACATAGGCTTCAATGCCCTTCATGCGTAACAACGTATGGGCATAAGAAGCCGTTTGGCCGGAGTAGCAGACACAAAGAACCGGCTTAGTGGCATTGGCTACAGCAGTGAACATATTGGGCAATGTGGAGTTAACGGCATTAGGCAGATGCATTTTATTATAGTCAACGTCCTTGCGCAAGTCGAGGATAAAATAGTTTTCAAGAGCTAAGCCGCTATAATTTACAATCCAGCCATTTAAAGAATTAACCCACTGGCCGGAAGTGGCGGGCTGGGCTTCCAGGTAATTGACCAGCGTTTCAAATTCATTTACCGTTGTGGTCTTTGTTTCATCCTTGCTGCAGCCAATGGCAAATATGAGCGCCATCATGGTTAGTAATGCTAAAATCTTCTTCATAAAAAACTCCTTATGTTGGTTGATTAGGGTTGTTTTCAATTCCATCCGTCGGGCAGATGTCCATCCACGACGGTCGTTTCATTGGCATTAACTTCATCCGGCCAGTTGGTTTGAATGTAATCTTTGAACAGAAAATACTTTTTGTTTTCCGGATTACCGAAGCCTGCCTTGGTGTGGCAGCTTTCCCAGCACAGCTTGCCGCCGGTGGTATCGGTACGCGCCGTATACTTACGAATATTGTGCGGCGATGTATATTTCCATGTGGGATAGTTGTCGTAGGCCGGCAAGGTTGCCGATTCCGCGCCCCAATTAGCATAGGTATTGGCCTGTACCGGGATATGCCGTACGGTGATAAACTTAAAGCGGAAGTGACCGCTCTGGGTTCTGTTGGGATTGTAAGCGATACGGAAATCTTCTGCCGGATTATTGTTTTGATAATTGGGATCCGTCTTCCACTCGCCTTTAACATGGCAGCCGGTGCAATTATTGTAGCGCTGTGAATGGCAGACGTAACAAGACAGTTCATCATAATGCTTGCTATGATACACATTTTTAGTTTTAAGCGAATCAGGATTATGGCAGCCGCTTTGTTCGCAGGAAGGTAATTGGTCATAATGATAGCGATCCGTGCCGGACGGGGCGGCGCCGTGCATTTCGCTTCCACTATGGCAATCGGTGCATTTAAAATAATTGGAGTGCACATCTTTATAACGCACCGGATAGTACTCGTAGTCGCCTAAAAAGTCGTGCGCCAGGCGCGAGCCGTGACAGGCCATGCAATTATTGATCTGATCCGGTTTCTGCATAAATTTATGCGAGCTAATAAAGCCTTTGCCGGCGCTGTTGGGGATGGAAACATGGCAGTCGCCGCAGGTGGCGTGGCAGCTTGTGCACTCACCGTTAAACGCTTGTTGCGTGGTTTGCGGACATTGATCAAACGATTCATAACCCATACGCAGGGCCACCCATTTGCGCTCGCCCCAGATATTTTGATGCAGGCTGTTTTTGTAAGTGTTCACTACATCATCGTGACAGCCGGAATTAGCACAGGCGTTTTTACCCTGAGCATCCAGCGCCGAAGGATCGGGATTAAAATTTTTATGCGCCGCTTCTTTGTCGTTGGGTTTGGTATTATCCCCGCCGTGGCAATCCACGCAGGTTAAATCGCGCAAGTGCACATCCAATTCACCAACAGTCGCTTTACGGCCCAAATTTATATAGACTTTTTGCCAGGGCTCCAACGGAGCCACCGAGCCGCCTCAGCCACCGCCTGCGCCTGCTCCGCCTTCTTCCGGAGGCGCCAGTACTTTTAGGCGGGCTTCGTTGGTATGACAGTACACACAGCCATCGTTGCTGGCGTATGTATTTTTGCCGGCCTCATCGTCTTCCATAAATTGCGTACAATTGGCGATGAGGAATAAAATAAAGAGTAATGGTAATCCGCGTTTTAACATAACTATGATTCCCGGGTTTGTGAATTTTGTACTTTACACTGTGTACAAATGATATGCCAACCATGCTGGCCGTTGTAAACACTGTGATTTCAGGCTAAAAGCGGGGTTTTATGATTATACTCACGGAGTATGCTGGAACACAGCGTTTCATATTATTATGGTAATGCGCCTATCTCAGCGTTTTTAAAGGTCTTAAAAGTTGTTGAAACGCTATGTTTCACAATTGGTGAAATGAAACGTACAATGAAACATAATTTTTAACCATGCCCTCAGGCAAAGGCGCTTTTACTCAACTTTCGTGCGTTAATCTCTATGTGCAGAAATTGGAAGTATTCCAAAAGAACAGTTTCGGGTTAATTTACGGCTACATGCTATGCTTTTTCCAAAAAAGTCAAATGATTTTGGCTGGATTGCCATGACAGGGGTTCATAGCTCTCCTGTTTATAAGAGCGGGATGAAGCATACCTTGAATATGATATGATCACTCAAATTATATTTTTGCAATCAGTTGATTCATTTAGTTAAATTTCAAGCAAAATCCAATTTTCAATTGATTCGAGAAGGGAAATAAAAAATGCGTACCTTA
>CAZIBE010000164.1:0-5393 GCA_964536685.1 uncultured Calditrichaceae bacterium | reverse complement strand
GAAGATATAAGATTTCTCATCCCGATGAATCGGGATCGCCACGAAAGTGGTCCCGCCCCAAAGGGGTCACTTCATGGTTGGAAAATGACAAAAACTGGTTTTTAGAGCAGACTCATAGATTATTGAAAATATTGGATTCCCCCAAAGGGGCCACTCTTCGTGGCGCATCAAGTGCGGAATGACATTCTTTAGTGATTCATTGTTTTTTCGAAGATTTCTAAAGAGTTTTTATGTAAATGACATTTAAACACAACCTTTAAGAAACAAAACATCTTCTCAGGCGTATTTGTTTGCACAGCAAAAAATTGTAACAGCTGGAAATTAAGAAAAAGAAGGATAGGAAAGCGAATGATCAATATATTAGCAGTAATTTTTGTTTTCGGATTGTTAGTAATGATTCACGAATTAGGCCATTTTTTAGCGGCCAAATGGATGGGCGTGCGCGTAGAAAAATTTTCTATTGGTTTTCCTCCAACCATCTACAGTAAAAAAATCGGCGAAACGGAGTTTAGTATTGCAGCCATTCCTTTAGGCGGTTACGTAAAAATGTCCGGTTTTATTGATGAAAGCATGGATTCCAATATTACCGGCGCCGATTATGAGTTTAATTCCAAGCCCATCTGGAAACGCGTAATCATCATCCTCGGAGGCGTGATTATGAATTTGCTCCTGGCTATTTTAGTCATGAGCGTGCTTACATATTCTCAGGGCGAACGAATCATTCCCGTTACCACCGTCGGATATATAGGCGAGAAGGGCGTGGCACAGCAAATCGGCTTTGAAAAAGGCGACCGCATTCTGGCCATTAACGGACAACCCGTCAATACATGGAATGATGTACAGCAGGTGTTCTTGGATAATTTAAACCACCGTATCGAATTTAGCGTCATTCGCGGCGGTAAAACAATGACATTAATTTACCGCAAGGAGTGGTTTAAAGAGAAAAAGGGCGAGCAATTAGACGTCGGGCCGCTTTTTGAGGCCAGAGTGGGCGATGTAACGCCCAGTATGCCGGCCGGTAAAGTTGGCTTGCAGCGCGGCGATCAAATTCTCGAAATTGCCGGCGAGCCGGTGCACGACTGGATGGAAATGACCAGGGTCATTCGCGCCCATCCGCAGGAAGAAGTTAGCATCAAATGGCGGCGCGGCGATCAAATTCTGTCGGGAAAAATTACGCCGCAAAAGTTTGAAGAAAAAGATGAAAACGGCAAGATGCAGGCCGTCGGTAAAATTGGCGTCGGCTATTATTATGATTTACATGAGGTCGGCTTGCTGACCTCTTTGCAGGACGGCGTGGTTAAAACGTTTGATTTAATCAATCTGAACATGAAGAGCATTGCCTGGATCATCACCGGAACCAAATCGGCCAGTGAAATTATCGGCGGCCCGATAATGATTGCCAAGATGGCCGGGGACGCCGCGCAGGCCGGCTGGCAATACTTGTGGTACCTAATTGCCGCTCTTAGCGCCGTACTGGCTTTTTTTAATGTTCTGCCCATACCCGGTCTGGATGGGGGGCATCTGTTTTTTATTCTGTTGGAAGGCGTCATGGGACGGCCGTTGCCCATTAAAATGCGGCTGAAGATTCAACAAGTAGGTGTGGCTATTTTGCTGACGCTATTAGTTTTTATCGTCTACATTGATCTCAAGCGGTTGTTGTTTTAGCTTCTTTGTTATCAGTTAGCGGGGAACAGAAAATAGAAAACAGGAATTCGTAATCGGTTGTCAGTTATTCGGTAATCGTTGTTCGTCATTATAAGTTGATAGCCAATAGGTTATCGTGATTTTCGGTTTATCCGGAGCGGGGGAAAAATTCTTCTCAAAAAAGCACAAAGTCGTTTATATAAAAATCAAAAACCACGGTTCAATTTAAATAAACTCGCCAATGACTAATACAACCGCTATTAACGCCATTCGCCGTTTTATCTATGACGCTGTTCGACGAGCATACAACCTTTCCGCCGGTTGTCCCATCGAGCCGCAAACGGACATTCTGAAAACGCCCGTTTTAAGTTCGCGGCGGGCGCCTTTACAAATAGAGCTGCCGTCTAATTTCAATGAGGAAATTAATTGTTTAAGGCAGAGATTGCCGCAAACGCGCTTTTTCCTCACCCAATTCACAAGCCCTTCTTTAACCGTGGATTGGCTGGAATTTTTCGGCCGCACGTTGATTATATTGCAGAATCACAGCGAACAGCCCATAAATCTCTATCTGAAAGATCCGAGTAAACCGGGGTTAAAAATTTTTCCTGCTACCGATTTGACTGGCGGAAAGGTTACACTTTTATCGGAAATGGTATTGTGGGATTTTGATTGTGAAGTCCGCGAGCTGCCGGCCACGCTGCAAAGCATCCGTGACAATGAATATGGCAACCATCCCCTGAATATGGTCAGTTGCAGTTCGCCTCCACTAATGAAAAAAATAGACGACGCCTGGGCCGGGCTGACGTATCTTGACGATAATTTTCAGATTAAAAAGGAAATCAATTCAAATGAGTTCCTCTGGTTACAGGAAATGTTGTTATTTCTGGGCCGCTATGAGACGCTCGTTAATTATTATCAAAAGATAAAACCGCACAAGCAGGATGCGTTGCTAACTTTAGCCGGCAGCCGTTTTAAGCGCGTAGTCTTAGGAAAAGGAGTATCCCTTCCGTCAGACTTTAAGGCCACGGAATATGATTTTTTGAATAACTGGCTCTTTCATGATTTTAGCGAAGAGGGAGAGCTCGCAGAAAAGCTGCAAGAAGCGTGGGAGCGCTTTTCCTGGCCGCTGCTACGGATGAAATTTTTTCGCGAAATTCAGACCAACCCTCACAAATGGCTGGCCGTTTACTTTTTGGCACAACAACGCTACTTTATTTGGTGCGATGAATTAAGGGAAATTTTAAAAGCAGCCTTGTCCGGGCAAACGGCGCTTTTAAATATTTTTAACGCTTTGGATTTGAGCCGCCGGATGGTTCGGCTTGAATTGCGCGGCGCCTCCGTTTCATTTTCTGCAGGACAAAAAATAGCCCAATTACAGCAGATAAAACACACGGGCAGCGGTTTTGCGTTTAAGCAGATATGGCATAAAACCGGCGTTTCCTGTTATTTGCAAAAAGAGGGACAATTCGATTTTAAAACCGACCGTTTGTTATCGCTGGAATATTACGTTGAACGGCGTCTGTTACAATTACGTCCTGTATTTGTAAAACCGCCGCTCTCCGGTCTTTCTTACAGGGAAATTACGGTAGAAGCGGGCGGTTACCGTGTAACGATTCCTTTGGTCTGGCAGCAATTCTATATTGTTTTTAACGGTTTGCGCATCCGTTTTTTACAAAAGAAAAAACGCTTTCAACTCTCATTAAAACTTCCGGCGAGCTTGCCGCCGGTTAAAATTAATAATGAGCCACTTCCAACGGACAAAGGCCGCTATCTTAAAACCTATATAAATATCGGACGCCAGACCGGAAAATTCAATGTTCAGCTTTGCGATTCCGCCGGCAGAAGGTTAGACGGCCTGATTTCCCGCGGCGGCAATGTATTTGTCAGCGGCGCCGCTTTGGATAGTTTTGGCCTGTTGCATGAAAAATTCCGCCTGCTGCGTAACGACAAACCGGGAAGCGTAGAAGTTGCCGGAAACAGGCTTCCGATGCAGCCCGTTTCCTTATCACAAAAGGATAAAACTTTAAAAGTTACCGCCCGCAGATGTAATCCTTCACAAATAGAGCTGCAGCATGGGATATCGGTGCTGCAGCGTTTGTGGTTAACGCCGCCATTCCAATTAAGCCTGATACTGACGGTTTTTGTCGAAGAAGAAGTTGCCGCTGTCCGTCAACGTTTTTTTGAGGCCTGGGGATTTTTCCCGCGGGTACAAATTTGGGAACAAAGTCACCGTATTTACACTCACGGCGATATTATCATCAGCCAAAAACAGCCGCCTGTTCTATTAGCCGAAACCTTTTTTGGCGGCATCGTCCGCCTAAAAACGAATTCCGAACCTCAGCTACTGTGGGTTAAAACAAAACAGTTGGATGAGTTTCTGAGCGAAGGATTCCGGCTGCTGCCTAATAGCGATTGAATCCCATCCAGATGGGTTTTATTTCCCGACCCTTGGGTCGTTGTACTTATTCAAATCCATTTGGATACCCCGTTGCTTGTATCAAAAGGCACCCCTTTCGGGGCGGCGGGGTTGTTCATTGTCCGTTGCTGCGAAAATTAAAAGGATAGCTTAGATGATTTTAACGCTTCGCGGAATTTTTATCACGGCGGCGCTTTTGGCGAGCCTTTTTGCCTGTTCCTACAACAAACGCGCTTCGCAAAATACGGTCAATAACAAATTGCACTCTCCGCCTCAGGTTTTAAAAATCATGACGGATTCCAAAATAAATTATGTCATCGTTGTACTTAAAGATTCCCTTAAAACGCCGGCGGATTCTTTACCCGTGCTTCCAAATCAATATTATCTGATTACCAGCGATAGCGGCCGAAGGATTGGTGAATATGATCTGCACGGCGCTTCCCTAAAACTTTTTGTTCAAGGGGAAACTTCGTTTAAGGAAAATAATTTAAGCGACGCCTTAACGTCATTTAAAGCGCTTGTCAAGGCGGAACCGCATTACGCCTATGCCTTAACCTTAACCGGCGATGTGTATTATACTTTACAGAAATACGACAGCGCCGAGTTTTATTTTAAAAGAGCGCTTCAGCTTAATTCCGTCGATTACTCGGCACGTTGGTTCTTGGCGGACACCTACTGGAAAAATGGCAATGGCCTAAATGCGTTAAAGAATATTTACTATGCTCATTTAATGAACAGAAATAATCCCCGTCTGTTAAGGGGGCTAAAATATTACGCCCGGGCAATGGGTCACAACTGGGACGGCTGGAAATTTACGCCGCAGTTCCGCCTTTCCCAAAACGGGAACAAAGTTGTCATTGAAAGCGCGCCAGGCTGGCTTGGTTATGCCATGGTCAAAGCGTTATGGAAATATGAACCCGGATATGCGCAATCTATCACCGGGCAGGCGCGCAACAAGTATACCTTTATTCTGGCTGAAGAAGCAGAAGCGGTTATGTCGCTTATTAGCGCTAATAAAAATATGAAGTTCCTTGAAAAAATAGTTAATGACGGTTACTTCCCTGAATTTTTTTATTATGAGATAGTGAGCCCCAAAAATCCGTTGGCCTTATTGTCCTTGCGGAAAGATGAGATAGAACGGCTGGTAGAATATGTGGAACGATACCACTAAGTACATCAAAAATAGTCCCTAAATATATTTGATTTTAAAATAGGCTTTTAATAAATTTTGCAGTTCATGATGATGATTATTATTTATGGGCCCATAGCTCAGTTGGTTAGAGCAGCCGACTCATAATCGGCTGGTCCGGGGTTCGAGTCCCTGTGGGCCCAC
>CAZIBE010000163.1:0-5800 GCA_964536685.1 uncultured Calditrichaceae bacterium | reverse complement strand
CAAATCTCTGATGAGATAGAAAGTGGTTACCCACACAAAACGAGAAAGAACCAAATTAAAGAGTGGGCATCAATCTCCGAAATTTAAATTAGCAAAATTAAAATAAAATATATGATTATGTCTTTAATTCAGCTATTTGTTTAGGATTGCTTCGCTTGTGCTCGCAATGACAAGGCTTGAGCGTCATTGTGAGGAGTGAAAAATGGACGACGAAGCAATCTCGCGTTATTAAAGAAGTTAGTAGCAATTTTACTGAGCAAAGGACATAATCAATTCATTTTTTATTTCAACATTGTTCATAAAATAAAAATAGGCGGCACATTTTTGTGTACCGCCTTTTAATATTCAAGCTAAAGCAATTGTCAAACGTCTTAACGCATAAGAATCATTTTATGCGCTTTCACAAACGCCCCGGCACGAATCAGGTAAATATACACGCCGCTGGCTACCTGACGACCGGCATCATCCAGCCCGCGCCATTGCATTTGGTAGCGTCCGGCAGACTGCTGCTTATCGACCAGAGTACGCACCTTTTGCCCTAACACATTGTAAATGATCAGTTGTACCCGGGCGGTTTTCGGCAGCGCATAGCCAATATGCGTGGACGGATTGAATGGATTGGGATAGTTCTGTCCCAAACTGAATTTATCCGGAAGAGTAGCGGCTAAATCGTCCCCAATACCGGTAGCCCAATCCACATGCACGGTAATGGTATCCACGGCGCTGGCCGAACTATCATCGCGTACCGTGCAAATCAAGGTAACATCTCCCTTAAATCCTGGCGCGGAAAGCGTGAGCTCCGTACTTTGCGCATCATACTGCATAAGCAGCGAGTCGTTATCCGCGACAAACGACCAGCTTAACAAGGAATCAGGCGTGTCCACATCGCCGGCAAAATTCTTCATTGTTAAAACATAATTACTGTCATTCTCAAAGGTGATTTGTTCCGGCAAATTGCTGATTACCGGCGCGTCGTTAACCGCTTTTACATCAACTACAAAATACGTGCTATCGAAAAGCTCTCCGTCGCTTACGGTTAACAGCAACGTATCAACGCCAAACCAGTTTTGCGGCGCTTTGAACATACAACTATCCGTTGTCTGTCTCACAGTTACATGTTTGCCTGTAAAAGCCGTCAATATCAAAGTTGAATCGGCGTTGTCCTTGTCTTCCACAAAAGGCCACCAGGCAGCTTTGGCATAATGCAGCGAATCGTCTTCGGCGAAGAAGATCGCCGGTACCTGCGCCGTAAACTGCGGCGCGTCATTCACCGCCGTTACCGTAAATTCGGTTCGCGAACTGTCGCTTAGTCCCTGCGGATCGGATACCGTAAAGAGCAAAGTTTCACTGCCGTTCCAGTCTTCCGAAGGCGGAAGCACTTGCAGAACACGGTTCGAATCTACTGTAACGATCAACTCCGTATTGCCGGTAACCTCCCAGATCAGCGTGTTGGTAGAATCGTCCACATCGCTTACAAAATCATCCAACAAAATGACCGGAAATTGCTCCCCCTCATAAATATTTTGCGCGGGGATTTGCGTCATCACAGGCGCATCATTCACCGGAGTAACCGTAAAGACGGCGCTGTCGGCGTCTGTTAAGCCTGCAGGATCGGCCGCCGTAAATACTAACGTTTCGCTGCCGTTCCAGTTGGAATCGGGAACACTTACGGTAACCGTACGATTGATTTCATCGTAGTTAATTGTTAAGGCGCTTTGACCGCTAACCGTCCACGAAATGTCCGCATCGGCATTGTCCGGATCGTCTACATAATCGTCAAGCTGTATTACTGCAAAGGCAGCGCCCTCGGCAATGGTTTGGTCGGGAATATCGCTCACTGCCGGCGCATCATTGATAGCGGTTACTGTGAATGTTGCTGCATCCTCGTCAAACAGGCCGCCATTATCAGTGGCGCGGAAAGTTATCGTTTCACTGCCATTCCAGTTAGCGTCAGGTATGCTGACGGTAGCCGTACGATTAGTATCGATACTCACATGTAAATCACTATTGCCGCTATAAGTCCAGATAATCTCGGCGTCACTGTTGTCCACATCGGATACATAGCCATCCAGTGCGATGGTCGTAAATTGCTGGCCTTCTTCAATACTTTGATCCGGAATGTCGCTGACTACCGGCGCGTCGTTGACGGCGCTAACGGTAAATGCGGCGGCCGTGCTGTCGGCCAGGCCGCTGGGATCGGTGGCTGTAAAAGTAATATTTTCGGCGCCGTTCCAATCAGCGTTGGGCGTGGTAATGGTGGCAATGCGATTGGCGTCGATAGACACGCTCAGCTCGCTGTTGCCGGTATAGCTCCAGATCATTTCGGCGTCGCTGTTGTCTACATCCGATACATAGTCGTCCAGCGCGATGGTCGCAAAGGATTGCCCTTCTTCAATCGTTTGGTTAGGAATGGCGCTGACTACCGGCGCGTCGTTCACATTACTGACCGTGAATTGCGCCGCGTTTTCATCGTACAAACCGGCCGGGTCCGTAGCGCGAAAAGTGATGGTTTCCTGCCCGTACCAGTTGCTGTCCGGGATACTCACTGTAGCTACATGGTTGGCGTCGATAGAAACGCTCAGCTCGCTGTTGCCGGTATAGCTCCATGTCATCTCGGCGTCGCTGTTGTCTACATCGGATACATAGTCGTCCAGCGCGATGGATACAAAGCTCTGGCCTTCCTGAATACTTTGATCGGGAATGTCGGCAACCACCGGCGCATCATTGACGGCATTGACCGTTATATACACAGTAGCGCTGGCCGTACCTCCGTTGCCGTCGCTGGCCGTATACGTAAATTGATCGCTGCCCGACCAGTCGGCTTCCGGCGTGTAAATTACCAGTGAATCCTGACTAATCGTCGCCGTACCATGCGTCGGAGCAGTTACGCTTTGTACAGTCAGATTGTCTCCGTCCACATCGCTGTCATTGCTTAAAACATGCAGTGTAAGCGCCGTATCTTCATTAGTCGCGCTGGTATCGTTCACCGCTACCGGCGCATCGTTGATGTTGTTCACGGTAAATACTGCCGAGTCGCTACCGGATAAACCGCCGGGATCGGTCGCGGTAAAAGTAATGGTTTCGCTGCCGAACCAATCTTCATTAGGGATGAAAACAGTAGCCACGTGATCGGCGGAAATGGTGACCTGCAAATCGGTATTACCGGAATAGGTCCAGGTCATCTCAGCATCTGTGTTATCTACGTCAGATACATAATCGTCCAACGCAATGGATACAAAGCTCTGGCCTTCGTCAATAGTTTGGCCGGGAATATCGCTAACTACCGGCGCATCGTTGACGGCGTTCACAGTAAACACAGCGGCGTCGCTATCGGCCAGGCCGCCGGGATCGGTGGCTTTAAACGTAATGGTTTCGCCGCCGTACCAATCTTCATTGGGAATGGAAATAGTCGCCACATGATTGGCGTCGATGGAGACACTTAGCTCCGAATTGCCGCTGTAAGTCCAGGTAAGATCGGCTTTAACATTGTCAATATCGGTTACATAATCATCTAAATTAATTGTTGTAAAGGTCTGTCCCTCATCCACGGTTTGATCCGGAATATCGCTGACCACCGGTGCATCGTTGATATTATTCACCGTAAACACAGCGGCGTCGCTGCCGGTAAGACCACCCGGATCCTTAGCGGTAAAAGTTATGGTTTCGCTGCCGTACCAATTGCTGTCGGGTGTGGTAATCGTGGCCACGTGGTTGGCGTCGATGGAAACCGCAAGTTGTAAGTTTCCGCTGTAAGTCCAGGTCATTTCCGCATCTGAATTATCTTCGTCCGTTACGTAATCATCCAGATTAATTGTGGCAAAGGTTTGGCCTTCATCGATGGTTTGGTCGGGAATGCCGCTGACTACCGGCGCGTCATTAACGGCCGTTACATGCAGAGTGTATGTCTGCGTATCGGTGGCGTTGTTTAAATCTGCTACCTGCACGGTCACCGTATGGTCGCCGGCGTCGGCGTCGGTTTGCGGCGTTCCGCTGAGCACTCCGCTGGAAGCATTTATCGCTAAAAACGAAGGTCCTTCTACAAGAGTGTACGTAAGCGTTTCGGCGGAATCAGGGTCTTCCGCCACCACGGTGTACGAGTACAGCTGATCTTCCGTAGCTTCAGTAAGCGGCGTGGAAGTAATTTGCGGCGCGGTGTTTTGATATTCGTAAGCGCCCATATCCGCAGTCGCCACACTGTTACGATCGCCGTCAAAGGGGCGGGCGTTACCGTCGAAATCCGTCGCCGGAGCGCCGTCGTTGCTGCCGGCGTCCACAATAGGCGATGTGGCCGCCACATGGTAATCTCCGTTAGTTTCATCTAAAAAATGCGGATCTTCATCGATATTGCCCTCGCCGCTGTATCCTCCCTGCACATCGGAATAGACAATATCGGCCACGCCGAACACCTGATCGTCAGAGTTGGCCGAATTCCCGCCGATTAATGCATTGACGATTCTGACGAAAGCGGAAGAGCTGTAAACATGGATGCCTCCGCCCGAACCATTTGGACTACTATTGGATACAATGGTATTGTTGTAGAGCGTATCGTTAATATTAGCAAAGAAGAAAACACCGCCGCCGCCTTGCCCGTTGGCGCTGTTATTGGTTATGATGTTATTGCGTATAACCGGACTGGACAGTTGGCTTAAAGAAGTGCCTTTCAACGCGATACCGCCGCCATACTGGCCTGCAGAATTATTGCGAATTAAATTGGCTTCAATCTGGGGGCTCCCGGCGCAGTATATGCCGCCCCCGCCTTCGATAGCAGAATTATTCTGAATGGTGGAATGCATAACCTGTGTGTTCTGATCGATGTTTACGGCAAAATAAATGGCCCCGCCGTTTTTACTATCATCCGCAGCGCCCGTGGCGGTATTATCGGCGTCGCCGTCCTGTATGCGGCAATAAAGCAGTTTGTTGACTGCCCCGGTTGAAGATTCCAACTTGATGCCGCCCCACTCTCCCGCGCTGCCGGCTGCATCATCCGACATAAAGATAATGGAATCGCTGGACGTGCCGCTGGCGTCCAGTTCGCCATACACCAGAAAGATGATATCATCGTGAAATTTTACCGTTACGCCGGGTTCAATGGTCAGACGAACACCGCTGGCTACAATAAGCGTATCATTGGCTACATCCACTACATAAACGCCGTCGCCCGTTCCGTTATTCTTAGCCCAGGTGGTATTCGTTGAAATCACGGAAGTCGACCACACATCGGCCTGAACTCCCACGGCAAATAACAGGATAAGGGAAAAAATGATTTTTACATATCGATGACGCATTTCAAATCCTCCTGATTGAATTTATGGCCCTTTTATCAGCTCTAAAATTATCGGCCGGATTTCGCCAAAATTAATAAAAAAGTGAATTTGTAAGATAGATGGCCAAAAGAAGTAACTGAGAATGCTTCTGATTCATTACCTGAAATCTTAACACCTTATCTCTAACAATGAAATCTGAAAATCACTATCCGGCGGATATGTCTCTTTCGTTCCCAAATTTCATCACTTTGGTTAGATTATCAAATGAACAACCCCGCCGCCCCGAAAGGGGCGCCTTTTGGTACAAGCAACAGGGTATCCAAATGGATTTGAATAATTATAACGACCCAAGGGTCGGGGAATAAAACCCATCTGGATGGGATTTAAATAAATGAATCTAATCTAAAAACCAAACTATGTCATTTCGAACGTAGTGAGAAATCTTATAACCATAATAAAACAATAGATTTCTCGTCGCTCCGCTTCTCGCGGCAAAGGCCGTCCCGTTTTCCGCCACGGAGTGATCCCTACGGGAA
>CAZIBE010000162.1:0-5925 GCA_964536685.1 uncultured Calditrichaceae bacterium | reverse complement strand
CACTATTTAAATAGTATTTATAGCTCAGCCCTATTTTTGACCCAACCCCTATCCCTTTCCCTAATGTATGAGGGTGTTGCAGTTTCATTATATTGGCACTAAAGCGCCTAAAAATGAGGGACAAGCCATCTTTATCCCCGACTTAAAAGTCGTGGCTATTCATCGGTAAATTATACGGTTATGTAATATGAATAGCCCTGTGCTTCAGCGCGGAGGATGCTACGAATCAACAAAATTGCAGGGCTTTAGCCCAAATTAAAGCCATTCTGCAACAGCCTGATGTATTGGGTAAGGGGAAGTAAAGGGGAAGGGTTAGCGTTTTTGCCGATTTCATTGTTTCTGAAAATCAATTTTGGACACGTGTGATACAGATTAATCTCATTAAATGCTTGAAATTGGTGTGTTTCATGCCCATCTTTAGGACATGTTGAAAGGTCTGAGACATAAATCGGTTATTTTCAAATTCGACATCCTTGTGCTGCTGCTGTGCCTGGGCGGCCTATACCAGTCCGCCGAAAAAGCGGGATTGTCCGTACAGTTAAATGAAAAGGGCGGGAAAATTGTAGTCGAAAAGGTCAAACCCGCTTCCGACAGGCAGATGCTGCACCCGGGCGATATTATTCTGTCGGTCAACGGCCAGGCTGTTTCTGTAACAGAAGATGTGGAATTCATCATGGACGGTCAGGCCATTGGCAACGATGCCCTGTTCAGTATACAAAGAAACGGCCGGACGGAAACCGTATCCGTTCGATTACAAGCGGTTAATTCCCCGTTTTACCTGTTCATCCTTGCACTTGTCGGATTTATCTTTTTAGCCTTAGGCGTATTCGTTTTAAAACAGCGCCCTGACGGTGATTTGGCGGCCCTGTTATTTCATTGGATCTCGGTAACGGTCTGTCTGCACATTTTAACCACGTTCGGCCGTTATTCCCTTCCCCCGTTGTATTTAGGATATGTGATGCGGCTGGTCTTTTTACTGGCTTCGGCCCTGACGCCGGCGCTGTTTGTGCATTTCAGTTATCTGTTTCCAAGGAAAAAATGGCCGCTATATCACAAATATCTTAAGGCGCTATATTTTTTTGCTCTGCTGTTTTTTTTGTATATCTCGCTGCTGTTTTTACAGGCTTCTCATACGCAGTCTATTCCTGTTTTCCATCGTTTCCTGTCCGCATACAATTTGGGAAGATGGTTGTTTGCTCTATCCTTCATCTTCGCGGTTGGCAACTTCATTCATTCCTACAGCCGGGCAATTGAAGAAGCGGAACGGCGTAAGTTGCGTTGGGTGATCCTGGGGCTGGCCATCGGGCCGCTTGTTTTTGTATTATTCTGGCAAATCCCGCAAATTTTACGGCTGGAGCCGCTGCTGCCCGAAGAAATTATGCTGATAATCACCGCCCTGACGCCGTTAACCTTCGCTATTTCCATTGTGCGCTACCATCTATTAGATATTGATTTTATTTTCAACCGCAGTACGGTTTACCTGATCGTACTAACATTTCTTTTAGTAATCTATGCCGCCATCGTCGGTCTGGCGGCCATGATGGTGCAGATGTTTACGGTTCGGGCCTCGTTATTGGTTTCCGCTGCGGCTGCCGTCATTGTGGCCGTGCTGTTTGAGCCGCTGCGTAAGGCCGCTCAAAAATTTGTGGATAAGCGGTTTTCCCGAGTACGCTATGATTACCGGCTGGCGCAAAGAGAATTCACCCAACGGCTCAACCTGTTTTTTGATATCCAGGCGTTGTCTGATTTTATCATAAATAAACTGGATGAGCTGTTGCGGCCGGAACGTCTGGCCTTGTTTCTCACGGACAAGCCAGATAGCGGATGGCGTTTGGCCGCCGGCAAGAACCTCCCTTCAGTGAGCGCCGGTTTCATCGACGAGTTGGAGACCTTCAGCCAGCGTACGTTATCCCCACTGATCGCCGTTAGCCGGTTTATGGAGCCGGGCATAAATTTTTGGCCGGCCGCCAAAGAAATCTTTAAACAGAATCAAATTGTGCTGGCCTTGCCCGTACGCTTGCAAAATGCCCAAAATGCCGGCTTTTTATTACTGGGAAAAAAGAAATCCGCCGCCCTTTACTGCCACGAAGATATTGACCTGCTGAAAACAATTATCCAGCAAACCGCTTCCGCAATCGAACGCATCCGCCTGCAACGGGATTTGATCCTCAAACAGGCCGAAACCGAACATCTTGATCAACTGAATCGTCTTAAATCGTATTTCGTTTCCAGCGTTTCGCACGACTTGCAAACGCCGCTCACTTCCATCCGTATGTTCGTGGAACTGCTGCAGAACAAGGAAAAACTGCCGGCGCGGGAACATCGGGAATATCTGGAAATCATCAAAGGGGAAAGCGAGCGTTTATCCCGTTTAATCCGCAATGTGCTGGATTTTTCGCGCCTGGAACGGGGCGTCAAAATTTACGATCTCAAGCGTATTGACCTTTGTGAAGCGGTACATTCCGTGCTGCACTCCATGAAATACCAACTGCGGCAGCGCCAATTTACGGTGATATTCAAATTCCCGGGCAGAAAATCTTTATTCACGCCGATAGCGACGCCGTGACCGAAGCGCTGGACAATCTGATTTCCAACGCCCTTAAATATTCCAATAAAGAAAAATACCTTGGCATTTCTGTAAAAGCTGGCGACGGTTGGGCGCAAGTCGGTGTGCAGGACCGCGGCATCGGCATTCCCCGGGATGAACAGCAAAAGATTTTTGACGCCTATTACCGGGCCGGCGACAAAAATGTGCAAACCATAGGCGGAGCCGGTCTGGGGCTTAGCCTGGTGCGCCATATTATGGAAGCGCATGGGGGCAGGATCGATGTAACCAGCGCTCCAGGAGCAGGAAGTATTTTTACGATGTACTTTCCATTGGGAGACGACGCATGAAGCATATTTTGATCATCGAAGATGACCCGGCTATTTTGAAGGGCCTGACTATCGCTCTGCAAGAAGAACTATATGACGTGCAAACGGCTGCAGATGGTCTGAGCGGGTTTGAAAAGGCCAAAGAAAACACGTTTGATTTAATCATCCTGGATTTGATGCTGCCCGGCAAAATAGAATTGGATATTTGCCGTGAACTGCGCCAGTCGGGCGTAAACATACCGATCATCATGCTGACCAGCAAAAAGGAAGAGGCCGACAAAGTGCTGGGCCTGGAATTGGGCGCTGATGATTATGTGACCAAGCCCTTCAGTCTGCGCGAACTGTTGGCGCGCATCAAAGCCCATTTACGCCGCAGCGAAACGCCGGAAGCTGCTGTGGAAACGCTGCGTATCGGGCAGGTGGAAATCGATTTCAAAAAAATGAGCGCCGTAAAGAACGGGCAGCCGCTAAAATTAACCGCGCGAGAATTTGAACTGCTGCGTTTTTTTGCCCTGCACGAAGGCGAAGTTGTAACACGGGATATGCTTTTGGATGAAGTTTGGGGTTACGATTCGTTTCCCACAACACGCGCCATCGACACCTTCGTTTTAAATTTGCGCAAAAAGATCGAGAACGACCCGGCCCGGCCCGAACACCTGCTCACCGTGCACAAGCCGGGCTACCGGTTGGTACGATAAGACAGCCGAATAAATTATTGACAATTTCCTGACAACTTTTTTGCAGCCTGAGGACAAAAGTGAATTGTAAAGCGCTCAGTTTTGTTTATGAACAATTAAATAAATTCTTTTTCGGAAAAATATCGTAATTAAAAATTAAAAGTTCACACCCATAGAAGAGGCAATATGAAAGTAAGACATTTTTTAGTTTTATCCGTTTCCCTCCCCGCCGGACGGAGAGGGACCAGCCACGAAAGTGGCGGCTGTACCGGGGTGGGGCGTTCACATTCACTATTTACTGATTTCTGGTTATTAATTGACCACTGGGGGTACAGAGAACACAGAGAGTCTTTTTCACTTTTTTCTGTTTCCTCTTTTCCAACAGGCGTAGTTTTGTACTTGTTCAATTTGTGCGAACTAAGAACTTTGATGCGTTGCTTTTGGGCGGCAAACAAAAAGTCGTAAATCAACTCATGACGTAAGGGGAAAACCCATCGCTCTTAACTCATTAACTTTTTCAATTTAAATCTTAAATTGAAGAGGATTACCATGCTTCTTAAAACTATCCTTATCACAATATTGTTACTATCTGCGTCCAGTCCGGCGCAGGAAGTTAAAACAAATCAACCCGATAGCGCCCAAATTGGGAAGGCTCAAAATAACCGTTTTCCTTTTCTGCCGCCGGGAACGGTTATCCATGCCCGCAAAGGAAATCAGATTTTTTGCTTTTTGCCTAAAAACATGGAAATTCAGGGCGTGATGTGTCGCGGGCACAAATACGATTGGGAAACGGGTTTTTACACCAATGGCAAGCTCTCCTTAGCCTGGCTGCCGCGCGATCAGGTTATTCAGGGCGCGCCTTGCATGAAGGCCAGTTTTTATACCGAAGTCTTCAGCGAAAGCGCCCGGGTTCTTTTTCATGAAAACGGACGACTGGCGCGCTGCAAATTAGCCAAAGATTGTACCATTCAGGGGCATACGTTTAAAAAAGGCGACATTATTCACTTTGACGATCAGGGAAATTTAATCGGCGTTAAATAGATGCGTTGACTTTAAATGCAAGACGTTCCAGAAATGATATGACAGAAGTCTCTGGCCGTTCTGCCTGCGTTCATAATGAAACAAGCGAAGCTTTCTCTTTCTGAATGTATTTTCCGCCGCGGTTTTTTACTTATTTTTCAGCCTCCGCTTTACATTTTCTTGACATCTTTTTCACACCTTAATGACAACGACCATGCCGTTTGTACGCATCTTTTATCCGGAAATGAAAGTAAGGAGATGGGAGAAAATGCAAACCGCAGCGCTTTTCAGTTGGACTTTTCTTAAACATTACTTCACCACCATGAGGCCTTATCTGATGTTTGTCTCGGGCATTACCGGCCTGGCCGGTTTGGCCTTAGTCCCGGCGCTGCCCCTTTCAAAGACGCTTGTTTTATTTATTGTCTTTTTCCTCTCCTACGGATTTGGCCAGGCCTTAACCGATTGTTTTCAGATTGACACGGATACGCTTTCTTCGCCGTACCGTCCGCTTACACAAGGGATCATCCGGAAAAGGGATGTGCTCCTGGTTAGTTTGTTAGGACTTGGTCTGAGCGGATTGATTTTAACCTGGGCGGCGTGGATTAATCTGCCGCTGGCGCTTTTGGCTGTTTTCGGTCTGGCTACCTACACCTATTTCAAAAAGCGCTGGTGGGGCGGCCCCTTTTACAACGCCTGGATTGTACTGCTGCTCTGCATCATTGCCCTGACAGCAGGTACGGGATTCTGGCCTAAGCGTATAATTTCTTCAATAAACTTTAAACTAACCGCCATAATGGTGTTTTTCGGATATGCTAATTTCGTTTTAGTAGGCTATTTTAAGGATGCCTCCGCCGACCGCCAAACCGGTTACAATACATTGTCGGTTGTATTTGGATTTAAAACAGCCGCTTTAATAAGCGATATATTTGCTTTGTTTTCGCTTGTTTCGTGGATTGTCTTTGCCGGCCTGAACTTTGACGCCTTGCCGCTCGTGTTCTGGACTTTCGGCCTTGGCGCTGTTGCCGCTCTGCTTTATACTCAAATAATGGCCTATACGGTACGCTCGGAAACCGAAGCGCACAAGGCCGTGGTTCCGGTGGTGCACGCCTATCTGTTACTGCTCGCTTCGGTTATTTTAAGGCAAAAACCCTACTGGGCGTTTTATTTATTCCTTTTTTATGCCGCCTTCGCAGTCACAATGAAATTCAGACCGGAACAAAATCAAATTTAACTGTGAGGTGAAATGATGGTGATTATTTTGAATCCTTTGGCCGGCGGCGGAAAGGCTTTAAACAATTGGAAAAAAATTGAACCCCATATCCTCAACAAATCACCGGAAACGGAATTATTCATT
>CAZIBE010000161.1:0-5980 GCA_964536685.1 uncultured Calditrichaceae bacterium | reverse complement strand
AAACAATCAAAGAGTCTACTCTAAAAACCAGTTTTTGTTATTTTTCCATCGGGATGAGAAATCTTATATCCTAAATAAAAACAATAGATTTCTCATCGCCCTGCTCCTCGCGGCAAAGGCCGTCCCGTTTTCCGCCACGGAGTGATCCCTGCGGGAAAGGAACCACTTCGTGGTGGGAAAATGACAGTGAGAGACCTTTTTAGAGTGAACTCATCAATTTAAATAGAGAAGTAGGTATAGTCCAAATATTTTGTTGTCAGCTTTTCGTTAGATGTGAATCGTTATTCGTTAAGCGGTCCAGTCTCGTGGCAGGGAATACGATGAACGCTTACGCGCTTATACGCTTAACGTTTTACTGGTTTCTGATTTCTCTTATTGATGCCAAAAAATAAAAAGCCCCGCCAAAAACATGACAGGGCTTCGCAGATAAAATTGAAATCCGATTATTTCTTCTTGGGAATCGGATGGGCAATCTTAGCTGCCATTTTCTTATAATCAAATGGTTTGTAAAAAGGATTTCCTTCTTTGGTGTGGCAGGTTTTACACACTTTTTCGGTCGGTGTGACCAGGCCGTTGGCGACGGCTTTATCATGGTTCTTCATGATACTCATTTTTTTATAAGCGCTGCCCGGGCCGTGGCAGGATTCGCAGGAAACGCCTTCCGCCACGGTCATTTTCCCTTTGGGATCGATTAACTTTTTGTCTACAGTGGCCATTGTGGAATGACATTTTAAACATTTCTCTTCTTTGCTGGGATCGGCCACGCCGTTCTTTTTACCCCATTCCAAGGCCTTTTTGCTCTTAAGCGATTCCAGAGCGTTGGCATGGGGTCCATTCTTCCAGACGGTAAATTGTTTGCCGATTTTTTTGCTGTTATGGCAGGTTTTGCATTTTTTTACGCCGACATATTTATGGTCGCCGGCATAGGCGTTGAAGGACATCCCTAAAAACATCAAAAGCAATACGGTGACAAATACGTTTTTAAAACTCATAGCTACCTCCTGGTTATTGGTTGAACAGAATAATGACAAAAGTTACAACTACCAAATTTCTGGCGCAAGGAGTTTTTTATTTATGATGTCATCTGAGGATATGTCCCCGAATTTCATTAAATGTAACGGTCAGGGAAGGGCGGAAACTTTCAATCTGATAACATCCCTTGGCAAAGCTTTTTAAATGTCAGCTATTGATTCTCTCTTAAGTCTCCGCTTTCGGAAAAAAATTGATTTAGACTGTTTGAAAGCCGTGGAAGGATAAAGCCTTGGATGCGGCTTGTTCAGACAAAGCCAGTGAAGCCAAATATTATTGAAAACCCTCGCTGTTTTTGTTAAATTCAAAATCTGTTATGATTAGGAGGAATATATGTCGGGTCATTCAAAATGGCATTCTATTAAACACAAAAAAGCAAAGGTCGATGCTGCCCGCGGCCGTGTTTTTACCAAACTGATTAAGGAACTTACCGTTGCTGCCCGTTTAGGCGGCGGCGACACCGATTCCAACCCTCGTTTACGTGTAGCTATTGCCGCAGCTAAAGCGGCGAATATGCCTTCTAAAAACATCGATAACGCTATCAAAAAGGGCACAGGCGAATTGCCGGGCGTAGTCTATGAAGATGTTGCCTACGAAGGCTACGGGCCGGGCGGAGTGGCCCTCTATCTGGAAGCGGTTACCGATAATAAAAACCGTACGGTGGCCGAGGTGCGTCATATTTTCAGTAAGTACGGCGGAAATTTGGGAGAAAGCGGCAGCGTAGCCTGGATGTTTGAACGTAAAGGTTTGATTTCCGTGCCCAAAGATCAGTATACCGAAGACGAACTGATGGAAATCGCTTTGGAATGCGGCGCCGAAGATATCAATACTGATAACGATGAGGTCTATGAAATATATACGGCTTATGAAGACTTTCAGCAGGTGCGTAATGCGCTGGAAGAACACAGTGTAGTCATCGAAAACGCCGAGTTAACCATGATTCCGAAAAATACCGTAAAGCTCGAGGGGAAGCCGGCGGAACAGTTAATGAAGCTGATGGATGTGTTAGACGAGCATGACGACATCCAAAATGTGTACGCCAACTTTGAGATTAACGATGTGGAGATGGAGCGTATTCTCTCACAATAAATGGACAATTTTAAAATACTGGGTATCGATCCCGGATTAAATATTACCGGATATGGCATAATAGAAATTGCTGAGGATGACTCGCCTCAGCTTTTTACATATGGGCATATCCGTACCAGCGCTAAAAAGAGTTTATCCGAGCGCATATTTGAGATTTATTTTCGGCTCAACGAACTGGTACTCGAACACAGTCCGCGCACCATGGCCATCGAAGATGTTTTTTATGCGGAAAACGTCAAAACGGCCATCGTCATGGGACATGCGCGCGGGGCGGCTATGGTAGCAGCCATGGCAAACAGCGTTCAGGTGCGTGAATATGCCGCCCGCGAAGTAAAAATGTCCGTAGTGGGCAACGGCGCCGCTTCCAAGTCGCAGGTTAAGTTTATGGTACAGCAACTCTTGAACGTTCGTGAAAAAATCCAGCCGGACGACGCCTCCGATGCGCTGGCCGTAGCGTTATGTCACTGGCATCGCCTGCAGCAGGAAGAGAGAGGGTTGCGTTAATTTATGTACGACTATCTGACCGGGAAACTGATTAAAAAACTGCCCACCGAGGCCGTAGTCGATATTAACGGCATTGGTTACGCGTGTAAAATAAGCCTCTCCACATCGCAGCAGTTGCCGGAAGAAGGCAGCCAGGTTACGCTCAAAACCTATCTGCATGTGCGTGAAGACATCTTGCAGCTTTACGGCTTTGCCAGCGAAGAAGAACGGGAGATTTTTAAAGCGCTGATCGCTGTTTCCGGGGTGGGGCCAAAATTGGCGCAGACCATTTTATCGGGATTGTCGCCGCATAAACTGATTGCCGCCATCCAAACGCGCGACGAAGGCGTTTTGCACAGCATTTCCGGCGTGGGCAAAAAAACAGCCCAGCGTCTGATTGTGGAATTAACAGATAAGCTAAGCGGCGCCGAATGGCCAATCGATTTAGCCGAAGGCGAAGCAGCCGTTAGTTTTAATGTTCTGGAAAGCGAAGCCATTATGGCGTTGATTTCGCTTGGTTACCATCGCCAAAAAGCGGAAAAGGCGGTACTTAAGGCGCGTAAGGCGGAAAATAAAATTATTACGGCGGAAGAATTGATTAAAAAAGCGCTGCAAGCCATTTAATAGCCTATGACCGATGTAATCAGACCAGCGCGGCTGGATGAAGATTTTGATATAGAGATTAGTTTGCGGCCGCAAAAGCTGTCCGAATTTGTAGGGCAGCAAAAGATTAAAGATAATCTGGCCGTTTTTATCGAGGCGGCCCGCCAGCGACAGGAAGCTCTGGACCATGTGCTGTTGTATGGTCCGCCGGGATTGGGCAAAACTACACTGGCCAATATTGTCAGTAACGAATTGGGCGTGGGCATTAAAACCACCTCAGGACCGGTTTTGGAACGCGCCGGCGATTTGGCCGGCTTGCTGACCAACTTAAAAGACAAAGATGTGCTGTTCATCGATGAGATCCATCGCATGAACAATGTGGTGGAAGAGTATCTGTACTCGGCCATGGAAGATTTTAATATTTCCATTTTAATTGACAAGGGACCGAGCGCCCGTTCAGTGCAATTGAATTTGGAACCCTTTACTTTGGTGGGCGCCACCACGCGCGCCGGATTGTTAACATCGCCCATGCGCGCCCGTTTTGGCGTGGTACTGCGCCTGGATTATTACGGAGCGCAGGATTTGTTCTTGATTATTAAACGTTCGGCTAAAATTATGGGCGTAGAAATCGAAGATGACGGCGCTATGGAATTAGCCAAACGCGCCCGCGGAACACCGCGCATTGCCAACCGGCTGCTACGCCGTACCAGGGATTTCGCTCAGGTGATGGCCGATAACAAAATAACGCAGCAGGTAGCCGTGCATGCTCTGGAACGTCTGGAAGTAGACGAGCGCGGTTTGGATGAAATGGATAAGCGCATTCTGCTGACCATAATCCAGAAATATCAGGGCGGTCCGGTGGGACTAAACACAATTGCCGTCGCCGTTGGGGAAGAGCGTGACACCATTGAGGAGGTTTATGAACCCTATCTCATCCAACAGGGCTTTATTAAAAGAACCTCGCGGGGCAGAACCGCTACGGCATTAGCTTATGAACATTTTAAAATTAAAGATAAATTAAATCCGGGTCAGGCGACATTATTTTAATATGGCCCGATACGGAAGTGAGGAGTGTGTATGATGAAGTTGTCAGATTTTAAATACGAAGTTCCGGAAGAATTGATTGCTCAGTATCCTGTAGATAAGCGCGACGAATCGCGTTTAATGGTGCTGGACCGCAAAACCGGAGCACGCGAACACCGTGTTTTTAAGGAAATTGTGGATTTTCTTAGTGATGGCGACGCCTTGGTAATTAACGAAACCAGAGTATTCCCGGCGCGTCTCTTTGGCACTAAAGAAAAAACCGACGCTCAGGTTGAATTGTTACTGCTGCGCCAATTGGAAACCACTATGTGGGAAGCGCTGGTTAAACCGGCCCGTAAAGTGCGCGTGGGCAATCGCATCCAGATAACCGAAGATTTTGGCTGCGATGTGATCGATAATACCACGTCGGGCGGACGCGTTGTGCGTTTTGACTATAACGGCAATGATTTCTTTAATATCTTAAATGAAGTCGGCCAGTCGCCCCTGCCGCCATACATCAAGCGCAATGCCGAAGAGCTGGACAAGGAAAAATACCAGACCGTTTTTGCCAAAAAAGTCGGCGCGGTAGCGGCGCCCACGGCCGGTTTGCATTTTACCGAAGATTTAATGGAAACCATTCACAATAAAGGCATTAAAATTGTTCCGTTGGTGTTGCATGTTGGCCTGGGCACTTTTCGCCCCATTAAGGTGGAAGACCTCACGCGCCATCAGATGGATTCGGAATATTACGAGATTTCCGATGAGTCAGCTGAACAAATCAACGAAGTAAAAAGAAACGGCGGCCGCGTGGTAGCCGTGGGCACTTCCACAGTACGGACGCTGGAAACCATGGCCAACGCCGATAATATGGTTAAATCCGGTTCGGGCTGGACGGATAAGTTTATTTATCCGCCTTATAAGTTTAAAATCATTGACGCGCTGGTCACTAATTTTCATTTATCCGGCTCTACTTTATTTCTGCTTACCTGCGCTTTGGCCGGTAAAGATAATATGATGGAAGCCTATCAGGACGCCATCGAAAATAATTACCGCTTCTATAGTTATGGCGACGCCATGTTGATTCTTTAGGCCCTATATGGTTGACTTCCTGAATCATCTGTTTGCGCAGGTAACGCCGCTCTGGGGGTATGTTATCCTGTTTGTCAGCGCGATTGTGGAAAATCTCTTCCCTCCGATCCCCGGCGATACCGTAACGGTGTTGGGCGCCTATTTGATTACTACCGGACAGCTGGGATTTTGGGGCGTGTATTTTTCTACGACATTGGGCAGTGTGGTTGGTTTTTACGCCATGTTTCTGTTAGGCCGAAAATTCGGCCTTTCTTTTATTCAATCCCCAAAACGCGCTAAATATTTTGCCCCTAATCGTGTGGAAAAGGTGCAGAAATGGTTTGATACCTACGGTTACTGGGTGATTGCCGCCAACCGATTTTTAAGCGGAACGCGCAGTGTGGTCTCTTTGTTTGCCGGTATTTTCCGTTTAAACTCCGGTTATGTGTTACTGCTGGCTTTGCTTAGCGCCCTGGTCTGGAATGGCTTGCTGATTTACGGCGGTTACCAACTGGGCATGAATATGGACCGCATTACCGACATCATTTCCCAGTACAATAAAATAGTAATCGGATTTACGGCGCTGTTCGTTATCTATTTTGTGATTAGAAAGCTACGCAAAAAAGCAATTAATAATTAGAAACCTTTGAAAAATTAAGTTTTGTTTACCCTCTCCCCGGCGAAA
>CAZIBE010000160.1:0-6104 GCA_964536685.1 uncultured Calditrichaceae bacterium | reverse complement strand
AGAAGATAGCAACACAAATCAGGCATTTTCAAAAACATTATTTAGGACGGATGTGTAAATAAATAACAGCGCTGAAAAGGGCCTTTATCGATTTTATTGATAGTCTAAAGGTAGAATCGATTTGCAGAGCCAACTCCAAAATACTTTACGGGAAGATTTTTGGCGGTATGTAATGATTTTCCCAACAGAGGTCATATTTTAAAAATCCAAAGGAACTAAGATGCGCACATAATGAGGACGCTCCAAAAAATCTAATGCTATCAGTCCTTGGAATGATGAGACAGAGCATCTTTTATTTTTATTGAAGTTGACAAGTTCTCGCCCGTCGGCCGATTGACTCGAAATGACAAGTTATATTTTTAATAAGGAATCGCCGTTTAATACGGCATCGTCATTAAAATGGATTTTAAAACAAAATCAAAAGCCCCGCTGGGCGGCGGGGCCGTGGGATGCAGATAAAACCAAAATGGTCACAACTTTCAGGCCACAAGCGCTTCCGCTTGAACAGCCATGCTGTATTCATTCTGCAACGAATCAAATAATTCTTTTACGGAGATGATCTTGTCCACCTTGTAAGCGTTGGAACCGGCAAAGGTGAACCCTTTCAGAATCTGCCCCTTTTGGGCGTTGGCCAGCGCGTCGGCGATGCAATAGGGCGTAGTGCGGTAGTCGCAGGTCTTCAGACATTTCCATGAGCATTTCACCGGTTGTTTATACCCGGCTTTCACATCATCCAAAAAGGAATTGCGGATAGCCCGCCCCGGCAGGCCTACCGGACTTTCAATGATGGTAATATCTTCTTTTTTGCTTTTGATATAGGCCTCTTTAAATTCAATAGAAGCGTCGCATTCGTGCGTGGCTACAAAACGCGTACCCATCTGCACGCCTTTGGCGCCGAGGTCTAAAAATTCTTTGATATCCGCGCCGGTATAAATACCGCCGGCGGCAATCACCGGAATTTCTTTGCCCAGCCGCTGTTCAAACTGGCTAACAACGTCAATGACCTGCGGGACAATTTTTTCCAGCTGGTAATTGGGATCTTCGATTTGCTCTTTTTTAAAACCCAGATGACCGCCGGCCTTTGGCCCCTCTACCACCACGGCTTCCGGGATGCGGCCGAAGGTTTTTTCCCAATATTGAAAAATAATTTGTGCTGCCCGGGCGGAGGAAACAATGGGCGCAAACAAAGTTTTAATATCCCGTATCTGTTCGGGCGTGTATCCTTTAGGGAACCGTAAAGGCAGGCCGGCGCCCATAAATACAATATCGATATTTTCTTCGATGGCGGTTTGCAGCAGATCGTTAAAATCGGTCATGGCCACCATGATATTCAATCCGACTACACCGTTGGTTAGCTTTTTGGCGCGTCGTATTTCTTTGCGCAGGATTTCGATATTAGCTTTGCGGTAATCTTTACCGTACTTATCGTCTAACAGGCCCAGGGCTACAGATGAGATAACGCCGATGCCGCCCTGATTGGCCACGGCCGAGGCCAGGCCGGAAAGGGAGATACCTACGCCCATTCCGCCCTGAATGATGGGCTTATCAATTGTTAAATTTCCGATTTTGAGTGTCGGCATGTGTTCATAGAGCATTTAGTATTCCTCCGGTTGTATTAAAGTTCTGCTAAACCGCTTTTATTACTTTGCGAAAATGGAAGCCGTAAATGGCCATGGTAACGGCCATGGAAAATTTTTGCGGATAGTGTACAAGGCAATGGAACAAGAGTTTCCAATAATAGGTTCTGCCGTTTTCCAGTAAGCCGATGCGCCAGATAGATTTCAAAAAAGCGTTGACGTCGCTAAAGCTAACCGGCTGCGGCTTTTTAAAAGGAATCTCATATTCCTGCAGAAATGTTTTAACGCGCTGGTAATATTCTGCCGGAGCGTAAATAGTACGCAAAATATGCTTGTATCCGCTCATCAGTTTTTGATAATCCATCGCCGGAATAAAATTCAGCGCGCCGTCCATGTTGTTACCGCTCCAAAAATCCAGCAGGCGTCCCTCGGTTTTTAGCCGTTTAAAAAGGCGCGTACCGGGCGCCGCATTCAATAAGCCGACCATGGCCGTAACGATGCCGCTGCGCTGGATAAAATCGATTTGCTGTTCAAAGATAGTTTCTTTATCGTTGTCGAAGCCGACGATGAATCCGCCTGAGACGCGCAGCCCGTGATGATTCAACCGGTGCACGGAAGAGACCATATCGCGGTTGCGGTTTTGTTTTTTACCGCATTCGGCCAGGCTGTCCTCATCGGGCGTTTCGATGCCGATAAAGGCATGGTCAAATCCCGCTTCAGCCATTAACTGCATCAGCGTTTCGTCATCGGCCAGATTAATGGACGTCTCCGTTACAAAAGAAAAGGGATGGCGCCGCTCTTTTTGCCAGGCGATCAGCGCCGGCAGAAGTTCATGCTTTAATTTTTTACGGTTGCCGATAAAATTATCATCGACAATAAATACATTGCCCCGCCAACCAAAATGATAAAGCGATTCCAACTCGTTTAAAAACTGCGGCGCGCTTTTAGTGCGCGGCACGTGGCCGTTTAGCAGGGTGATGGCGCAAAACTCGCAATCGAACGGGCAGCCGCGGGAGTATTGGACGCTCATGGTCATGTATTTTTTATGCTCCAGTAAATCCCACCGGGGGATCGGCGTTAAAGATAAATCAGGGAAACTATCGCTTTTGTAAACGCGCTGAGGCTGTCCTGTCCGCAAGTCTTCTAAAAACATAGGCAGGGTAAGTTCGGCTTCATTTAAAATAAAATGATTCACGCCTAAAAAGCTTTGGTAGCCGGTGGTCACCATCGGTCCTCCGGCCACCACCTTTGTCTGCATGTCGTTGCAGCGTTTAATCACGTTTAAAAAAGACTGCCGGTGAATATCCATACCGGTTAAAAATACATAATCAGCCCAGCGGAGGTGTTCGTCTTTTAGTCGCGAAACATTCATGTCGATCAGTTTTTTGTTCCAGTTTTCGGGGAGCATTGCCGCTAAGGTGATTAAACCCAACGGCGGTTCGGATGATTTTTTGGAAACGAATTTAAGCGCCTCCCGAAAGCTCCAGAACGTAGCCGGGGTTTCGGGATAAACTAACAAAATATTCATCTTATCCTCCCGCTGTATGCCCCATTTGTACCTGACAATCTATTTGGTTAAAGTTAATTCAGGCAAAAGGTTTAAATTGTAAAAGTATTGTAAAAGCTATAAATTGCCGTTGAAAAGGAGTTTAAAAGACAAAAGAAAAATGACAAAGGAAAAGGAGTTGGGAGTAGCGCCTCTTTTTAGTTCCTAATTCCTGATCCCTTACAGAGGAAAGCTACGGTGTCCATGAAACGAACACATTCTCTGTTTTACCATATTATGGTATTCGTACTGGCTCAGCTGGCCTGGTTTTCATTATTGGGGCTGTGGATTTACTGGTATGTAAAGAATTATATTATTTTTACCAATGTGGGCGATAAACTCTCGCCGCAAATTGTGGCCGGCGGAACAAATGCGTTCACCTTGGTCAGCGGCCTGATTCTGTTAGTGTTGGTTTCGGTGGGTATGTCCATGATTTTTATTTATCTGAACCGCCAGCTCAGCTTGACGCGCTTGTATGATAATTTTATTTCCAATGTAACGCACGAGTTAAAATCACCTTTATCATCCATCCAGCTTTATCTGGAAACCATGCAAAGTCGGGATGTTCCACGTGCAAAGCAGGAGCAGTTTTTTACGCTCATGTTAAAGGATGTGCAGCGCCTGAATCATTTGATCAATTCCATTTTGTATATGTCCGGTTTGGAAAGGGAAAAGACGGCGCGGAAATATCTTAATGATTATCAGCTGTATGATGCCGGGACGATTGTGACGGAATTGGTCGTCGAGGCCGCCGAACAGTTGCAAATTCCCAGTGAATCTTTAGAAATAAAAGGAACAGCGCCCTGCCGTTGCGTTATAGACCGGCGCTGGATGCGCATTGTCTTTGATAATTTATTTGATAACGCTGTTAAATATTCGCCGGAAACGCTGCGACTACAAATTTCTCTTAGTTGCGATAAAAAGTTTTTAACCGTTGAGGTTACCGATCAGGGCATAGGTATTACGCCTAAAGATCAAAAGAAAATTTTTCAAAAGTTTCAGCGCATTTACGCCGCCGGCAACCCCAATGTCAAGGGAACCGGACTGGGATTGTATTGGGTAAAACAAATTATAAAATATCACGGTGGGAAAATCAGTGTGTTCAGCAGGGGCTTAGGGCAGGGGACAACCTTTAAAATTGAGCTGCCGGTTTATGGAAGTACAAAAAAGCGCTATCTTAATAAAATATTAAAATCAAATCTTAAGGGAACGGAATAACTAATGCCCAAAAATGAATTTAAAGGCAGCCGGATTTTATTAGTGGAAGATGAAGAATCGCTGGCGCTGGGATTGGAATATAATCTCAGTGAAGAGGGATATCAGGTTGAACTGGCTGGAGACGGACGCGAGGCCTTACGTTTGGCGCAGACGAAAACTTACGATCTGGTTATTCTGGATATTATGCTGCCTTACGTGAACGGTTTTGAAATTGCTAAAACGCTGCGGCAAAAAGATCCGCAGTTGCCCATTTTGATGCTGACGGCGCGCGTAAGTTCCAAAGACCGCGTGAAAGGGTTGGAAATGGGCGCTGATGATTACATCACCAAACCGTTCCATTTGCAGGAATTGCTGTTGCGGGTACGGGGCATGCTGCGCAGAAAGCAGTGGTATCAGTCGGAGCCGAGCGTGCTGAACGTTTACCGGTTTGGCGCTAATGAGGTGAATTTTGAAAATTTAACCTGCCGCTGTGGCGGTAAGGATTTCCGCCTGACGGTGCGCGAAGCCTTGCTGCTCAAATATCTGGTGAACAATAAAGATAAAATCGTAACCCGTGAGGAATTGCTGCGGGAGGTCTGGAACATTTCATCCGAGGTGGAGACGCGCACCGTGGATAATTTTATTGCACGGTTGCGCAAGTATTTTGAAGTGGATCCGGCTAATCCGCAATATATTAAAAGCGTACGCGGGGCGGGATATGTATTTTCGGACGCGGAAAAAAAATAATTTAAACATACCGGTACATCAGCCAAAAATGAGAAAAGCTGCCCAACATGACAAAAACATGAAACAACTCGTGAAAGGCAAAAACGCCGGGAAACGGATTGGGTTTCTTTAAAGCGTAAATCACGGCGCCCACCGTGTAAAACAAGCCTCCGGCGGCCAGCCAGTTCAAACCATTGGAAGACATGGCCTGTGCCAAAGGATAAATACCTATCATAATAAACCAACCCATTAGCAGATAGATGGCCGTGTACAAAACACGCGGTGCGTTAAGCCAGAATATTTTTATGAACAAACCGGCCAGGGCGATAGCCCACACGCTGCCTAAGATCGTCCAGCCCCAGACGCCGTTTAAGGTTACCAGACAAACCGGCGTGTAGGTGGCGGCGATAAAAATAAAAATCATGATGTGATCCAACTTGCGAAAGAGTTCCAATGTTTTTCCGGAAACGGGCAGCCAATGGTACAATGTGCTAAAGGTGTACAGCAAAATCATAGCCGACCCGAAAATGGAAAAGGAGATGATTTGTTCGGCTGTCAGCGGCTGGCCTGTTCTGGTTAAAAGTAAAACCAGGCCGGTCACAGCTAACAGGATGCCGATAAAATGGGTTAGCCCACTAAGGGGGTCTCTGAGACGACGTATCATTCAAACTCCGCTTATTTGTAAAGAGAAAAGACGCATCCGCAAAGATAATCTGAAAAATTAAAAGGAAATGTAAAAGATGTGTAAAACCGGGTAAACTTAATGGCATGGTAGAAGGCGCCTAAGACAAGGGTGACTGGAACGGCTCCCGAAAGACGCATTTGATGATATCTTAACGGGGGAAAATATATTTTAAAGGAATTTGATTAAGATTAAGAAAAGGAAAAAGAAAAGAATTATAGTGTGCAAACTTTGAGTCTGCTCTAAAAACCAGTTTTTGTCATTTCGAACGCAGTGAGAAATCTTATATTCTCAATAAAAACAATAGATTTCTTGTCGCCATGCTCCTCGCGGCAAAGGCCGTCCCGTTTTCCGCAACGGAGTGATCCCTACGGGA
>CAZIBE010000159.1:0-6280 GCA_964536685.1 uncultured Calditrichaceae bacterium | reverse complement strand
TTGCCATTGTCGGAATGGCCTTTCGTTTCCCCGGCGATCTGGGCGATACGCAAAGCTTCTGGCAGGCGCTCGCAGAGGGGCGAGACCTCGTTGGCCATGTTGGGCCGGAGCGCTGGGCAACCGACGAGTTGCAGCACCCAAAGCGCTCCGAACCGGGTCGGAGCGTGACATTTTCCGCCGGGGTATTGTCTCGCATCGATGAATTCGATGCGGGTTTCTTCGGCATCTCCCCTCGCGAGGCGGCATGGCTTGACCCCCAACAGCGCCTGCTGCTCGAACTTGCCTGGGAGGTGATGGAAAACAGCGGCAGAGCGCCGTCATCCCTGGCCGGTTCCGATTGCGCCGTGTATGTCGGCATTTCCGGTGTCGATTATGGAATGCGCGCCATGGACGATCTGTCCGGCATGAGCGCACATTCCATGACGGGCAATACACTCAGCATCGCCGCCAACCGGTTATCTTATGTTTTCGATCTGCACGGACCGTCAGTTGCGGTAGACACCGCCTGCTCCTCGTCGCTGGTGGCCTTGCACCAGGCCTGCAACAGCCTGCGTCTGGGTGAGGCGTCCCAGGCTCTGGTGGGAGGCGTCAACCTGCTGCTGCACCCTTATCCCTTCATCGGTTTCACCAAGGCGTCGATGCTGTCGGCAAATGGGCGCTGTCGCGCCTTCGATGCGTCGGGAGATGGTTATGTGCGCGGCGAAGGCGGGGCGATCCTCTTGCTGAAGCCTTTGGAGAACGCCCTGGCCGATGGCGACGATATCCACGCCGTCATTCTCGCAACCGGAGCCAATTCAGATGGCCACCGGAAAACAGGGATCACCATCCCCAGCAGCGAAGGCCAGGCAGAACTCATGCGCAGCGTGTTGCGCCGCTCCGGCCTGTCGCCCAGTGATATCGACTACATCGAGGCCCATGGAACTGGCACCGCGGTGGGCGATCCGATAGAGACGGCCGCCATCAGCGAGGTTTATGGCAGTTGCCGCCCCGAAGACAGGCCGCTGCCTATCGGCTCGGTCAAGACCAACCTGGGCCATCTGGAGCCGGCCTCAGGCATGGCAGGCCTGATCAAGGCGATACTGGTATTGAAAAATCGCGCCTTGCCTCCGTCATTGCATCTGCAAATGCCGAACCCCAGGATCGATTTTTCCGGGTGGAACCTCGATGTGGTGACCGAGTATCGCCCACTTCCCGAGTTGGGGGGTAAAAAGCTTGTGGTGGGGGTCAATTCCTTCGGATTTGGCGGTACCAATGCGCACGTGCTGTTGCAGGAGTTTCCCCTGAAAAGGGTGTCCCATACCCAGCCAGAGTCTGCCGATCCCCCGCTTTTTCTGTCGGCCAGAACCGAGCAGGCCCTGGCTGATCAGGCCGCGCAGTACGCCGATCTGCTGCGGCGTCAATCGGACGCGTACTATGATATCGCCCATGGTGCGGCCTTTCGCCGAGAGCGGCTGGAAAAACGCCTCGCCCTGAAGCCTGGCGATCCCGTCATGATGGCTGAGCGACTCGCCGCATTCGCCCAGGGCGAGACCGCCTCCGGCCTGGTGCGCGAAGACGCGCTTGCGCAATCGGGCGGTGTGGCCTTCATCTACTCGGGCAACGGCGCACAGTGGCAGGGTATGGGCCAGCGACTGCTGGCCGAATCGCCACGATTCGCCGAACTCATGGCCGGCCTCGATACGTCGATCCGCGCTCTGGCCGGTTTTTCGATAGTCGAGGAGCTCAAGGCCGATCATTCGACCTCCCGGCTGGATGACACCGCGGTTGCACAGCCGCTCCTGTTTGCGATTCAGGTGGCCGTGACAACCTTGTTGCGTGAACAGGGAATCGAACCCCAGGCCGTGGCGGGTCACAGTGTGGGGGAGGTGGCAGCCGCCTGGGCATCTGGAGCCCTGAGCCTGGAGCAGGCCATCGAGGTTATCTGTGTCCGCAGCAGCGCCCAGGCGTTGACCCGCGGTACTGGCCGGATGGCGGTGGCCGGGCTTTCGGAAACGCAAGCGCGCGAACTGATCGCAAGCGAAGGGCTCGATGGAATCGAGATCGCCGGCATCAACAGCCCAAAAAACATAACGGTGGCGGGTTGCCTCGCAGACCTGGAGCGCCTGAATCAGATCCTGCAAGCGCGCGGCGTTTTTTATCGTCAGCTCGATCTCGACTATGCCTTCCACAGCAGATTCATGGATGAGATCGAGTCCACGCTTGTTGAACGACTCGCATCTCTCTCTCCAGAGCCTGCAACAGTCTGCACTTACGTTTCCACAGTCACCGGCGGTACGCTGTCGGGATCCGATCTCGATGCCGGCTACTGGTGGCGCAACGTGCGTCACCCCGTCCGTTTTGCGCAGGCCATAGCCGCCATGGCGGAACAGGGCTGCCGGATTTTCGTCGAGATCGGGCCACACGCCATTCTGCAGCGCTACCTGAACGAATGTCTTGCAGCCCGGAATATTTCCGGTCGTGCCCTGCCCACCATGCGGCGTAACGATGATGGATGGGACCGCATCGAGGAGGCTGCGCTACGCTGCCATCTGCTGGTGGAACCGCCACGGCTCGATATTTTCTTTCCGAAGCCTGGCCATCGTGTCCAACTGCCGAATTATCCCTGGCAACGCGAACGCTACTGGCATCCCCGTACCAGCGAAGCCAACGGATTGATCGACAGGCGGCGCAGCCATCCGCTACTGGGCTGGCGTCTCAAGGAGGCAGTCGCGGCCTGGGAAAACACCCTCGATCTGGCTATCTGCCCATGGCTTGCCGATCATAAGGTGGCCAATGGTGTCGTGTTGCCGGGCGCGGCTTATGTGGAGATGGCGCTTGCCGCCGCTCGGGAGTGGTTTGGTGGCAGTACAGGCCTGGAAGTCGAG
The DNA here is from genome assembly GCA_964536685.1 of uncultured Calditrichaceae bacterium. GTDB lineage: Bacteria > Calditrichota > Calditrichia > Calditrichales > Calditrichaceae > CAZIBE01. Next base: position 3,416 of record CAZIBE010000159.1, on the reverse strand, counting down.
GATCTGGAGATTCTTGCCCCCATCGTTTTCGATGGCGAGCACGCCCGTACCCTGCGCTTTGAGCTTTCTCCCCGGGATGGAAGCTTCCAGATCCGTAGCCGCCAGCGTCTGAGCGAAGACGAATGGACGATCAATGCCGTTGGCCGTCTGCCCGGCCCTCTGGCCGTCTCTGAACCGGATGGTTGGCATCCTCCGGGCGATGATGCTGAAGAGACCCATACCATCGACCATGAGACCCATTATCGGTTGACCGAGAGCATCGGCCTTGAATACGGGCCAGCCTTTCGCGGATTGCAAAGTGCGCAGGTGCAAGGGAATACCCTGGAGGCAGCCCTCGCATCGCCCTCCTCCGTGAGCGAGAGCGCATCACACTATCTGCTCCATCCGGCGCTGCTCGATCTCTGCTTCCAGTCGCTGGTCGATTTCTTCCAGGAGGAGATCGAGGAGGGGCGGGGAATCCCCTTTCTGCCGGTCAAGGTGGGCCGTTTGCGCCTGTTCGGCGAGGCTCGGGTCGCTGGATTTCGCAGCGCTCTGAAACGTCGTGGCGCCCGCTCCGTCCAGGCCGATTTCGCGTTGTTTGACACCCACGGCAACATCATCGCGACCCTCACGGGGTGCCGTTTCCGGGCGGCGGCAGTACAGCGTCGGGGACAGGCCGAGCCGGCTTGCTGGCGAATCGTGCCGCGCTTGCAACCGCTGCCGGAGGAGCAACGCGAAAGCACGCTTCCGCCCAACCGGGAATTGACCCAACGGCTGACCTCGTGGTTTCTGGAGTCGGAAGAGAGTTTGAAGCGGGGGAATTATTTCAAGGGTGCGTTGCCACTCTTCGAGGCGCTGGTCGTGGCTTTTGTACACGAGGCCTTTCAGCAACTGTTCGACAGACGCACCACCTGGTTGCAGCAGGTGCTGTCGCACCCGGAAGAGCTCGATCAGAGCGTTCGGCCATTCTTTCTGTGGCTGGTGCGGACCCTTGAACGGGAAGACCTTCTGGTGGAAGAGGCCGGTGTCTGGCGGCTTGAGCCAAGCAACATGCCTCCCTCCGAGGAGATCTGGCGAACCCTGTTGCGCGACTGCGCGAACTGCCTGCCCGAGCTGGTAATGGCCGGTTGCATGGGCCGCCATCTTGCTCAATGGCTGGAAGGTGTGACCGGGAGCCACTCCCCGGGCAAAGAGCAGCGGAACATCCATCAGCTCGAAGCCTTGTACGATGACAGCCATTCATATCTGGGTACGCGACTCGCCGTACAGCAAGTGCTTGGGGAGATTGCCGCTGACTGGCCATCGAACCGCCGTTTGCGTGTGCTGGAAATAACCTGCGGCACGAGTGGATTGATTCGCCATCTGGCTGCTGATATCGACCTGAATGGCGTTGATTACCTACTGGCTCATGACGGCCCGGAAGGGTATGAGCGTCTGCGAGCCGAGTACGGCAACCATCCCTCAGTGCGAATCGCCGCAATACAGGGCGAAGGGCTCGAGCTCGAGGCGGATGAGCCGGTCCCTGAGTTGTTCGATGTTATTGTTCTGCGGCACTGGCTGCATCGCGCCAATGATCCCGTTGCCGAGTTGATCGCGGCACGGCGTAGATTGGCCACGGGTGGGGTACTGATCCTTGCCGAACGTTACCCCGATCTTTCCGCCGACTTTATCTCCGGCGCCTTCAAGGAGTGGTGGCGGGTGCGTTCGGAAACGGCCCCGGCATCGAGTTTGATGCCCCCGCAAGCATGGGAAGTGGCGCTCTCGGCGCAGGGTTTCGATGAGATCGAAACCTTCCACGAGCCCGCCAGTGGCGGACTTCCCGAAGGCGGCTACCTCCTGCTGGCCAAAAAACCGGCGGGAGAAGCCATTCCCGCAGTCGAACCCGAGCCAGAGAGCTGGCTGCTGTTGTGTGACGCCGACGGGCCGTCACGGGTGCTCGGTGATCGCCTGCAACGGTTGCTGGAGTCCCAGGGGCAGCGTGTCGTGACGATCCCGGCCGGCACTCACTCAGCTGAAGAGGGGGCGATGGTCTTCGATCCCCATACCCCAGGCTCAGCCTCCGGAGTGTTGGAGACGGCTCACCAACACCTGGATGGACTCGACCACCTCGTCTACCTGGTGGGGCTGGGGGAAGAGGCAAGCCACTCCGGGGTCGGCCTGGAACTGCTGGAGAAAGATCGTTGTATCGGTGCGCTCCACCTTGTCCACGCGATGGTGGGCAGCGACACGGATCAGCCGCGGTTATGGCTGGTGACGGCCGGTGGTGCGCTGGCGTCCGGGCTTTCCGGGGTGCGCAACCCGCTGCAGGCGACACTGTGGGGATTTGGCCGGGTTGTCATGAACGAATATCCGGCACTCGACTGCACCCTGATCGACCTGGAAATCGATCCCGCCGCTGGCGAAACGGCCCATCGGCTGCAGGCCGAACTGCTGCAGCCTGATGGAGAAAAAGAGATCGTTCTCTCGTCCCGGGGGCGTCACGGATTGCGCATGGAGCGCATTTCGCCTGCCGGGAACCACGGGGCCGAAGAGCCGCCATCGCGCTTCCGGCTCGATTTCCACGTGCCCGGGCATCTGCGCAACCTCGTCTGGCTTGCGCAGCCTGAACGGCCGTTGGCTGAAGATGAGGTCGAGGTGCGCGTGCTCGCCACCGGACTCAACTTCCGCGATGTCATGTATTTGATGGGGCTGCTGCCCGACGAGGCCGTCGAAAACGGCTTTGCCGGCGCCAGCCTGGGTCTGGAGTTTTCCGGTGTCATTACACGCGTGGGCAAGCGGGTTGACGAGTTTGCCGAGGGCGATGCGGTCATGGGTTTCGGTCCTGCCTGCTTCGCCAGCCATGTGATCACCAAGGCCAACGCCGTCACCCATAAACCGGAGGAGTGGTCATACGAGGCGGCGGCAACGGTGCCCACAGTATTCTTCACCGTCTACTACGCCCTCAAACACTTGGCCGACCTGCAACCGGGGGAACGGGTGCTGATTCATGGCGCCGCGGGTGGGGTGGGCATTGCCGCCGTGCAACTCGCGCGGCATCTCGGCGCCGAGGTTTTTGCCACGGCCGGCAGCGAGGAAAAGCGCGATTTCGTCAAGCTGCTGGGCGCTGACCACGTATTCGACTCGCGCAGTCTGGCCTTTGCCGATCAGATTCTGGCGCTGACCGACGGCGAAGGGGTCGACGTAGTCCTCAATTCGCTCGCGGGTGAAGCCATCCGGCGCAATTTGCGTGTTCTGAAGCCATTCGGGCGTTTTCTCGAACTGGGCAAGCGCGACTTTTTCGAGAACACACCGATCGGCCTGCGCCCCTTCAAGGACAATATCAGCTACTTCGGCATCGATGCCGACCAACTGCTGCTGGCGCGCCCGGCACTGGCCACCCGGCTGTTTCGGGAGCTCATGGCGCTGTTTCGTGGGGGCGCGCTGTTTCCGCTGCCCTA
>CAZIBE010000158.1:0-6291 GCA_964536685.1 uncultured Calditrichaceae bacterium | reverse complement strand
CCGGTAATTACTTCGTATTCATCCAGCATCCACAGCATGTGCTGGGCGTTGGTCATTACATCCGGAGCCGGCACATCGCTGTAAGGGCCGATGTTTTTGTACACCTGGCGCACCCAACCGCGGCAAATCTGCTCTTGCTCGCGCATGCTCAAATTATGTGGGTCGCAAATTACCCCGCCTTTACTGCCGCCTAAAGGCAGGTCGGCTACGGCTGTTTTCCAGGTCATCCACATGGAAAGCGCGCGCACCGTGTCGATGGTTTCCTGCGGATGGAAGCGAATACCGCCTTTGGCCGGACCGCGGGCGTCGTTGTGCTGACAGCGGAAACCGCGGAAGACTTTAGTGGTGCCGTCGTCCATGCGCACGGGAATGCTAAAGTGAAATTCGCGCAAAGGATTGCGCAACAGAGCGCGGCTGGCCTGATCCAGGCCAATTTGATCTGCCACTTTATCAAATTGTGTTTGCGCCATTTCGAAGGCGTTAAAAGATTTATCTGCCATTATCGGTTCCTTTCCTTGAAATATGTAATTCTAATTTATTCTGTTTTTGCAGTCCCATGACCGCTTAAAAAGCGCCTAATTTAAGGAGTAAAAACAAAGAATAAAACAAATTTTTTTTATTCATTGTGCGCAATGCACCGTTTAAATATAAGGCGATTTAACTTAATAAATATTACAATATTATAAAGCAAAATACAATTAGCATATGAATGGCGGCAGGAATAAATAATTAGCATGGTTTATATTTTTGCACTACAATGTGTAAAAACATTTATTTTTTATTGCCTTGAATGATTTTTGTGCTTATACTTTTTGGCGTCTTTCTGAAATGTACCTATTTAAAACTGTCATTAATACATATAATCTAACCAACAAAAGGGGTGTTACATGCGTTTAGTTACTTTTGTTATGGCCTTGCTGGTGATGGCGAGCTTCGGCATGGCCGGTAAGCAAATCAATCCGGATGTTGCCGGAAAATGTATGACTTGTCATAAGGATAAGTCGCCTGGATTGTACAAACAATGGTATACCTCGTCCCATGCCGAGCATGGCATTACCTGCATCAATTGTCACGGCGCCGAAAGGGGCGATAAGGATGCTTTTATGCATGAAGGCGCTTTGATCGCCACGCTGGTTACGCCAAAAGATTGCGGCAACTGCCATGAAAAGGAAGCTAAAGAAGTGCAGGCCTCTTACCATGCCACGGCCGGTAAAATCCTGGATTCCAAAGACGCCTATCTGGCTCATGTGGCCGGAGGTAAACCGGTGGCTGTTGCCGGTTGTGAAAACTGCCACGGCGGCGTTGTGAAAATTGATCCCAAGTCTTCCAATATGCTTTCTAAGGACAGCTGGCCTAATTCCGGCATCGGGCGCATTAATCCCGATGGTTCCTTAGGCTCTTGCACCACATGCCATACGCGTCATGCCTTTTCCGTAAAACAGGCCCGCCAGCCGGAATCCTGTTCCAAATGCCATTTAGGACCGGATCATCCGCAAAAAGAAATATATGCGGAATCCAAGCACGGCAACGCCTATTATACGCATAAGGATGAAATGAATTTAGGCGCTGACCGCTGGGTCGTCGGCCAGGATTATTACGAAGCGCCCACCTGTGCCACTTGCCATATGTCGGCCACGCCAACCTCAGCCGTTACTCATGATGTGGGCAAGCGTTTGAGCTGGACGTTGCGCCCGCCGGTTTCCAAGCACAAAGATAACTGGAAACAAAAACGGGATAACATGAAACAGGTTTGCGTCAACTGCCATGGTAAAAATTTTGTAAACGGCCATTATTACCAGTTTGATGCCCTGGTGCGTCTGTATAATGAAAAATTCGCCAAACCGGCTACGGAGATCATGAAAATAGTAAAGAGTAAAAAACTTATGGAAAACCCGGCCGCTTTTTCCAATGAACTGGAATGGGCTTACTGGGAATTATGGCATCATGAAGGCCGGCGCGCCCGCCACGGCGCCGCCATGATGGGGCCGGACTATACCTGGTGGCACGGTATTTACGAAGTCGCTCATAACTTTTATTTCCGCCTCATTCCGGAAGCGCGTAAGCTGAATGATAAGGACGTAAACGCTTATATCGATCATCTGTTGACCACCGACCCGATGCATAAATGGTTGGCGCAGGATACGAAAGAGCTGAAGAAAAAAATCCGTTCCGGCGAAATGCAAAAAATCTACCAAAAACTTTATCAGGAAAAATAGAGTACAGATATGCTAGAAAAATATATTCGGTTTGTTAAAGGCGTATCGGTCAATAAATTGGGTAAAACGGGCGTTGTCTTAACAACGTCCTCTTTTATCGTTTTTGTCATTCTGGAAATAGCCCGTATGCTGGGCGTCCTTCATAATGCCTATATCGGCTTAATTAATTATCTGGTATTCCCTGCGTTATTCGTCATCGGCTTGATTCTGATCCCCATTGCCTGGTCGCAGCGTAAAAAAACTACCGGCAAATCCGGCAAGGAACTCTTATCCGATCAATTCGCCGCGGAAGAATTAGAGGCTGGCTTTGTCGGTTCCAAAGTTTTTCTGACCATCGGTATTTTCTCGTTGATCAATATTTTGTTCCTGCTCATCGTTTCCAGCCAGATGCTTTCGTTTATGGACGAGGCCGAGTTTTGCGGCACGGCCTGCCATAGCGTGATGAATCCCGAATGGACCACGTACCAGCAATCGCCCCATGCCCATGTGCGTTGTGTGCAATGCCATGTGGGCGAAGGCGTGGACGCCTTGATTGCCAGCAAGCTTAACGGCGCTTACCAGATTTTATCGCTAACCTTCCATTTGTACAAACAACCGATTCCCACGCCGGTACACCAGTTGCGTCCGGCCCGGGAAACCTGCGAAAAATGCCACTGGCCGAAAAAATTCTATGGCAGTCGTCTTAAAACCATCGCTCATTTTGCTTTGGATTCTGCCTCTACGCCGCGTTACACCACGCTTAATTTAAAAGTGGATATTGGACGGGGCGGAGAAAAGGCCGGCATTCACTGGCATATTTCTAAAAAAAATAAAGTGCGCTATGCCTCGGTTAATGATGAACGCAAAGAGATGATCTGGATAGAAGTGGATGATAAGAACGGTGCAGTAAAACGTTACCACAATAAACAATTGGCCGAATACAAAGTAAAAGGCGAGGAGGCTGCTCGCACAATGGATTGCGTGGATTGTCATAATCGCGCTACGCATATCTATGAAAATCCGGAAGAGGCGGTTGATTTGCGTCTTCAACAGGGACTGATGGACCGCTCGCTGCCTTATTTAAAGCGTGTGGCCCTGGGCGCGTTACTGGTGGGTAGCCCCACAAAAGAGATTGGATTAGAGCGTGTGGGGAACCATATTCGCGGCTTTTACCGCAAAAATTATCCTATGGTTGCCACGGCCCAAATGGATAAAGTGGACCAGGCCGTTAAAGTGGTTCAGGAAATTTATGAACGGAATATTCATCAGGGGATGCATATAACCTGGGGCAGCTATTCCAATTTTTTGGGGCATAAAGGCAACAGCGGTTGTTTCCGCTGTCACAATGAACACATGGTAGACGATAACGGAAAGACTATTGTCCACGATTGTACAACCTGCCATTCCATTTTAGCCCTGGAATCGCCGACGCCGTTTAAATATCTTGAGCCGGTGCAAAAGGCAACGCGGGACAGCGTGATGCATCAGTACCTGCATAAGGAATTTCTAAATTCTTATATGCAACGGCCATCTTCTTTGCCGTAAAAAAGTAAAGCGGCCTCCATGAGGAGCGCCGCTTTTTTTATGGATGAGATAATACATTTACGAAACCTTCAAGGTTTCGTAAAGATTGTCCCTTAGTAAAGCTCGTATTCTTACTTATTTACCTGAAACGTCGTATCTCCGTTTTTGAAGAAGTTGACGATTTGCCGGGCGGCGGCGATGCCGGCGTTGATGTTGGCTTCGGCCGTTTGCGCGCCCATCTTTTTGGGCGTAAAGAAAAAACGGCCCGGGTATTTAGCGGCGATCTCATCGGCGCAATCCGGCGTGATGTCCGAGATGTATTTAAAATCTTCACGCGCGGCAAAGATTTTAAGCAAATCATCTTCGTGAATCACTTCTTTGCGGGCGGTGTTTACCAGCACGGCATGTTTAGGCATGGAAGACAGCAGAGCATAATTAATTGATTTAATGGTTTTGTCAGTAGCCGGGATGTGCAGGGAAACATACTGACAGGAACGGTACAAAGCTTCCACAGAATCCAGCGCCGTTACGCCGTCTTTTTCGATATCTTCTTTCGAAATGAACGGATCGAAGGCCGAAACCTGCATGCCGAAGCCTTTGGCAATATCGGCTACGCGTTTGCCCACATGCCCGTAAGCGTGGATGCCTAAGGTTTTGCCTTTTAACTCCGTACCCGGTTTGCCGTTAAACTGATTGCGCGCCAGATAAATCATCATGCCCAAAACCAGTTCGGCTACGGCGTTGGAATTTTGTCCCGGTGTATTCATCACAACGATCTTCCTGTCTGTGGCAGCCTGCAAGTCGATAGCATCGTAACCGGCGCCGGCGCGCACTACGATTTTTAACTGCTCGGCGGCCCCGATTACCTCGGCGGTAATTTTATCGCTGCGTACAATTAAAGCCTCGGCGTCTTTTACGGCGTTTATGAGTTCCTGCTGACCGTCGTATTTTTCCAGCAGGGCAAATTCGTAACCGGCCTCTTGCACAATGGTTTTGATTTCCTCTACCGCCGCGGAAGCGAACGGCTTTACGGTGGCAACTAATACTTTAGCCATGACGTAATTCCTTTATTTTGGTTTAATTTTGTCAATAACAGTACGCCTAAAGTTAAAAATCAATTAATTTAAATACAACCAAAATCGGATAAATTCCGCTTTGCGGGCTGTACAAATTTACAGTTTTTTTTAACGGTATTTTTCGCTAATTTAGACTGAAAACAGCACTTAACCCGGAGAAAATATATGTTGCGAGCCATTCCGCAGAAAGGCACAATTGCCGTTATTGCCCCGGCTTTTCCGCCAGACAGCCAAAAGTTGGAAGCAGGCATCCTCTACTTGCAAAACAAAGGATTCTCCGTTGTGCGCGGCCGCAGCTTAACGGCGCGGCAGGGCTATTTTGCCGGCAGCGACGCCCTGCGTTTGGACGAACTTCATGAAATGTTTGCCAATCCTCAGGTGGACGCCATCATCTGCGCCCGCGGCGGGTGGGGCACGCTGCGTCTGTTGGATCGGCTGGATTATGAATTAATCCGGCAAAATCCCAAGGCGCTGGTGGGCTATTCCGATATTACCACGCTGCAATTAGCTCTGTGGCAGAAAGCGGGCCTTCCATCGCTTTCCGGCCCCATGGCGGCGGTGGAAATGGGCGGCGGCATTTTGCCCTTCACGGAGGAATATTTCTGGGGACAGGTTTTTAATTCAGAAAAAAATTACCGTTTTGATTTTAGCAGGATTGGCGCGGAAATCTGGCGGGAAGGCGCGGCCTCGGGCGTACTATTGGGCGGCTGCCTTTCCATGGTGGCGCACCAGCTGGGCACGCCGTATTGCCCGGATTTTGCACAGGCTATTCTGTTTTTAGAAGACGTGGGCGAAGCGCCCTATAAAATCGACCGCTATCTGGCGCAGCTCAAAATGGCCGGCATATTTGATAACATCAACGGTTTGATATTGGGCAATTTTTTGGATTGTACGGATGATTACGGCATGCCCATCCGCGAAGTTTTGGAGGATTATTTTAACGGCGCTCCCTTTCCGGTGATTTACGATTTTCCGTACGGACACGGCATGAAAAAATTTACCATGCCCGTAGGGATGCCGGCGCAACTTGATACGGATTCGGCGACGCTGATCGTGGATAATCCTTTTTATGAATAAAGTTGTTGTCAGGATGTTGACGGACAACAACGGTAAAGTTCTTTTAGCCCGTGAATTTATTTATGGGTTAACAAATATCCGGCAAGGGATTCCCAATCGAAAAAGTTTCATCCCGTAGGGATAAATGCTCATTGCCCGTAGTTTTAACTACGGGAAAACGAAATGTGCCAACAACCCATGCCGTCCCGCAAGGGACGGTTGAGAAGACCTTTTTCTACATTTTAATTTTTCTCTCGCGGACACAATCATTTCCACGCTTCTGCCTTGACGCATATACGCAAAACGCCCTGCCGGAAAAAGACAGGGCGTTTGTGAATAGGCGTAACTGTTCGGGCTGATGTTTACTTCACCAACAGCATACGTCTGGTCTGTACCACATCTCCCGCCTGCAAACGGTAAAAATATACGCCGGAGGCTAA
>CAZIBE010000157.1:0-6418 GCA_964536685.1 uncultured Calditrichaceae bacterium | reverse complement strand
GGATAGAAGGAGGGTTAAGAGGCCGGCTCATAACAATCGCAGCTTAAAATATTAGAGACAAACTCTCAGATTTTGCCGCCAAAAATCTAAATAATCAATAATCAATGATCGGCTAAAATTGGAAGTTGGATATTTCGTGTTGGATATTACCCCGAATCCGACGTCTTTCGGCAGTTATTCTTCTCTTTCCCTGTCAAATTTCAAAAATCTTTGCTAAGAACTTTTAAAAAGATAATTTTTGTATTTGGATCAATCAAAATTTTTATTATTTTTATATGTGATTTTAATCAAACCAGTAAAAGGAGTCTCTGATGAAAAAGCTCATATTCTTTCTTTTGTTAGGCATTTCCCTCTTTTTAATTTCCTGTGGCGGTAATCCGGAGGCCGAAGGCGATCAAGCCTACGCCAACGGCAAGTACAGCCAGGCCTTAAATTACTATCTTGAAGTTAAAAAATCTCAACCGCAAAATGCAAAGGTTGATGAAAAAATCGCCTTGTGCTATATGCTGCGCGGACTCGATTTGTACAAAAAACGGCACAATATCAAAGCATTTGCCGGAAATTTTGAAAAAGGGCAGGAATTTATTCCGGAAAAAAATCTGAGCGGAACCTTTAAAAAAGAGTACAGCAAACTGCTCTATGAATTAGCCGTGGCCTACCATCAGGCCAAGCCTTCCAATGAAATTCAAAAAGAGCAGTATTTTACGCACACACTGGATTATCTGGACGAAGCGCTGGCTTACGACGAGAACAATGCCCAAGCCGAGCAGACGCTTCAACAAATTAGAAAAGAAAATTTTCATCAGACTTTTAACAAGGGCATGGAATTTTTCAAACGCGCTAAAAAGGAAAGGAATAATTCCGATTTATTTCTTACTGCAGAATATTATCTCAAACGCGCCGTTTCCTTTATGCCGGAAAATAAAGAAGCGCAAAAGAACCTGCGCCTGGTGCGTAAAAAAACGCTGTCGGTGCTGGATTTAAATATGGATCTGCCTTTTGCCATCGCCGATCGCCAATATAGCGGTAAATATTTGCTGCTGGCCTTTACCGCGCTCAACAACAGCGGCGAGCCGTTCACCTTTGAACCGGCGCAGATAAAGGTATACACATTTGACGGCAAAGCGGTGGGCATTGACGCCGATTTTACAGCCAAATTTAAAGACGGCATTACCAACGCAGTGCAATTGGCGCCGCGCAAACGCTTGGACGGCACCTTAGCTTTCCGCATCCCGAAATCGGTAAAGATTGAATATGTCGGATATGAGATGCCCGACGGCACAATTATAAAAAAGTATTTTCCTTAAAATACAATCAAATAAAAAAAAGCCCCGAACCTGTCGGGGCTTTTTTTTATTTGATTGTAAACCGCCGAACGTTGGCGTATCCTTTTATATTTATAAACGGGTTAGAAAAAAATTCCAGGCGGTTAAAACCGGCAAGTACAGGCCTAATTTTTTTAATTGTCATTACGCGGCGATCGTTTTCAGCAGGACAACGATTAACGCTGATACGCTTTGCTACTTATCACTAATCCCCATTCTATATTCATAATATGAACAAGTTTACTCTCAAAACCATACTTTTCCCTTTCGAACAAACATCCTTAGCAATTTGTCATTTCGAATATGCGAATGCCGTGAGTGCGTGAGAAATCTTTTTCCGTTTACTCTAACAGATGGCGTCTGGCGTGGTTTACTTAACGGCAGACGGGCATCTCCGGCCCGTATGGCAAAGCTTTCTGCAATGACATTCTTTAACCTTTTGAGAAAAAATCTATGAATGATTGGTGGAAATTAATTTTAGATTTGCCATCAAATTTAATATTTTTTCTCCTTGCACTTTCGTTTTGTCTTATTTAAAATAGTTGTGTTAACCGCAGATATTTTTCAGGGCATGACCCCGCCCGTTTAATTTTAACGATTGCCGGCCGGCCGCACCCCTCCCGCGGCTGCAGAGCCCTTTGGAGCGCTTCAAATCCTGCCAAGATAAAAAACCGACTCACACACTAACAAAGGAGGAATTATGCGCAAGCTACTGTTTTTTTTATTCATTCCCATTTGGCTGTTCGGGCAGACCTTAAAAGACTGCTTTCCCATGCATGTGGGCGATATGTGGCAATATGATACAGATATGGGAAATATAATTAATTTACATTTATTGGCCGATTCCACGGATACGGTGGGAAATCATTATCTGTCATTCGGTTATTCTTTTCCCCAAGAAGAACATTTAGCTAAATATACAAAAGTAACCTGGTGGAACTATATGCTGGACACGCTTGATCGACTTTGGTTAAAAAAAGACGATTATGATGAAAGTAAAGAATTCTATTTGGAACTCGATTTACGCGCAGGAAATCATGATTGGTGGTGTAGAGATTCAAGTTTGGAAAAGGTTGCCGATTTTGAATGGATTTCCGATACGTCGTATTTTTATACATGGGGAAAGAACAGGCTGCGGATGATGGTTGAATCTTACGATTGCGATTTAAGTTTTGGCTGTAACTGCCCGCCCGATAGTATGGATGGTCCTTATGGATACTCTGTATATGTTGAAGGTATTGGCAGAACATATACTTCTGTTGAATTTGGCTGGGAATATCTGAGAGGCGCCATCATTGACGGCGTAGAATACGGCGATATTTACCGCGACACCACAGCCATTCATACGGACATTGTGCATCATCCTTCAGGAATAAGGCTTTTACCAGCCTATCCCAATCCTTTTAACGGCGCCACCGTTGTGCGCTACATTTTGGACAGACCCCGTAGATTAGAGGCCGCGGTTTACGACGCCTCCGGCAGACGGATTAAAACCCTGTTTAAGGGAACGGCAAAAGGCGGCGCAAACCGTTTAATCTGGAACGGGAAAAATGATCGGGGCGCTGCCGTTTCTTCCGGAATGTATTACATCCAAGTATCATCTAACAGATTTTTAAAAACACAAAAAGTTATTTTTATTAAGTAAATAAAATGATATGTTAATGAGAATATGTATTCTATTGCTTTCAATATTTAATTTATTCCTTATTGCGCAAGAACCCGACCCAGCTTCCTTCTTTCCACATCATTTAGGCGATGTTTGGGAATATGGAACCTCATTTGGAATTTACCGCTACGAAATCACCAAAGATTCTATGCTCGAAGACAATAATGGTTATTATATTTATTATAACAATCACTCGTATCCAAAGTACTGGATAGATTCAACTTTAAATGTTATAGAATACCCACTCAGTGAAGATACTGAATGGATTGAATATAAACTAAATGCTGATTCCGGTTTTACTTGGATAGTTTATAGTAAAGAATCAGATACGCTTGCTAGTTATCAAATAAGAGCTTTAGTTAAAGATGTATATCCTGCATATGTATTTGGAATACCATCGGTAGCTAAAAAGATAGACTATTTTGAGCAAAATGTTGGTGATACAACCGTTAATGAAAACCTGTTTATGTGTACCAAAATATTAGCTTCCGGATTTGGATTTATCTGGTAAGTGGGTGAAGGCGCTCAATGGCCGGAACCTGTTTTAAACGGCTGCATTATACAGGGCGATACCTTTGGCGTTATCACCTCCATTAAAAATGAAGGTCCGGAAAGAATACTTCCTAAGACCGCATCGATTAAGCAAAATTATCCAAATCCATTTAACTCCAGTACATTAATTAAATATTATTTACCCAGCAGCACTGCGGTTAAACTTGAAGTATTTGATTTAAAAGGATCAAAGATTGCCACCTTGCTGAATACTTTTCAAAATGTAGGTGTGCATGAAGTTACTTTTAACGCATCAAATTTACCGTCTTCAGTTTATATCTACAGATTAAAAACAATTAAGCGTATATTGTCCAAAAGAATGCTTTTGATAAAGTAATTTGTATTCTATCCTGCTCCGGCTTCATATGCGCTATGTCCGGAGCGGGATCTATTAATCTGTAGGTATTCGTCGGATGAGCATCTAATTTGTTAATATCTATTTAAAACATGCATCCACTAATTCATAATTAAGTTTAGCGTTATTCATGTTCTGTCAACTTCTCGAATTGCAGTAAATTGCGTTGCTGGTCGGTTTGGGCGGTCATTGACTTAACAAACACTTCTACTAATTGCGGGTCAAACTGTTTACCGGCGTTGCGGCGCAACTCTTCTAAGGCCTCCTCGCTACTGCGCGATTTGCGATAGGTACGTTCGGAGACGATGGATTCGTAGGCGTCTACAATGGCTAAAATGCGCGCATACAAGGGGATCACTTCACCCTTCAGGCCGTCCGGGTAGCCCTTGCCGTCGTAGCGCTCGTGATGGTGTCGAATAATGGCGGCCACTTCGCGCAATTCATCGATTTCGCCGACAATTTGGCTGCCTATGATCACATGCTCTTTGGCCGTTTTGTATTCCATTTCATGGAGGGAAGAACTTTTTTTCAGAATCTGATCCGGCATGCCGATTTTGCCGATATCATGGAGCAAAGCCGATAGTTCCAGCGTAAACTGCTGGTCGCTGCTCAATCCTAAAGCGGCGCCCATAGCGCTGGCATGACGCGCTACGCGCAGCGAGTGACCGGAGGTATAGCTATCCTTGGCTTCCAACGCTTTAATCAGCGCTTTGATGGCTTTTAGCAGTACCGAAACCTTTTGAGAGGCGCGGTGGCTTTCGGCAATTTTTTTACGCTGCAAATTGCGCTCGATGATGGTCGGCAGGTTTTGCAGGTTAAAGGGCTTGCTTAAAAAATCATCGGCGCCGCGGCGCAAAGCTTCCTGAATCAACTCTTTTTTTTCTGAGGCCGTGATCACCACAAAGGGCGTTTTAAACAAAAACTGGCGGATACGGTCCAATAGTTCCAGGCCGGAACCGTCCGGCAGCCACACATCGCATAGAATTAAATCAAACGGCCTTTTACGGACGACATTCTCGGCTTCTGCCAGAGTGGTTGCCCCTTCAAAATTACAGCCGGCCTTTTGTATCGTGTGCCGGATGGCTTCAAACGTAACGCGATCGTCTTCTACTAATAAAATTCGTTTATTCATCGAAATGCGCTTATCCCCGTAATATGTTCGCCTACAATTAACGTATGTATATCATGCGTGCCTTCATAAGTATATACCGATTCCAAATTCAGCATGTGCCGGATGGTTTGATATTCATCAGTGATACCGTTGGCCGCCAAAATGGAGCGCGCCGAACGGGCAATCTGCAAAGCCTGATGGACATTGTTGCGTTTAGCCAGCGAAATATGATAATATTTGGCCTTCGCCTGATCCTTGAGACGGCCCATCTGATAATTGAGCAGTTGACCTTTGGTAATTTCGGTCAGCATCTCCACTAATTTTTGCTGAGTAATCTGAAAAGCGGCAATGGGCTTGTCGAACTGCAAGCGCGTTTTGGCATAATTCAGCGCTTCGTCGTAACAGGCCATGGCCGCGCCCATGGCGCCCCAGGCAATGCCGTAACGCGCTTCGTTCAAACAGGAGAGCGGCGCGCGCAGACCCTCGGCCAGCGGCAGACGATTTTCATCGGGCACGAAACAGTCTTCAAAAACCAATTCCGCCGTATCCGACGCCCGCAAAGAATATTTGCCTTTGATCTTGTTGGCCGTAAACCCGGGCCGGCTTTTTTCCACAATAAAGCCGTTCACTCTTCCCTGATCGTTTTTTGCCCAGACCACAGCCACATCGGCCAGCGTACCGTTGGTAATCCACATTTTGGAACCGTTGATCCGCCAGCCGCCGTCGACCTTTTGCGCCGTAGTACGCATGCCGCCGGGATCGGAACCGTGATCCGGTTCGGTGAGACCAAAACAACCCACGGCCCGGCCGCTGGCCAACAAGGGCAGCCAAGCCTTTTTTTGCTCCTCGGAGCCGTATGTAAAAATGGGGAACATCACCAGACTGCCCTGCACCGAGGCAAAGGAGCGCAATCCGCTGTCGCCGCGCTCTAATTCCTGCATGGCCAATCCGTAAATAAAATAACTCATGCCCGCCGCGCCGTATTCCTGAGGAATGGTTACGCCTAAGAGTCCAAACTCCCCTAACTGACGAATAAATTTTTCCGGGAATTCACCTTTCTCATGATATTGGCGCACTTCGGGCAGAAATTTTTCCTCCACAAACTGGCGCACCGTATCGCGCACTAGGCGCTCGTCTTCGCTTAACAAATCATCTAAACGATAGTAGTCGACACCTTGAAACATAGCACTCCTTCATAAAGACGGTTTAAGTTCTGTACTTTTTGGCGCAAACGCTGTGACGCTGCGTACATCCGTTTTGGGCTGCCCATTGTGATATTTTTCAGAATCTAAGGAAACTTTTTATTGGGAGCAATGCAAGGCAGTAAATAATCCGCCATCCGACAATAAGGAAGGTCATTGCTGTCCAAAATAAATCATATTTAGGATAAGTTTTGTTGTAAATATTAC
>CAZIBE010000156.1:0-6510 GCA_964536685.1 uncultured Calditrichaceae bacterium | reverse complement strand
AGAGCAAATTTATGAAATTGATCCCGCATTTGCATATTATTTAGGACGGATGTGAATTCAACTAATATTTTTTATTTTTGGTACGATTATAAGCTGTGGTCTAAGAAAAAACCAAATAGGAGGAAGGATGAGACGATTTATTTTTACCGCTATGACAGCGCTGTTATTGGCACAATTAGCCAATGCTACTACCTATTTTAAAAATTGGGTAAACGGCAGCGAGAGTAATACGATGACTCAGGGCGATATGTACGCCTGGGAATATGACCTGTCGGTTGTGGGCGGCACTGCTCATATCAAAATATGGGTGGATACCAACGGTAATCAAACGGTCGACGACGGAGATGTGCTGCTGATCGAATTTGATCAAACGGATGGCGGGACCAGTGCTGACGGTCCGGGAGATTCCAGCTCTGTGGCCGACGGTATTATTTATTCAGACGTTGGTCCCTTCGGTTTTCCGCCGCAAAACTATTTGCTGCAGGTGGAAGATCAGAATGATATGTCGACGGTCACGGGCACACTGCACATTAATGCTCCGCCTACGGTGAATGTTTTGGTCACCGGCCATATCGATATGGAGGGTGTGACGGCACCGGATGACCGTTTAGCTTACTACATGTTTTCAATGGAACCGGATGAGGGGGACGGGCCTTTTTGGGGCGGCCTGACCGACGCTAACGGTGATTTTACCATCAATATGCCCGATGATGCGGTCAATTCTACGTGGAAATTGAGTTTATTATTCAGCACGCAGGCTACCACATGGGTATTGGATCCCGATTCCTACCACGATGTCGATGTTCATACAGGCATCAACAGCGGTTACAATTTTCTGTTTAAGCGTCCTCAAGCCTGGGTTTACGGTTCGGTGTTGGACGAAAACAATAATTTGATTCCAGCTAACGACTGGGGTAGTCTGTACAATCTGAACTCGGAACAGGAAACTGATTTTGTAACCGAGGGCGGTCATTATACGGCTCCGGCTGCATTTTCCGGCTCCGATACGCTTAACGTCCCGTTTCGTCTGAATTTTTGGGGCGAATCGTTAGTGCCCAATTATATGATGCCGGTTACCTGGGATAATCCTCTTTACAATTTCAATTTGAGTGCGGGCGACAGCATTGAGAAAAATATTTATGTGTACTCAAGCGATGCCGTGATTTATGCAACAGTCACCATAGACGGGCATCCTTTAGGCGGAAATTATGAGGCGCGCGCTCAGAACAACGAAATCGGACAAACGTTTACGGCTTTGGATAGCCAGGCGGTTGTGGAACTGCATGTTCATCACGGACAAACTTACAATGTTTCTTTAGGTATTCACAATGATCAGTTTGTACCGCCCGCGGGCTATTATTTAGACGGTAATAACTGGCGGGAAGCGCAGCCGGGCGATACGGTTGATTTCAATATGCTGCCTTCACAAAGCCGGCTTAGCGGAAGGATTTCCTACCAACCCGGAGACCCGGTGGGCACGCTGCAGGATTGCAATGTGGAGGCCTGGGGTAATGACTGGAGTAATCAGTATCAGGGAACGATCAACGCTGATTCCATGAGCTATTCTATCGCCGTGCCTAATGGTGATTTTACGGTGAGACTGAATTGCTGGAACAGCGCTTATCTTTCCATGCCCACGGAATATCCAAATATTTCGGTAACGGATGGCGAAGTGGATACGCTGAATTTTGAATTGAACTATGCCTTCGCTGAATTGCAGGTAAAGCTGGTCAACGCGCCGCTGAGCCAACCGCCAAATATGTGGATGGAAATTTCTACACTAGGGGAATATCCGTGGATATACCGGGCCGATCAGGAATTGGCTTCGGATTCGACCTTTTATTACTATGTGTGTGAGGGACAGTGGCAGATAAATGCGCCCTATTTTGGTGAGGATTATGTCGTTGATGCTCCCGATACCGTAGTAAATGTTGCCGTCGGGCAAAGCTCGTATTATGTGGAATTCCATTATACCGATATGACCGGCATCGAAGACCGGCAACAAATTCCACACTCATTTTATGTAAAGCAAAACTACCCCAATCCCTTTAATCCGACAACCACCATTGAATTTGGACTGCCGGAGCGTCAGCAGGTGAAGGTAGAAGTTTTCAATCTTAACGGACAAAGATTAGCCACTTTGGCTAACGGCGTCCTCCCGGCCGGCGTACACCGTTTGCACTGGGATGGCCAGGGCTATGCTTCCGGCATGTACTTCTACAAAATTACCACGCCGAAAAGAACGAAGATTCGCCGGATGCTGCTGATTAAATAATCAGGGTTGAAATGTATTAAATTTATAGTATTATCGGAGAAAAATGATTATGCATCGTATCATAACGCTAACGGCAATAATACTGAGCTTGTTTACTTTTCTTTCCGCCCAGACATGGAAGTACTTAAACGAAAGTAATTACGCGCTGCCAAGTAATTCCATCAGGTATATCTTTTTTGATGATGATCAATCAGTCTGGCTTTGTACCCAGGATAGCGGACTAATCCATTTACAGAATGGTGTATTCCATTCCTTTAATTCATCTACCGATGATGATTTTACGGCGGATCAGGTGAATGCTATCGTGAAAAGTCCGGCTAATACCTACTGGATTGCCACCGAATAAAATGGATTGTACAAATTTAAGGACGGCTTGTTTACGCAATATCAAAGCGATATGGCGGGGCATGATCTGAAATATTTGCGCTCCATAACCTTACAGAATGGGGGACCGGCCAACGGTGGCACGGTTTGGATTGGGACCTGGGGAAACGGCCTTTTTAAATTTGATGGCAGCCAATGGGAGTATTTTGATCAGTCATCCGGTATCTTGCCTGATAACAGTGTTCTGGCTTTGGCAGCGGAAGACGATCCCAATTCTGACCAAAGCATTCTTTGGGCCGGTACAAACAGCGGATTAATGAAATTCGATGGCACTGATTGGCAAAATTTTAGTGTAAGCGGAGAGAACGATTTATGGATCAATAGCATTGCTTTGGAAAACGGCGGGCCAACGTTTGGTAACGGAAAATTGCTGATTGGCGCCGAAACAGGTCAGTTAGGCATTTTTGACGGCAGCAACTGGACGATTTTTAATATGGCCGACGCCTGGAATCCCAATAACTCCGTCACCAGCATTGCTATAGATAGCGATAGCATCGTATGGTTTGGCCATGATGAAGAAGGGCTGGGCATGTACGACGGCAAACAGTTGCTTTCTTACTATACAGATAATTCAGGCATTGCCGGTAATTACGTGATTACCGTGGCTGTCAGGCAAACCAATGATTCCACCGAAGTTTGGTGCTCCACCTATGGTAACGAAGGATATGCCGGAATATCAATTCTTACGCAGCCCGTAGCTACTGGTTTGGCGCGCACGGACATCATGCCTAATACACTGTCTTTAGAGCAGAATTATCCCAACCCCTTCAACCCGATTACACATATTCGGTTTACCATTGCTAAAGCCGAAAAGGTTCGCTTACGCGTTTTTAATACACTGGGACAGGAAGTGCGTACATTGGTCAATCAAAAGTTAGCCTGCGGAACCTATGACGTCACTTTTGATGCGGCGCATTTACCAAGCGGAATCTATTTTTACAAGCTCCAAGCGGGATTAAGGTATATGATGCGCAAAATGGCGCTGGTACGATAGTGTCAAATGACATAAAAGTATGAAAATAGTTTCCTTGCTTAACCCACGATTTGTTTGTGGGTTTTTTATTTTAAATATCACATCCGTCCTAAATAATGTTTTTGAATAGCCACTATCTAAAGATAGCGGCTATTTATAAAAAAAATAAAAATCATAAACAGGCATAAGGGTTGTTTTTGAAAATGCCTGATTTGTGATGCTATTTTCAACAGAAACAACATGAATTAAGCATTTATATTTATTTAGGACAGCTTTGATTTTGAATGTCAGAATGAACAACCCCGCCGCCCCGAAAGGGGCGCCTTTTGGTACAAGCAACGGGGTATCCAAATGGATTTGAATAATTATAACGACCCGAGGGTCGGGGAATAAAACCCATCTGGATGGGATTTAAATCACCAGTAAGATAATATCGACAGACGAATTGGTGTACATCTTAACAGGACTGCTTACTAACGCGGTTATGATGTACCGATAAATCCGTACTTTTTTACATTGCTGTCCAAAACAAGTTAAAACTTGAAGAATATTAGTTGTTATTTAAGGAGTTACACACTATTTAAATAGTATTTATAGCTCAGCCCTATTTTTGACCCAACCCCTATCCCCTTCCCTAATGTATTAGGGAAGGGGAAGTAAAGGGGATGGGTTAGGGTTTTTGCCGATTTCACTGTTTCTGAAAATCTATTTTGGACAAGTGTGACTTTTTTACAAACATTCGGGTTCAATGTCTGCCGGTAGGCCGTTCCGCCAAGCGGAGTGACCCCGAGGCGCTAATAACCGTTAATTTCAACATGTTCTGGCGTTGTTCGTTGAGGTTTCAGATATTTCTTTCCGGCTGCCATGTCCTTTGGCAGTTTGTCTTTTATTTATTTTCGTTGTTTAATATATTGGTTCTTACATTTAAGGAGGATTACCTTTGCCCGAACATGCCTTAATCGAATTCGCCAGTATTATCGTCCTTGGCATAATTGCCCAATGGCTGGCCTGGCGCTTTCAATTGCCATCCATTCTTTTTTTGCTGATAATGGGCTTTTTGGCCGGGCCGGTCAGCGGTTTTTTGCATCCCGACCGCTTAATGGGCGATTTACTGTTACCGGTGGTTTCTATTTCAGTAGCTGTTATTTTATTTGAAGGCGGCTTAACGTTACGGTTAGGCGAACTGAAAGATATCGGTAAAGTGGTTTTAAGCTTGATTACACTCGGGGCTTTGGTAACCTGGGCGATTATTTCTGCCGCCGCCTATTATTGGTTGCATTACAACATTCGTTTGGCCATACTGTTAGGCGCTGTGCTGATAGTTACCGGTCCAACCGTCATCGGACCGCTTTTGCAACACATTCGTCCTCTTAAAAATGTGGCAAATATTCTGAAATGGGAAGGAATTTTAATCGATCCGGTAGGGGCCGTATTAGCTGTATTGGTTTTTGAAGCGCTGTTCTTCACTAATGGTAGTCACTTTGGCTTATTACTGATTTTGGGCATCGTTAAAACCATTATTTTCGGAACGCTAACCGGCTATCTGGCCGCGCGCTTTTTAGTGCTATTGCTTAAACGATTTTGGCTGCCGGATTTTTTACAGGAACCGGTTTCGCTTATTTTATTGATTATTGCTTATGTCCTTTCCAACGCCTTGCAGGCTGAATCGGGATTGCTCGCCGTAACCATTATGGGACTTGCTTTAGATAATCAGAAGCAGGTTAATATCAAACATATCGTAGAATTTAAAGAGAATCTGCGCGTCATCATCATTTCCAGCCTCTTTATTTTGTTGTCAGCCCGCCTGCGGCTGGAGGATTTCACCTCCTTTAACATCGAAATGGCCCTTTTCCTGCTGGCCATTTTCTTTATCGCCCGGCCTTTATCGGTGCTCATTGCAACGTTTAATTCCGAATTAAAATGGCGCGAGCGCCTGTTTTTATCATGGATGGCTCCACGCGGGATTGTGGCGGCTTCGGTTGTTTCGGTATTTGCTTTTGAATTGGCGGATAAAAATGTACCGCAGGCAGAAACGCTCGTTCCCGTTGTATTCACCGTGATTGTGGCTACGGTAACCATTTACGGGTTAACCTCGGTTCCGCTGGCGCGCTGGCTGAAGATCGCTCTAAAAAACCCGCAGGGCGTATTAATCCTTGGGGCGCACAGTTGGGCCAGAGCCATAGCCAAAGCAATTCTGGAACATGATTTTAACGTGTTACTTGTGGATACAAATCACGCCAAAACGGCGAAGGCGCACATGGAGGGTCTCCCCGCTGTAAATGCCAACATCATTTCCGAACATATTATTAATGATTTGGATTTAAACGGAATCGGACGTTTGCTGGCCTTGACCTCCAACGATGAGGCCAATGCGCTGGCCGTATTAAATCTGGATGATATTTTTGAACGGCAAGAACTGTATCAATTACCGCTGAATGCTCAGGCCAAGGCAGACGACCGTCCTACCCATTTACGCGGTCGCTTTCTCTTTGGCGAAGCGGTAACGTTTGATCATCTCAATAATCTCTATCTGCAAGGCTGGCAACTGAAATCCACTAAATTAAGCGAACAATTCGATTTTGAACAATTTAAAAACCAGTATAATCAACACGTCATTCCCATGTTTTTGATCAACCACACGGGGCACTTGCAGATATTCACGATTGATAGGCCGCTTAAACCGGTTGCCGGTCAAACCGTTATTGCACTGGTTCATCCAAATGAAGAGCAGTGCAAGCCCGCTGTTTAGCCTCTTAACCCTTCCACTAGCCCCCTCCCTGATGCATGAGGTTGTTGCAGAACGGTTTTAGAATTAAAGATTTTTCCTCAAATTCGGATTTCATCCTCATTTTCGTTCGAAATGACAAACAGTTCCTGT
>CAZIBE010000155.1:0-6576 GCA_964536685.1 uncultured Calditrichaceae bacterium | reverse complement strand
ATTTCTCATCCCGATGAATCGGGATTCTAAATGACAAAAACTGGTTTTTAGAGCACCGACTCATTATTACTTAGTCATTCTCAATTATTCATTAAATCAGGCTGTTCTCCGGCTCTTTTCGAACTGGTAGACGGGTTCGCCTTCTTTGCGCACCACTTTTGGCGTGATGACAATGGATTTTAAGGCCGTCATGGAAGGGACCTTAAACATGATATCCAGCATCACATCTTCCATTATTGCCCGCAGCGAACGGGCGCCGGTTTTGCGCAACATGGCAATGCGGACGATTTCGCGCAGAGCTTTTTCTTCAAACTTTAACTCAACCCCTTCCAGTTCCAACAGTTTTTTATACTGCTTTACCAACGCATTCTTAGGCTCGGTGAGGATGCTGTACAAACCGTCTTCATCCAGTTCTCCTAAAGCGCTGAGCACCGGCAGCCGGCCGATCAGTTCGGGGATTAAACCGTAATGCAGTAAATCTTCCGCTTCCACGCGGGAGTACAATTCGGTTTTGGACAGAGCGTTCTTACTTTGAATGGTTTTCTCGAAACCGATATTCTTTTCGCCGATGCGCCGGCGGATAATATCTTCCAGCCCTTCAAAGGCGCCGCCGGCAATAAACAAAATATTTTTTGTATTGATATTGATCAGATTTTGCTCCGGATGCTTGCGTCCGCCTTTAGGCGGAATGCTGGAAACGGTGCCTTCTAAAATCTTTAAGATGGCCTGCTGCACACCTTCGCCGGAAACATCGCGCGTAATGGAGGGATTGCTTGTTTTACGGGCAATCTTATCCAGTTCGTCAATATAGACGATACCGCGCTGCGTTTGTTCCACATTATAATTGGCCGCCTGATACAGACGTACCAGAATATTCTCCACATCTTCGCCCACATAGCCGGCTTCGGTCAACACGGTGGCGTCGGCAATGGTGAAGGGCACCTTTAAGATGCGCGCCAGCGTTTGCGCCAACAGGGTTTTCCCGGTGCCGGTCGGTCCGAGCATTAAAATGTTGCTTTTTTCGATTTCCACATCCTGAGCCACGCTGTAATTGTTGATGCGCTTGTAATGATTGTACACGGCTACGGATAAAATCTGTTTGGCGCGTTCCTGGCCGATGACGTACTTATCCAGTTCGTCCTTGATTTTCTGCGGCGGCATAAGACTTTGTTCGCCTAAAAAAGCGGATTCTTTTTTATGGCGATTAATGATCTCCATGGCGCTTTGTACACAGTCGTTACAGATGTGAACATCCGGTCCTGAAATAAGGCTTTCCACCTCATCGGCAGACCGTCCGCAAAATGAACAACGAAAAATCTGGCTGCGAATGTTTCTTCGGCTCATTTATTTTTTCCCTTTCTCGGAATCGTTGGAGCGCGGTTCGAGCACTTTGTCAATCAAACCATATTCCAGGGCCTCTACGGCCGACAAAAAATAGTTGCGATCCGTATCTTTTTCGATCTGTTTAATCGGTTTTCCTGTGAACTCGGCTAAAATTCTATTTAACGTCTCACGGATGCGCAGGATTTCGTTGGCGGCAATCTGAATATCGCTGGCCTGTCCTTCGGCGCCGCCTAACGGCTGATGAATCATGATGCGGGCATTAGGCAAGGCGTAACGTTTGCCTTTGGTTCCGGCGGTCAACAACACGGCGGCCATACTGGCAGCCTGCCCCATACAGGTAGTTACCACATCGGGCTTGATGTATTGAATGGTGTCGAAAATAGCCAGACCGGATGAAACAATGCCCCCCGGAGAATTGATGTACAAATAGATATCCTTTTCCGGATCTTCCGCTTCCAGAAAAAGTAACTGCGATATAATTAAGCTGGCCACGTTATCATCGATGGGCATTCCCAAAAAGATGATGCGCTCTTTCAGTAAACGGGAATATATGTCGTAAGCCCGCTCGCCGCGGCCGGTTTGTTCTATAACCATTGGAACTAATGGCATTGCGTACCTCATTTTTGTTTTTAATTTAAATAATCTACTAAATCAAATTGTGACACAGATTATTCCAGTGTCACTTTATTGTCCTCAATTTTAGAATTTTCCATTAAAAATTCCAGAATCTTACGACCCCGGATATCTTCTTTAACTCCGCTTAACAGACGTTCATTTTCTTTGTACATCTGACGCACGTTATCATCATTAAGTTCCGCTAAAAACTTTTCGATATCTTCGTCAGTCGCTTCGATATTTTCCGCTTTGGCAATGGCGTCTTTTATATAGAATAATTTAAGATTAAAGAGAGCCTCATTTTCATAATATTTGCGGATTTCTTCTTCCCGCAAGCGGGGATCGCTCTTTTTGACATCCTGAACGATACGATTCAGATAATCATCCACCAGCGCTTGCGGTATGTCAAAGGGATTTTCTTCAATTAGCTTTTGATAGATGTCGCTGGCCAGACGGTTTTCCGACTCCGTTTTGTAATTCTTTTCCAGATTTTCGCGCGTTATCTTGCGTAAGTCTTCCACCGTCTCCACATCGAGATTTAAATCCTTGACAAATTCATCGTTGAGTTCCGGCAAGATTTCCTGCTCGATATTTTTCACTTTAACCAGATAGCGTTCCTTTTTACCGGCAAATTCTTCCTGAGGATAATCATCGGGATATATTTTTTCGATTTCCTTCTCCTCATCGTTTTTCATGCCGATGATTTGCTTCTCCAAATCACTATCGAATTTCCCCTTCCCTACATGGATGGTCATGTTTTCATATTTTTTATCGTTGATGGGCTGACCGTTTTCGTCCAGCTCCTGCATATCCAAAACGACCGTATATCCTTCTTCAACGGCCCCTTCTACTAATTGGACCTCAGCGCGTTCCTGTCGTAAACGGTCGATGGTATCCTCGACAAACTTATCGGTTATTTCGTACTGATCGCGCATGAACTCAAAACCGGTATATTTTTGCAGTTCTATTTCGGGATAGGTTTCCACCTCGACTACCGTAACCATATTACCGTCATCGTCAAAATCCAGTTTTTTGGCTTCCGGCGTGCCTACGATATACAATTCATTTTCCGTAACCGCCTGCCGTAATCCTTCATCCACAGCCGCATCCAGCGTGTAAGCTTCTATGGTATCGGCATATTGCCGTTTAACCAAATTAAGCGGCGCTCTGCCTTTACGAAAGCCCGGGAACTGCACTTCTTTTTGCAGTTTTTTAGCTTGTTTTTCCCGAATAGGTTCTAACTCATCCTTGCTAAGCGTAATGGTCAGTTCCCGTTTAGAACTGGATATTTTGTTAATTTCCGTTGTTGCCATTCGTTGTATTTCCTCCTTAACAGTATCTTGTATATAAAATCTTATAAATTTAGCTTTTTCATCTTCTAAAAGCAACAAAAAGGATTTTCGGCACAGAAGGAGAGAAGATTAAGAATTATGAATTAAGAATGGGGAATTGCTAATTAGGAGTCAAGTATCAGGTATCAAGTACCAACTTTCTCAACTGAAAACTGATAACTGAAAACAGATCACTAAATAAATTCTCCGCTCCCACTTCCTGATTTCGGGCTGTTATCTTTTAATGTTTACCAAACAATATCCATGTATTCGGTAAAGGTCGGCGGGATTCGTCCGAATTAATAAGGTGGCAATTTGTTTTATATTTGACCATGGACAACGGTCCGGGAATGTTTTCGTATTATATTTTAGAAATGAATAACCTCGGGGCAAGTTTATAATACCGAGTATGGGTGCCTCGGGGTCACGCCAGTAGTCCGTCGTTAGACGGATCCGCCTTTCGGCGTGAGCGGATTAGTTAGTCGGTAGACTAATGCGTCTTTCGACGTGATTTACCGACTGATATTAAACCCGAGCATCTAAAATAAAATATTTACTATAAAAAAAGTCAATGATTTCAAACTTTAGTTTGGGAGTTGTATTATGAAACAATTACTTCTTATTATCTTTTTCTTCGCTATCATCACTTCCTGTTATTCCACCCGGGAAAACTATCAGGCTCAAAAGGCTTCGATCGATCCTCAGGTGCAATTATGGCTTTTGAAGGAGCACAAAGCCGGACAGGAAAAATTAGCTGTTTTAGTGCGCGTATATGCCCCGCTGGATTATTCATTTCTTACGCGCATCAGCGAGGGCTATTATACGGGACGTGTAACGAAGGAACAGTTAGATATCTTAATGCATGACGAGCGCGTTATGCGGATTCGCACCGGCAAAAAAAAATTGAACAAATCCTGAGGAGTCTAAAATGAAACGATTCTTTATATTACTTTTATTGTTAAGCGGATTTTTATTCGGTCAGCAACTTAGCCCTTACTTACAATATGTACAAACCACTTCCTTAGCTAAAGGGAATGCACAAACTCTGCATTTACTGATTCGCGGCGACGAGCAATTAGTACAGAAATTGCATCAGGCCGGTTTTACCACCGAAAGCGAACTGGGCTCTATGGCCACGGTACGCGTAAGTAATGCAGACATCCAGCGCTTACTGAAGGTTCCCGGTGTGCAAAGAATCACTTTAACGCCGCGGCGCCGGCTGTACAATTCCAAAGCGGTGAACTATCAGCATGTGCATGCCGCCTACAACCAAGGTTATACGGGCAGCGGAGTAATTATAGGCGTTGTGGATACAGGCATCGACTTTTACCACAATATGTTCCGCAAACAAAACGGCGATACGCGTATTCTTTATATCTGGGATCAAACGCTGAACGGCGGCGGCCCTGCAGGCACAACATTTACTTACGGCATCGAATATGCGGAGAGTCAGATTAATCAGGATTTGGCTTCAGGTAATCCTAATTCCATTGTGCTGCAAAAAGATACGCAAGGCCACGGCACGCATGTAGCCGGTTCGGCCGCCGGCGATGATTTAACGCTGAGCCCGGCCGATACGCTGCACGGAGGCGCCGAGGACGCTAATCTAATTATCGTCAAGACCACGCTGGAAAATGCGGCTATTATTGACGGCGTTAAATATATTTTTGACAAAGCGGAGGCCTTAGGCAAACCCTGCGTTATCAATCTTAGCCTGGGCTCGCAATATGGGCCGCATGACGGCAGCGACGACGACAATTTAGCCTTTGATACCATGGTCGGCCCCGGCAAGATCATTGTGCAGGCTGCCGGCAACGACGGCAATCATGCCGTGCATTATTTTGACAGCACTAACGTATCCAGCGATCAAATACAATTTAGCTACACGCAGTATGTAACGGCCTGGATCGAAAAAGGCGATAATCTTGGAAACGCATCATTAAGCTGGGACACCGGCTCGATTGACAATGTTGTTCCGGGCGGACAAAAGAGTTTCGGACAAATTTATTTATCCGTTTATCCGGCGTCCGCTTCTAATAATCAGGAGATCGAGGTAGAAGTTTATATGAACGACGACAGTTTCCAGGGAAAAACTTTCACTTTAACACTCAACGCCCTTTCGGACGGCAACGGGAACAACAAAATTACCCGTCACGCCTGGAGCGACGGAAACGTTTTAGTATCTCCCAGCGGAGGCTTTTCGCAGGGGACTTCTTATCAATACGTTCATTATCCGTTTACACTGAGCAATGATGCCTGTGCAACTAAGGTGATTACCGTGGGCGCCTTTATCAGCAGGGAAAGCTGGGACGCCAGTGACGGCAATACCTATCATTATCCCAACTCCGGCAAAGAGGGCGGCATCGCTTCCTTTAGCGGTATTGGTCCTACGGCGGACGGCCGCAATAAGCCGGACATCATCGCCGGCGGTCAAATTGTACTTTCGGCTAAAAGCAAAGATTATTCCGTTACAGATCCCGGTCTTCTGCCGCCGGCGCCATTCACCGATTACTATTATTACACTCAAGGCACATCCATGGCCTCGCCGGTGGCCGCCGGCGCCATTGCCCTGCTGTTGGAAAAAAATCCCGGCTGGACACCGGACGATGTAAAAAACTATCTATTCAACCACGCGCAGGGCACTTCGGCCACTACCGGCGGCACACCGCAGGAAGTGGCGGTGAAGACCGATCCCAATACATGGGATCGTGTGTTCGGCTACGGAGCCATCGATTTAACCTATGCCTTTGGGCCAGACGCCATCGACGATGAAACGCCGGCGGTTATCGGAGATTTTAGGTTGGAACAAAACTATCCCAATCCGTTCAATCCAATTACAAGTATCAAGTATCAGGTAGCAAGTACTGCTCATGTTAAGCTAACGGTGTACAATATATTGGGACAGATAGTTAAGGAATTAGTAAATAGTAAACAGCAAGCGGGAGCGCATCAGGTGATCTTTGACGCTGCCAGCTTGTCAAGTGGCGTGTATTATTACAAGATAACTGTTAACAATAAGTTTGCGCAAACTAAAAAGATGATCTTAATGCGTTAGAAAAACGACATCCGCATATCGGGATATAGCTAAAACATAGCAAGGCAGAAAATGCGGATGATGAGTTCTCACATCCGTCCTAAATAATGTTTTTTAATTGCCACTATCTTTAGATAGTGGTCAGTAAATGTCACAGAAGTGTTAAGGCTTTAGCCTAACACAGCAAAGGGAGTTATTATTTTAGGGCTAAAGCCCGTTATTGTTTGGATTTCATCACCCACTATCTAAAGA
>CAZIBE010000154.1:0-6712 GCA_964536685.1 uncultured Calditrichaceae bacterium | reverse complement strand
AATTATACCACCACATATTTAGATAGGCGAGTATTTATGCAACGATTAATATCTAGTGATAGTTATCTAAGTTCCATAAAAAAAGAAAATGCCTTCGCATGGGGCGTTCTGCTCCGACGAGTAAATACTTTCCGTGAAAAAACGACTACAACCTCACCCATTATCACAGACGCTCGATCCGCCCCGTTCCTTCAGGCAAAACAAACTCCTTGAGCAGATCCAATTGTGCTTCAGCGCGTACTACCTGCTCATAAAGCGCCTGCTGTTTCTCCTGCATGCATTCGACCTCATGTTGCTTACTGGCTATCACCCCATTTTTTTGTTCGAGCTTACTCTCAAGCAACCCAGCAAGATCCGATAAATAGTGAGAAAAACCAATTGGTAATGCTGATTGTGTCATCGAAGGCACCAAGCCTCCGGTAAGTTTCTTGGCTATTTCATCAAAAATCCGTGGTAATTTTTCAAGCAATGGATAGGGAGTAAACTCGACCATCAAACAAATTCGATCTTTAAGATGCCCATTTGTAACATCCGAGAGCGCAAGCTCTAATTCTGGGTCGTCATTCCAGCAGACCAAGTGTACGCCTTCATCCACAGGCCAACAAAAAATACCACTTGAATTTTTTATCGAGTCGAAACGACCATCCCATTGCCAAACCACATTCTCGTCGCCATCCACCAACGAAATCGAATGCATCGCAATAACGCAGGGCACATTTGCAGGGTCTAACCGTAACCGACTTACACCATCCCCTTCCACGATATCGAGGGCTAATTGTCTGCACTCCCCATCGATAGAATAAGACATCCCCCGACTACGCGCTTCTACATAACCCTTGTTTTCGCCACCCCAATATACACGCGCCTCAGATGTCAAGGAGCATGACGCTATTACTGAGGCACAACCTTCTGGCAGACAGGCATCCGGGTTTTCAATTTGCGAAGGTACAGGCAGATCACTACCATTCAATGACCTAATATCTTCAACTTCAAAGCTATCTCCCACAACAACCCGTTGTCCAAGCTGGTTATTTTCTGGAGTATCCTTTCGTATCACGCACATTGAATTCAAGAATTCCACACTATGCACATGGTCCAGCACTTTACTATACCGCGCAGCATCAAACCCGAATGACCGAAAAATTTCTCCCGGTTCAACCTCAATTCCCCAGAAATCCCGATTACAATAGTCTACCAGCAGCTTGAAAAACGAGATTGCCGATTTATGATAAAAGAGCCCCCCTTCATATTCCTTCCAATATGAGCAGGCCAAGTCTTCCACGACATAGATACCACCATCACTTAGATGCCCGAAGAGATTAAGAAAAGCGCGAACAATATCTGAACTCCGATGCGACCCGTCGTCGATTATGATGTCGTACTTCTCTACTATATCGACAAGCTGTGAAACCACCTCATCAGATACGACATTACCGACCACAACCGAGATATTTTCAGCACCGAAGGCCAAGTCGCCACATTTCGGATTTATATCACAACCGACAATCTTCGAAGCACTAGCAAAATAGTCAGCCCAGACTTCCAATGAGCCACCATTTTGCACACCTATTTCCAATAGGCGAACATCTTCATTGCGATAGGAGGCGAACAGCTTTTCATATGTTCGCAAATAGAATTCCCACTTGTCCGAGCCCTTACCATGCTGTCCTTGGTACAAACTGAGAATACTATCCCGCCCCGACGAAGTCACTATCAGACCTCCCTTCCAGCAAACCGTCCAAATGCATAATAATGTTCAAAAAGGTGATCTCTCACGCGTTGGAGGTCAGGATTCTTTAACAGATACGATTTCTCGTCAAAATTATCGGGGTCGATTTGATCCCCCTCCACCTGAAACAGGCCATTGATATACTTTCCTCGTAGATCACCACTCCTTAACCCTTCATCTATACTACTCTTAAACGACAATTCTCTGGTGCAATTATACGCCATCACCAACACCAGATAATAAATATCCCTGAAATATTTCGCAGTATCCTCACATATATAGCCAAACAAGCTGGCCCAATCTATACTCATTCCCGCCTGTTCATTAGCTATCTTCCGCACATCATGAAGATTCATCAAAAAGATGCTTCGATCAAATTTCTGCTCAACATGATCAACACACACCAAATAATTTATTTCAAAATATTCTGAAAGATACTCCACATCGCCTGCGGCTTCATTAAGCACAAATTCTTCTAATAGCCTATTTGGCACTATGCGTGAACCAGAATTTTGAATCATCCCGGAAGCCAAACGAGCCAATGCACCATCCATATGACATAATGCTGATATCGCAAGTATTTTTTCAATCGGCATCGACTCGTTGGACCGGACACTTACAAAACCATCCATATCTTTTGGAATACCCAAATAATTGAAAAAATGAATCAATATGTCATCAACTTCCGATACAGCCTGCTCAAAACTCATAACATGAACAGCCGATTCACCAACAACACTTATTATTTTTTTAATTTTTTCGCGCACTTGTTGGAGATCCCCAAATCCGATTGCCCTCCCAATCGGCACCACACCCGCTCTAACCAACTCCTGCGCATTACTCAATGCAAATCGCACAGGATGCCTTACATATAGGACCACCTCTATTTCTTTATAATCATGCCTAGACAGAAAACTAATGAGATCATGCAACTCACTTTTTGAAAAAACAGAAATATCTTCACCAGAGATCAATATATTTTGACACCTAGTACTCTGGATCTCCATCTCAAAGGCTTTTCTTATCTCCTTTTCCCTAGAATATGCAACCTGCGGAGTCTTGAAAATATTTCGCACCGTATGGCTTTTATTATATGGGTCCACCATAAACATTAGAGATAAAGGCACGCTGTGGTTTGCCCAGCAGTCAGCTCCAAACCGAGGATAATAATAACCATGCTCGGCTAGCAATCCTGAATTATGACTACAGGTTAGTTGGATTGCTGTTGAACCCGTCTTGTGCAATCCAACATGGATTATAGCTTTTCTCGACTCACTCACTGCGAATACCCTATCGAAAAATCTTCCCGATCCTTGGTCAGATTGGGGTTATAAAACGGGTCATTCAGCAAGATATCACCCCATTTTTCTTTCATGTATTCAACCTCGCTCAAAAAGCGCGCCTGCTTTTCTGGTGTGTCATCATGGCCGCGACTGATGGATTCATGATGGTAAAGCTTGGCATAGGGCGTATAGATATTGCGATATCCTAATTCTCTTACTCGAAGACAAAAATCTACATCATTGTACGCAACTGATAAATGTTGTTCATCAAATCCGCCTAACTTTATAAAAATAGATTTTTTAATTACCATTGCGGCCGCCGTTACAGCAGAATACGCACTTATCAAGTTCGCCCTACCAAAATAACCATGATTCAAATCAGAAATATGTTTGTGGCTATGTGCTGCAACCCCCCCAACACCCAGTATGACACCCGCATGCTGTACCGTGTTATCAGCGTATAAAAGCTTAGCACCAACCGCACCAATTTCTGGCCTCAATGCATGGCTGACCATCTCGGACAGCCACTCCGGAGTTATAACCTCGATATCATTATTAATGAGCGCGATAATTTCACCCCTCGCGTTGGCGACGGCGTTATTATTAAGAGCAGAATAGTTAAAAGGACGGTCATCACGCAATATGCGTATATTTGGGATAGCCGATAACTTGGAAAAATACTCCAGGCTTTCGGGATCATCCGATCCATTATCAACAATGATGATTTCGTAGTGCTGGTAAGTGGTTTTCTTTTGAATACTATCAATACACTGGCGAATCAATCTGTATTGGTTTCGCGTCGGGATAATTATGCTGACTAATGGTATATTTTCTGGTAATGCGTAGCGTGCCCTATAACCAAATCCTATCAACTCAACTTTACCATTGACACCCGTACGATCAAAATGCTCATTGAGCGCTTTTTCTCCCGCCAACATAGCATAAGGCTTCGCATCAGCTGTCTTTGCGGTACTCTCATCATGCACGCGCCAATGATAAAGCACACGAGGAATATGATAGATCTGAGAGTCCGAAATGCGTTCTATACACCGCAACGCCAAATCATAGTCCTGGCTACCCTCAAGCCCGACCCTGAATCCACCTACTTCGTCAATTAGTGATCTGTAATACACACCCAGATGGGAAAACATGTTATGGGAATAAAATAAATCCGGGTTCCAGTCAGTTTTAAAATATGGGTCACTGCGATAACCATCTTCGTTAATCTTGTCCTCATCTGAGTAAATCAACCGAAGATCCGGTGTATCATTTAGTGTATTAGCCACCCAATATAGTGAATGCTCAGGAAGAAGATCATCATGATCGAGTAGCGCAACATAATCCCCGAGAGCTATTTCGAGAGCACTATTGGAAGATCTAGAAATATGCCCATTCTCGGTGCGATAGACTACTCGAATCCGTGGATCCCTATGTTCGTATTCCTGTAATATTGTCCGGACATGTGGCGATGATGAGTTGTCATCGGAAATGCAAAGTTCCCAATGCGGGTAAGACTGGGCAATTACCGACTCTATACAGGCCCGAAGAAATCGCTCAGGTGTGTTATAGACAGGCATGACTATCGATATCAGT
This sequence comes from uncultured Calditrichaceae bacterium, assembly GCA_964536685.1. Classification (GTDB taxonomy): domain Bacteria; phylum Calditrichota; class Calditrichia; order Calditrichales; family Calditrichaceae; genus CAZIBE01. The sequence continues at coordinate 2,107 of CAZIBE010000154.1, read as the reverse complement.
GGCTTGTACGCCATCCCATCCAAAGCCGCTTGTATCTCGTCAGCAGTTGGCTGCGACTCCTTTTCAACTGTCTCTATCCATTCTTTGTATGTAAGCCCTTGCGAGCAATAATTGAATGTACGTACGTATTTTTCGTAGAGTAAATCAACAGGGGTAATTTCTTTACTAAATGCCTCTTCCTTTATTTCCTCCCACAACTCCAATTCAGGCGTCAATCGAAATACGGTATTTTCCTCCACCACTTCGAGCATGCGCATCTTTGCCGTCTGGTTATCGAGAGGAGCAATCTCAAATCGATCAACTTCAAACCCCCCGGGGAACTCCCTGGGATCGAATCGAACCGCTATCGGCGCATTGTCAATTTTTATTATTCTGGTCAGCACCTCTCCTCTCTCACACTGTATTCCAGCAACTTCCAATTCGTTAAAGCCGGAACCCGTATCAAAGTAGAACTTCGACAAATCCCGGTCTCGATCTGAGCTGATAGACACTCGCCATTCATAAAACCCTGGAGTGGGAAAAAGCCTATTCGGTTCAAGCAAGAATAGGGGATCGGTGCCTGATGAGACCCACTGCGCCTCTTCTTCATCCCAATCGATCTGCTGTTTTTCTATGATACAGGCATTGGCATTGCCACCCAGTGTAATCGGTATTTCTTGAGCATTGAAAATCTGACCTCTATCTACTGTTGTCTCACCTTGCTGAAGTTTAGATTGATGAGCGTTAGCAATACGCCGCTCCGCAAGTTCGATATTGAATTGAACGAATACAGCCAATTCAGGAACATTTGCAATCGCATCCTGATAATAGGCTCTTGCCCGTTCAAATTCTCCCGCCCGGAAACATCGATTACCTTTTGCCAACAGTGAACCCATTCCAATTTCCACCTTAGTCAAAATATCACTCTAAATAATTCAAACAGATGCCCGGTAACGAACTTCCGTCAATAATTCCGGGGCACCCAAAACGCCACCGGTCTTTATGGATGCAAAAAAATGTCTCTTGGCCTTCTCATGCCTGTTCAACATGATCTGTGCATACGCTAGGGAGTTGTGGGCACCGGATACCAGCATCTGAGCTATGAGCCGACGGCTGCAACCCCAGTCTTGCGCCAACCGCAGATATCGGGTTGCCGCGTCGTTGTCGCCCCGTTGAAAATGAGCCGAGGCTACAAGCAACGCAATTTTTTCCCTTTGTGGGTGGTGGATCAACTCCTTCTGTTCGATCTGGGTGAGTCGATCCCAGTCGCCAAATTGCCAACGGGTTCGTGCCTTTTCCAGTAGCCCTTCATCATAAGAGGCGAGAACGGCTTCTTCGACGAGCTCGACAGGATGCGACCGCCCCTCATGGCGCGCCTTCTTTCGCGCTTTCTTCTCTTTTTCGAGGCGCCCCCGGCGTTTCTTCTTCTTGCTCATGCCACATCCTCGACCAGCAACTGCTTTATCACCTTGAACTGCTCATCGGCCTTTTCACGTTCGCTATCGATGAGTTGCCTAAGCGTATCCGCTTCGGCCTTTGCGGCAGCGAATTGCCGTTCTACATCCGACAGCTTCGCTTGGAGCTGTTCTTTTAAGTTGTTCAGGTTTTGGATCTGTTCCTGGTGCTCGCTCGCTTTCCGCTCCTGTTCCCCTCGAACGTGCGCCAGTTCTTCTACCCTCTCGGCCAATTCCGCTCGCTGCGCGGCCAAGGACACTTTCTCTTGTTCCAGCGCGGCATTGGTTTGGGTTAGCGATTCCAACTGCTTCTTCCGTTCGTTGAGTACGCGTGCCTGCTCCTCCCGTGCTTGTGTCAGCGCTTCCATTTGCTGTTCCAGCGCCTGCACCCGCTGCTCCAACTGGTCACGCTGCATAATCAGTTCCGCCTTTTCTGTCTCCAAGGCCTCACGTGACACCTCAAGCCCGCTATTCGCCTGCCGCTGAATTTCCAACTCTTCCTGGGTCTGACGCAATTGTGTCCGCAGTTCCCCACTTTCGCGCTCCAAGGCATCGATACGTTCCTGACGCTCGTTCGCCAACCGCTCCTGTTCTTCTCTGGCGTGCGTCAGTTCTTCTACCTGTCAATGGCCAATAATTTTGACCCCCTTTCGGCCAATAAAATTGACCCACCT
>CAZIBE010000153.1:3336-6988 GCA_964536685.1 uncultured Calditrichaceae bacterium | reverse complement strand
ATATAAATGTAGTTGTGATGTTGATTGTGTGTGTCCAAAAGACCCAAAAATAGTTAGTTGGGGGATTTATTCTTATAATTGTGGAGATTATGCTTGTGGGACTTTGGTTGAAACTTGGGTGTGTGGAGATGACGATGAAGTTACTCAATTAATGCATGATGAAAAAGTAGAAGTAATAGGAAACATTTATGAAACCCCCGAATTATTAAAGGAGATAGAAAAATGAACCCATTAAGAGAAAAAGCAATAGGTATTAATGAAGAAGCATTTCAGGTAGATTTAGAAACAGGAGAAAAAAAATCTCTTGGAATTATGGCATCTTATTTACATAAAGATGTAAAAGAAGCAGTTTTAGAATTTGAGAGATATTTAATTTTAAAAGGTAGTTTAAATTCAAGAACAAAAAGATTTTTAGAGCCCCAAGAAACATATAATAAATTCAAACAAATAATGGGAAATTTTGAGGATGAAAAAGAAAATAACTGAGGAATTAACAATCACTTTAACAAGGAAGGAATGTGAGTTAATATCAGTAGATTTTTTAATGTCTGAGGATTTGTGGGTGGATGTGTCTCCACAAACAAGATATTTGATTATGTATATTACAAAGTTCGGAAATGGAGAATATAATATTGATAAGCGGGGGAATAAATAGCACCGCTATGTTGTTTAAGATGATTGAGAACAAGGAAGACATTTCTGAGGTCATCTTTGCAGATACATTAGCAGAATCCCCAGCCACTTATGAAACTATAGAGGAGATAAGTGAAAAGACTAATAGTTTGATAGGTATTAAAGTAACAGTATTAAAACCAGAAAAAGACATATTATACTATATGTCTATAAAGAGGAAATTTGGAAAGAATAAAGGGAAACCGAGAGGGTTCATGCATCCAAAGACTCCTTGTTGGTGGAAAAGAGAGATAAAAATAAACTTAGTAAATGAATATATAAAACAGAAAAATGTAAAGGGAATAAAATGTATAGGTTTAAGAGAGTTACTCTCAAATAAAGATAAATGGAACTATAGGTATCCATTAAAAGAGTATAGGATGAGTTATTGGAAATGCTACAAATATGTAGAGGCTTTGGGCTTACTCAATATAGATGGTTGTTACTTTTGTCCAAAGAAAGATATAAAATATTACTATAACATTTACAAAAACCACCCAGAATCGTGGAGTAAATTAGAGAAAATAAACCGAAAGAATAATAAATTATTAGGTAGTGATATATATATGTCTAAGGACAGTATACCATTTACTACCTTAACAGGTATATTAAGAGGTATTGAAAATGAAGAGATTAGAAGAAGTAATTAGTTACGAAACATTGTGCACAAAAGATAATAGTTATCCCTCTGATAATGGGATGTTATGTGGGTATAAAATGAAAGGTTATGGAGTTACTTGTGATTATTTAATTGATGAAAGATATTGTAAAAGATATAATGGATCTATGCCAAAAGTAGTAATAAGTGAAATTATTCCAAAGTATAGAACAAACCATTAAAATGGATTGGAAAGTAGTATATAAAGACGAAGAGTTCTCAGTAAGAGAATTTGAAGGTAAATACTACATTTACCTTTTAGGAGAACATGTCAAGACAGAGAAGTCTATAGAAAAGACATATTTATATATGCTTGATTACTGGAACAAATATAGGTTCTATAACCGAAAAGAATATACTTGGTTAGAGGCTTATAAAAAGTACTTAGAGGGTTATTCCCTTGAAAGAGTGGCAGAAATGTTTGATGTTGATAAGACTACAATATTAAGGAATTTTAGAAAGTTTCAATTTGATAAAAGAAATACAAAGAGGCATATACAATGGTAGATTTTATAGAATTTGATAAAAAATTATACAAAAGGTTAAAGGCTGACTATAATAAGGCAGTAAAAGAAGGTAATAGTAGTTTTACTTTCAACACTGGAGAAAAAGATTTAGAACTTAATACTGATTATGCCAAATATCTAATTAAGTATTTAGAAGACAAAGGTTTTAAATAAACCGCCCTTTACATCTATTATTTTTTTTATATTTTTTAATAAAATTTTATTCTATTTTTCAAAGTCAAATATTCTAAAAATTAAGCCCATATCAAAGACTTTTTTAATAAAGTAATGTTTTAGTATTTAGAATTTTAACTTTTAATTTTTAAATTTTTAAGTTTTGGAGTTTTTACTTTTAGAATTTTAGATTTTTTTATTTTTGATTTTTAAAATAAAACTAATGCTTATTATAATTTATATTTTTATTACTTACACTTAGTTATTTACAAAACAAATAAACTTTAAAGTAACATATAAAAGCAATTAACTTTAAAGTAGTTATAAAAAACAGAAAACTTTAAAGTAGTAACAAATAATTAAATAAAAACTAATACTTATTATTTTATGGTCTAATTAATAATTAGACCTAAAAAATAAATAATGAAAAATGAATAATAAAAAAATTAGTATAAGGAATTTTACACCGCACGATATAGCGGTGTTTATAGGAGATGAAAAAAGAGTATTCAAAACTGAGGGAAGTTTTAGACTGAATTCTAAAACTGAAAATATTGGAGAATTAGAAGGAGTTCCTTTATCCAGAACTATATTCGGAAAGATAGAGGGGCTTCCAGAGAAGGAAGAAGGGATTTATTATATTGTAAGTAATTTAGTATGTATGGCGTACCCTAATAGAGACGATTTCTTGATTGTCGATAGAACAATTAGAGACGAACAAGGAAGAATTATAGGGTGTAGGAGTTTATCTGTAAATCCATATTACAGGGGTGGTAAAAATGAATAAACAAATAGTATTTAAAGAGACATATACAAGTGCTTGGAGTAGGGGTTCAACAGCAGGGAAGTTCTTATGGAACTATAACAAGATAGTAAGAGAAGGTAGTAATAATGGAAGATTATCAGGAGTAGATGTTGGGGGGTATATAACTCCAGACGGAGATTTACTGATGACTATATGGGGGAATAAATTCAAAATTACAAGCGATGGAAAGATATTTGTGGAGAAAACAAAGGGATATTATTCAATACGAGAAATGAATTCTTATGCGTGGGTGTTAAACTTCATCTTAGGGGCGAATTCTATTAATACTGAAATAGATTATTCTGGAGGATATGGCGGAGAATTTGTAGAGAGTGAAACAGGTATTAATATAAATGATTATTGGGAGTATAAAGAGAAATTAACAGAGGAAGAAATAAAGATGTTAAAAAAGATATATAGTTTTGATAGGGTACCTAATACTTACATAATAAAGAGAGAATTAATAAAAGATAGATATGAAAAAATTTTAGAAGTGGAAGAAGAAAGGAAGAAAAGAGTAGAAAGAAGTAGAGAAATAGTAGAGAGAGCAAAGAAAGGTATTAAATTCAGAGATGGGTATTTAGTAACTTCAAAAGATGGTGGTGGGTGGTATAATATCATATATATAAACATAAAAAAAAGAGAATTATGGAAGATGTTTTGGTATAATGATTATCAAACAATAAGAAAAAGTTGGAAGTTATTTACTATGAAGTCATATAAAAACGCATTAGAGACATTTAAAAGTGTAGGACTTAATGACGCAGTAAAGGTTATTGAGGATATGATTATGACAGATTTTTGTTTAGAAAAATAAAGAGGTATAAAAATGAAATT
>CAZIBE010000153.1:0-3236 GCA_964536685.1 uncultured Calditrichaceae bacterium | reverse complement strand
GAATTAAAAAGTTATGTTAAAGCATACATTAGTATGAAAGAACCATTGATGATTACAGGGGCTTTTGGAGTGGGTAAAAGTGCAGTAATGAGAGAGGTCGCAAGAGAAAGAGCAGAAGAATTAGGAAAGATATTTACGGAGGATTGGAGTAAGATTAATGATGACAATTATTTTGTATTAATAGATATTAGGTTGTCACAATTAGATGCGAGTGATATAAAGGGATTGCCTGACCTTGATAAAGAGAATAAAACAGCGAAATGGTATATTCCTGATTGGTTTCCAAAACAGGGCAATGGTATATTGTTCTTTGACGAGATTAATTTAGCGAGTGATATAGTTCAGTCAGCGAGTTATCAAATAGTGAACGATAGAGAGTTAGCAGGGCATAAACTTCCAGATGGTTACGCTGTGGTTATGGCGGGGAATAGAGGTAGAGAAGATGGAGCAAGAGTAAATAGAATGCAAGTTCCATTATTAACGAGAATGGGGCATATTGAAATAGATGATAATTTCAGTGGATGGTTAGATTGGGCAACAGAGAACATGTTAGAACCCGATATCGCGGTATTTTTAAGGAACAATCCACAGCATATTTGGAAGTATGAAGTAGGAAGTGATGGTAGGACAGCAATATGTCCGAGATTATGGGAGAAAGCAAACAAGTTTTATAGAGAGTATAAAGACAAACCAATATTAAAAGGATTATTAGCATCTACTCTTAATAGAGCAATAACTATTGAACTATTAAAGTTCATTGAAATTCAGAATAAGTATGATATTATGAAGATTATTAGAGGTAAAGAAAAAGTCCCTGAAAAAATAGATGAAGTATATTCAGTTATGGCGGGAATTATAAAGAAGTATGAAGAGAATACTGAACTATTAGAAGACATCTTAAAAGTAGAATTTAAACCAGAGTTTAAGATGACAATGTTATACTTGATTAAATCTTCCGCAGTAAAGAAGGAGGACATGGACAACTTAAAGAGATTAATACTACAAGATATTGGGGGTTATAAGTCAGCATTTTTAGAGTTACTAAGGGGTGATTAAGATGATTACAGATGAAGATAAATACGAACAAATGTATGAAGATTATGAGTGGTATATACAGGACTTTTTACAAGACGAGTTAGAGAATATTGAAAAAGAGTTAGAAAAGGAATATAATTTGTATGGTTTAAAGATAATAGTAAATGATTTGGAGTATATGGACATAGATATAAAGGTAGGTTCACAAGACAGTGAGTTTATAATGGACACTTTAGGGGTAAAAGACCCCATTATAAAGATACATGACTTCTCCATTGACCCGACAGGTTATGGGGTAGAGGTATTTGTAAATTATTATTTTTATGATGAAGAATTAGACGCACTTGAAAGAGAGATATTGCATGAGAGACTGAAAGAATTGGACAAAGAAGTTTTAGAGAAATTTGAGGAATTGTTGGAAAAAGTAGAGGATGAAGTTAAAGAGAGATTAAGACCTTATACATTTGAGGCATTTTCAGAGAGGTGGGAAGATGAATACAGATGATTTTAATAAGAGGTTATCAAAGAATATTATGAGATTATCAACAGCATACCCTTTCTTTACTACACTGATAAATTATATGGATTTTAGAGAGGACAACTCAATTCCTACAATGGGAGTTAATAGAGAGGGAGTATGTGTATATAACAAAGAGTTTGTAAGCAAACTACAAGAGAGTGAGTTTAGGGGGGTAATTCTCCACGAAGTATTACATTTAGTATATAATCATCTTTACGAGGACGCAATAAATGGTAAAGATAAAGATCTTTATAACATAGCAACAGATTTGAAAGTTAATGAAACAATTACAAAGGATATAAGTGAGACCACATTAACAGGCAGTATTAAACTTCCTAATGGAGCAATAGTCCCTGATTTCTATGATGAATATAAGGGGTTTGGAACAAAGATAGAGGAAGTAGATAAAAAGAATTCACAACAGATTTATAAAGAGTTAGAAGAAAGAGCGGATAAACAGCAGAAATATGAAGGATTTGATAACCACGATTTTACAGGAGATTTAAAAAATGAAAAAGTAAGAAATGGTAAAGAGTTGTCACAGAACGAGGTTAAAGAGTTTTGGAACGAGAAGATTATAGAGGCATCTGAACTTCAGAAGATGAGAGGAGATTTGCCAGGCTTTATTAAAGAGATATTAAAAATATATGAAGCACCTAAATTAGACTGGAGAGACATACTTCAGAATTTAATTGCTGGTTATGATGTATCCGATTATACTTGGGTTAGAAGGCATAAAAATAGTAGAGCAATAGATGTATATTTACCAGATACAGAGAAAGAAGGTATGAAAGCGAGAGTTTATTTAGATATCTCTGGAAGTGTTAGTAATGAAGAATTAGTATCCTTAATCCGGGATTTAAATGGAGTATTTAGTGAGTTTAGTAGTGCCGAAGTAGACTTGATTACTTTTGATACTGAAATAAAGCAGAGGTTCAATTTTACAGAGGAAGTTAATAAGATAGAATTTAAGGGTAGAGGTGGAACTGATTTTGAGGAGATATTTAAAGATGAGGGTATAGAAGACCAAGACTTCATAATTATAATGACTGATGCTGGAGATAATTATCCAAGGAATAGAGATAATTATCAAGGAGAGATAATCTGGTGTATTACTAAGGGTAATAGTTATGGACATTTACAAGAAAAAGAGAGTAATGGAGTTTTTATAGAGGTGGATTAAAATGACAGCAATGGAAGAATTAGAAGAGATATTTGAAGAGATAGATAGACTTATAGAAAGAATAGATAATGTAGAAAACACTACTTATGGCGAATTTGATGAATATTTAGACGATAGTTTTGAAGAGTATAAAATAGGGAACTTAACATTTTACCCTTCACAGATACTTAGAAATTGTGATAAAGTTGCTTATGAAGAATTTTATAGAGAGCAAGTAGAGTATCTAAAAGAGGATTATGAGTATGAATTAAAAGAAAAAATAGAAGAGTTAGAGATGTTCTTAAAAGAGAATGATGAATTTGAGATATTAAAAGAAAGATATAAAGAAAATTTAGAGGAGATAGAAAAGATTAAAGAAGAGTATTTATGGAGGTATTAAAATGGAAATTAAAAAGAAAGTAAAGAGATTATTAAAAGAATATTATAGGTATTATTTAAGCAACTTACCGGAGTTACTTGAAAGAGAAGTTGTATATCTTACATCAGATGTCACATATA
>CAZIBE010000152.1:0-7014 GCA_964536685.1 uncultured Calditrichaceae bacterium | reverse complement strand
ACCGATTTTTGACCGAAAAGAGGAATATTCTTAACAGCTTGGGAGTCCTCGTTTTAAACTGGTCATTCATATTATTAAGTATTAAGTATTAAGTTTCAGGAAAGAGAAGTTAGGAATCAGGAACTGGGAATTGGTAATTAAGCCGGAAATCAGTAACCAGAGAATAGTAAACAGGATACAGGTATCAAGTAGCAGGTAGTAGGCAGAAGAAAAAAAGAGGAAGTAAAAACTGACAACTGATGACTGATTACTGATAACTAACATATAAACTTCAGTGTTCTCTGTGAGTTCAGTGGTGATTAAATAGTGTAACATAGATGGCCTATGGTAGATAACCGGCAGCTAAAAAAAGGAAAATGAAGTTATGGTATTCAGGCTTTCCCGGCTTGGGTTTTTATTTTTTTTAATAGGTACGACTACCGGTCAAACGGTTATCCCCGACGGCGCGCAAATTTCCGGCACGTGGACGGCGGCCGACGCTCCCTATATTATTCAGGGACAGGCGACCGTAACGCAGGGCTCGGTTCTGAACATCGAAGCAGGCGTGGAAGTCCGTTTTAAAACAGGCAATCATGATGATCTTTTAGATCCGCAATTTGATTTGGGCTTTTTGCGCATCGACGGAAAACTAAGCGCCCGCGGAGAAGCCGGCAATCCGGTACTGTTTACGCGCGACGGCAGCAACGGCAACTGGGGGCTGATCTATTTTTCCGGTACCGCAGACAGCGGCAGCGCTTTATCTTTTTTCCGCTTAGAATATGCTTCGCAAATCCAGCATCTGGAAAACTGGATGAATTACAGCGGCGCTGTTTCCGTGAACGGCAGTTCGCTGGAATTGCGCAATTGCCGCCTGCAAAACAACGCCTACGACGGTCTCGAAGGGCAGAACGCTGCTTTGCAGATCAGCAATACGGTAGTAGCGGCCAGCGGCGGCAACGGTTTGCTCATGCTTAGCGGCTGCAGCGTGCAAATTACTAATTGTACCTTCACGGCCAACGGCCAGGACGCCGTGAACAGCGGATATAATTCTTCATTATATATTAAAAATTCAATTTTCTGGAACAACAGCCGTTCGCTGCCGGATAATCTGCTCGCCACAACCGAGATTGCCTATTCACTGCTGCAGGAAAACGCCCTGCCGCAGGGCGCGCAAAATTTGGGCGGCAATCTGTTGGGGCAAAATCCCCGGCTCAGCGAAGACTATGCCTTGCGCAGCAATTCTTTTTGCATCAACAGCGGATCGCCGGACACGACGGGTTTAAATCTTCCGCCGCAGGATGCAGGGGGCAATGTCCGCGTGGCGCACGGGCGCATAGATATGGGCGCCTTTGAATTTACCGGCAATTATTTGCGCGTCACCGCGCCCAACGGTCTGGAATCGTGGAAAATCGGCACGACGCGAACCATTCGCTGGCAGAGCAGCGTACCTTCTGTTAGTATTGAATACAGCGCCGATGACGGCCGGAGCTGGCAGACGGCGACCGCTTCCACTCAAAACGACGGCGCCTTTGATTGGCCGGTGCCGGAAGTCTACTCCGAGCAATGCCGCATGCGCATAAGCGACGCCGACAGCGCGGCGTTAAAGGATCAAAGCGATTCCACTTTTATTATCAGCGATGTGACCGTCATTCCCGACGGCAAGGAAGTGAGCGGCCTGTGGCGTAGTGAATATGCGCCTTATGTGGTCAGAGGCCGGGCTGTAGTGCCAAAAGACAGCACGCTGACCATTGAACCCGGCGTTGAAGTGCGTTTCCAGACGGGCGCACAGCATGTTTACAATGCCGCGGATTTTGATATGGGCATGCTCAATGTGGCCGGGCAACTGTTGGCGCAGGGGCAGCCGGAAGATTCCATCCGTTTTACACGCAGCGGAGATGACGGTTACTGGGGCATTATTTTCCTCAATGAAAACACGCAGCCGCAAAGCGCTATTAGCTACGTGAAAATAGAATACGCCTCTTACTGTGACAGTTTAGCGGATTCCCTGCGTTTCAGCGGCGCATTGTCTGTACGCGGCGTCAATCCGCAAATAACGCACAGTACATTAACCGATAATGAGCAAAGCGGTCTTCAACTCAGCGGCAAAACCTCGCCGGAAATAACGGAAAATACCATTTCCGGCAACGGACGGCACGGGATTTTACTGACATCTCCCGGCGGTGTGTCGCAGCCGCTGATTAAATCTGATTTAATAGAACACAACATACAGGACGGCATCCACATCGAAGGCACGTTTTACGCGCAAATTGAACAAAACCGGCTGCGCTACAACGGCGCCGGCGGAATTTACAATTACAGCGGTTACGCTACTACGACGGCGCTCAATAATTTTATTGAACATAACCGCACGGGGATTCAATCGCCGGGTTTAATAGAAATTACCGGCAATCTGATTGCCTACAACGAACGGGGCGTCGATTTGGACCACCTGAGCCCGCAAATTATGAATAATACGTTTGTGCGGCAATCGGCGGAAGGTATCTATTGCAATGAATCCGGCCCTTACGTTACTAACTGCATTTTTAATGATAATGCCCGCGATTTTACTTTTGTTACCGGCGACGCCAGTCAGCCGACCTTAAGTTATTCGTTAACCGATAAGCCCTATTTGGACGGGAAGGTGCTGAACGGCGGCTTTGTTTTGCTTAACCGCGATGCGGCCTTTGAAGGTAACGGGGAGCACCCTTTCGCCTTAAAGAGCGGTTCGCCGGCCATCGACCGCGGCACGACCGATAACCAACTGGTCGCTTTACCGGAAAAGGATTTAGCCGGTAACCCGCGCATTTACGACGGCAATAACGACGGGGTGTCGCAAATCGATCTGGGCGCTTACGAATTTAGCGCTCTCTCAGCCGATTTTACGGCCAATGTAACTGTAGGCCTTAAACCATTGAGCGTGCAGTTTACCAATCAGTCCGTAGGAGAAGTGGATAGTTTGCAGTGGCGTTTTGGAGACGGCGACAGCAGCCAGGCAGAAAATCCGTTGCATGTGTACCAAAAAGAAGGCGCGTACACGGTCAGCCTGATTGTCTGTGGCGCTTTGGGGCAGAGCGAAAAAATCCGCACGGATTATATTGTGGTGGATAATACGCCGCAGGTGGCGCAGGCCATCGCCGATACGCTGTTTGCCGAAGACAGCGGCGACCATTTAGTTGCCCTTCTGAGCAATGTCTTTTACGACGCCGACAGCGCGGATGCGCTGAGTTATCAGGCAACCAGCGCTAATCCCCAAGTCATCTGTCGGCTTTCTGCGGACAGCCTGTGGCTGAGCGCCGCGCAGAACTATTTTGGCAGCGCTCAAATTTCGGTAACCGCTACCGACCCTTACGGTTTTTCGGCCGGCGATACCTTTGCCGTGCATGTGCTGCCGGTGAACGACGCGCCGTATATCAGCGGTTTGCCGGATTCTCTGATATTCAAATCAGACAGCGGTGCGACTTTGTCTGTTTGGGATTATGTGAGCGATGTGGAGTCCCCCGATTCTTTGCTGTACTATGAATTTTCTTTTAATACGGATTTCCTTCAGTACGATTTTACGCCGGCAAGCGGCTTATTGAAAATCTCGGCGCTTCCGGCATTTAGCGGCAGCGGACGTTTGCGCATCCGGGTGCAAGATGACAGCGGCGCCGTGGCTATAGATTCTGTCGGCCTTAAGGTGGAACCGCTCACGGGGATAGCCGGCGGTAAACATGCGGTAAGGGATTTTCGCCTTTTTCAGAATTATCCCAATCCCTTTAATTCTGCTACAAGTATTAAGTATCAGCTATCAAGAAAAGGTCATGTGCTGCTAACCGTGTACAATACGTTAGGGCAGGTGGTGAAGGCGCTGGTCGATCAAAAGCAAGAAGCGGGATCCTATCAAGTAATTTTCAACGCGGCCGGGCTGGCTAGCGGGGTATACCTGTATAGTTTACAAACGGATAATGGAATTGTACAAACCAGAAAGCTGCTGTTACTTAAATAAACAGGCGCCTGCTCTGAATTTTTTATTTTTCTGATCGGATGGCACGGGCAATGACGTCCCAGTTATAGCCTTTGTTTTTCAGAACAGCGGTTAACTTCTTTTTAATTTCATCCGCCGGCAGGTGGGCCAGCCGCTGCCTTTTCTGTCCGGCCAGCGCACGGGCGTTGCGCGCTATTTCTTCTTCGGGATAATAGCGTTCCAGTAATTCGTCGATGAGCTCCCGTTTGGCGCCTTTTTCAAATAATTTGGCGCGGATACGCAACGGCCCGCTCTTCTTAAGTTGTTTTTCATCGGCAATGAAACGTTTGATGAAATCCTCGTCGCTCAGATATTTTTTTCCCAGCAAATAATGAATAGTCCGCTCAATGACCGCCGCTTCGTATTGTTTTTGGCGCAATTTAAGGCGCAGTTCGGCCTGCAAATGCGGACGGCGCGCCAGATAACGCAAAGCCTGATGGACGCAGCGCATAAAGCGATCGTATTCCTGAATATCTTTTAATTTGCGGTCGGAGTATTCACCGTTGGCCGATAAAGCAAAATGCACCAACGTGTCTTCGGTAATTTCAAAAAGAAATACATCTTCACTGTACAGATCGTACAGGGCTGCTTTACGTTTTTGTCTTTCGATTTTACTTATACGCATGAAATTATGGTGTATTTGCCCGATGAGTGTTCTTCTAGAAAAAAAATTAATCAGCCGTTTGCCGGTTTTTAGCCTTATACTCAGGAAGTTTTGTGTGTTAAATCTGCCTTATATTCCATAAAGTAAGATTATCAAAAAAGGATTCCATCGAAGAGTATGAGAAAGAGAAAGAATTTAAGCGACGCGGACTTTATCCCCGCACCAATCTTACTCTTACTCCTACTCCCGTTCTTTATTTTTAATCAAAAAAAAAGCCAATATAAAAAATAAATCTTCCCAAAAGCTGCAAGCCTTTATGTAATCCGTCTTAATTTTCAGCAACTGGCTGTTGAGCTTCTTCCTCTTCGGGCGGTCCTTCTTCTAATCCCAGCTTGATGCGCACCTGCTTGGTGATATCCGCTAACACATCCTCATTCTCTTTCAGGAAGCGTTTGACGTTCTCGCGGCCTTGGCCCAGACGCAGATCGCCGTAAGAGAACCAGGTGCCGGATTTTTGCACGATGCGCAATTCCACGGCGTTATCTAAAATATCGCCTTCTTTAGAGATACCCTGCGAATACATGATGTCAAACTCGGCCTCGCGGAAGGGCGGCGCCATCTTGTTTTTTACTACTTTTACGCGCGTGCGGTTACCGATCATATCGCCGGCTTCCTTAATCGTAGCAATGCGCCGGATGTCCATACGGATGGATGTGTAAAATTTTAAAGCGCGGCCGCCGGTAGTGGTTTCCGGATTGCCGAACATCACGCCGATTTTTTCGCGTATTTGGTTGATGAAGATAACGCTGGTGTTGGACTTGCTCACCGTTCCGGTCAGTTTGCGCAGCGCCTGCGACATTAATCTTGCCTGCAATCCCATGTGCGAATCACCCATCTCACCTTCGATTTCGGCTTTGGGCACCAGCGCTGCTACCGAGTCAATAACGATAACATCCAGCGCGCCGCTGCGTACCAGCGTTTCTACAATTTCCAAAGCCTGCTCGCCGTTATCGGGCTGACTGACCAACAGGTTCACTGTATCCACGCCCAATTTTTTTGCATAGGTCGGATCAAGGGCGTGCTCGGCATCGACAAAAGCCGCCAGGCCGCCCATCATTTGCGCCTCGGCAATGATGTGCAAAGCCAGCGTGGTTTTACCGGATGACTCCGGTCCGTAGATTTCCGTGATGCGTCCGCGGGGAATTCCGCCGACGCCTAAAGCGGCATCGATGGAAATAGAACCGGTAGGAATGACCTCTACTTCTACTTTTGGGCGGTCGCCCAGGCGCATGATGGCGCCCTTGCCAAAGTTACGTTCAATTTGTGAAACGGCAACGTCAACCGCTTTGATTTTATCTTTTGTTTCCATAATACAGAGTACCTTAAATATGTTTTATTAGCAATAATAAATGAGTAAATGAATGTAATATATATTTATTTTCAGAGCAAAAGGAAAATGGGAAAAGAGAGGTAGTGAAGTATTAAGTGATAAGTAGTAAGTAGTAAGTTGCACGGGTAGATGTTAATTACGAATACTCATGCTTGCCCAAAATAAGAAATCTTAAATTAATTTATATGGCAACGACATAGTCCACGATTGTAATGGTGGGAAAGGGAAAATCTGCAATGTAAAAAGACGTCGTTAAAACGATTTCCAATACGCTTTAATTTGACTGCCTGCAAATAAATTCGTGGGCTAAAAGCACTTAATTGGGGCAGAACGAAGATTTGACGTATAATAATCTTTACTTACTCAGCCGGAAGGTATGTATCGGCCGGTATTCAGCGCCCTGAGATTTCAAAATGCTGCGCATTAATACAAATTCATGCACAGGAAAGCGGAACGGTTCAAACGGGTTCTCTTTAATAAAACCATAAAGTGGAGAAAAATCCTGTTGTACTTTAACGCGGCCCAGGGTTAAATGCGGCGAAAAACGGCGCTGTTCCTTTTCGATTCCCAGATTGGCCAGCCGTTCTTCGATAGTCTGTTGCAGCGTAAACAACGGCTGGGAGGGCGTGCTCTGAATTCCCAGCCAGAACACCCGCGGCCGTTTTTGGTTGGGAAAAGCCCCGAAATGGGTGGTGGAGAGGGAAAAGTACGAAAACGTATAATTTGCGGTCAGCAAAGTTTGAATGATACCGTCCACCATTTCCGGGGTCTGACTGCCTAAGAATTTTAAAGTAATGTGGATGGAACCCGCTTTGACCCATTTTACTTTTGGGGCCAGACTTTGTAATTCACCGCGTAATTGATCGATTCTTTGCTTTAACCCCTGCGGCAATTCAATTGCCAGAAAACAGCGGATAGATTCAGACATGGGTTTCCCCTGCACACTATACATTTTTAGCTTTCAGCTATCAGCCGTCAGCTATTAATATGAATGACCAGTTAAAAACGAGGACTCCCAGGCTGTTAAGAATATTCCTC
>CAZIBE010000151.1:0-7088 GCA_964536685.1 uncultured Calditrichaceae bacterium | reverse complement strand
TTTTTGAAAATGCCTGATTTGTGTCGCTATCTTCAACAGAAACAACATGAATTAAGCCGTTTATATTTATTTTGGACAGCTGTGATATTTTTTAATAAATTCTGCTCAAGATTTATAGAATCAAGTTAAATCACAGTCAGTATAAAAGATAAGTCTGCTTTAAAAAGGAATAAAAATACGTGGGGATTCCAAAAAAGAGTAACTTCATTTCACCTTACAAATGTCTGTATAACCTGCAAATTCTTATAAAAGCCATAATCTCAAACATTTTTTAACCACACAATTTGATATGGCTTCACGCTTAATTTTATTATTCCATTTTCTAATGGATATTTCTTTTTTTCGATTATATCGTACCAAAACTCCGGCCTAATACCGTATTTATACAAATTGACGGTTAACCTGCGTTTTTTGGAAGTTATGTTAATGATAGACAAGATTTGTTCCCGGCCATCTTCCGTACTACGCAACACACAAAAAAATGCGGTTCCCAAATCCAAAATACGCTGTGGCGAATTGGGATGGAAGGCGCGTTCACGGATACGTTTGCGAATCAGACGGATCATCTTGACCGTAACCAGAAAGGTGGTAGATTCCGGACTGCCCAGTGATTTCAGCAACTCTTCTTTGTTGATGTTTTTACGATTGATGCTGCGTGTCTGGCGCTCTTCAATCACCAGCTCAGCGTCGTTTTTTGAGCCCAACAGCCCGTGCAGGTAGATTCCCGGAACGCCCATCAGCACCAGGGCAATGGCCCGCGAGGCAATATAACGGGCTACCTGTAGCGAAGCCGGTTCATCTGCGTCTTCGTTGTTAATAGCGCTGAACCAGGTAATATTAAATTCGTATGGCGACACCGTACCGTCGCCGTTAGATTTGTAGGAAATATATCCGCCGTGCTCTAAAACTTTAAGAGCCATCAATTCAATTTCTTTTTCGGGGAGAATACCTCTTACAGCCATCACACCCACGCCGTCGTGTGAATCTAAAAAATTAAAATAGGTAGCCTGTTTGGAAACCGGCTTAAGGGAAGCAGCCCATGAAGTTAAATATGAGGCGTTTTCATTTTGAAAGGTGTGCAAAACCAGCGGAGGCAGAGCAAAATTGTACACCATCTGCGCTTCATTGGAACCGTTTCCGAAATAACGGATGTTTTCGGTATGAGGAATATTAGTTTCCGTAATAAGCGCAACATGCGGCGCCACTGCATTAAGGATGGTGCGAAAGAGTTGAATGATGATGTGCGTTTGCATTAAATGGACACAGCTGGTACCTAATTCTTCCCAAAGATAGGTCACAGCATCCATGCGGATGATATCGGCGCCGCGGCGTACATAGGTAAGTAAAATCTCAATCATTTTGGCCAGCACACGCGGATTGTGATAATTAAGATCAATTTGATCGGGACTGAAGGTCGTCCAAACCATGCGTGTTCCGTTTAAGGTGTAAAAGGTGCTCAGCACCTCTGATGTGCGCGGGCGGACGATGAGTTTTAAGTGGTCGGGGGATATTTGCGATTTAGTGGAAAATACCGTAAAAAAATCCAGAAAATCCGGATTCTGATTTAAAAATTCCTGGAACCAGCGGCTTTTGGATGAAACGTGGTTAAACACGCCGTCGAACATTAATTTGAATTCAGATTTTAGTTCAAGGATATCTTCCCAATTACCCAATTGGGGATCAACCTCCTCAAAATCCATAACAGCAAAACCGCGGTCCGATGAGTATGGGAAAAACGGCAGAATATGAATGGTATTAAAAACGCCCTGTAAATATTTGGAGAAGAGTTCTTGCATGGTTTGCAACGGTTTTTCTCCGGGAGAACGTACCAAATCGCCGTAAGTTATCAAAATAACATCCTGCTCAGTAAAGCGCTCATCGGGATTAAAATCTTTTTCCCACTCGAGCATCTGCGGTGTTTTGTGAGCATAATAGACCTTCATGATGCGCGCAGTTTCATCAAGACAGAACTGCCGGCACTTCTCTTTGTAAAGCGCTTTTAATTTCTCGAAAATATCATTGCGGATATTTTCCGGAAGCTGATAAACCGGGCGCTGGTAATCGGGCTGCAGGTAGTGAAAATTGCGACGATCTTTACGGGTAATTTTAACTGCCATCATTATTCCTCAAAGCTCTTCACAGCATCCTCAACTGAATTAAATACTTTAATGATTTGATTAATATGGGTCAATTCCAAAAGTTCAATAATATACTGTTGCGGAGAAGCCAGGCGAATATCTCCGTTATTAGCGCGCGTAGAGGCGATCTTAGAGACGATGGCGCCAAGACCGCTGGAATCCATATATCTGGTTTTAGCTAAATCGATGACAATTTTAATCACCTTTTTTTCCACTTGTTCTTTTAGAATTTTTTTCAATTCATCTGATGTATCGGAGGTTAGCCGTTCCGGAATATGAATTACGGTAACTGCTCCTTCATTGAAATCTTCTAATTCAAAGCTCATGGATTTTCCTTTTTTTGATTTATTCTTGTTGATTAATCGTCATCTTGTACTAAAAGTTTAACGCTATTTTATTAGAAAATATTCGCTTAAGACAAAAAAAACGCCATAAGGGACTCGTTCGGGCATAGTGTCTTTGTTCTTTTACCCTGTTCACAAACTGCATGGTCAGAAAAATTTTCTACACACTTTCGGTTAATTAAAAATTGGAAATTATCGCTTGCAAATTATTTATGTTAACAGTAAACTTGTCGAAGAAAATATATGTCCAATCATTATTTTGCAATAAACCTTCAGGAGGCCTTATGTCTTTAACCACCGATAAAATTGCCGATCTGTTAGGCAGCGATGCCGATTCGTTGCTCAGCCATGAGTGCAAAACAGTTCCCAAAGAAAAATTGCATTTACCCGGTCCGGATTTTGTCGACCGCATTGTTGCGCCAAGCGATCGCAACATCAATGTAATGCGCAACATGACCTGGATGTTCAATACCGGTCGTCTGGCCGGCAGCGGCTATCTGTCTGTTCTGCCGGTTGATCAAGGCATCGAGCATACTGCCGGCGCATCGTTTGGGCCGAATCCGGATTACTTCGATCCGGAACATATTGTAGAGTTGGCCATGGAAGGCGGCTGTAATGCCGTGGCTTCCACACTTGGCGTACTGGGCGCCGTGGCCCGCAAATACGCTCATAAAATTCCGTTTCTGGTAAAACTGAATCACAACGAACTGCTCACCTATCCCACTAAATATGATCAAATTCTTTTTGCTCAGGTGGATCAAGCCTGGAATATGGGCGCGGCGGCCGTGGGCGCCACCATCTATTACGGTTCCCAGCAATCGAACCGCCAGATTCAGGAAATCAGCGACGCCTTCCGCTATGCTCATGAATTGGGCATGGTTACGGTGCTGTGGACGTACCTGCGTAACAGCGATTTTAAGAAGGACGGCAAAGATTACCATGTTGCCGCCGATTTGACCGGTCAAGCAAACCATTTGGGCGTAACCATCGAAGCCGATATCATCAAGCAGAAACAACCGGAATTGAACGGCGGCTTTACGGCCATCGGTTTTGGCAAGACGCATCCTTCTATGTACGAAAAACTGGCCACGGATCATCCTATCGATTTAACGCGCTATCAGGTAGTCAATTGCTACATGGGCCGGGCCGGATTAATCAACTCCGGCGGCGCCTCTTCCGGCGCAGGCGATCTGGCTCAGGCTATCCGTACGGCAGTGATTAATAAACGCGCCGGCGGTATGGGATTGATTAGCGGACGCAAAGCCTTCCAGCGTCCTATGAAAGAAGGCGTGGAACTGCTCAACGCTATTCAGGACGTGTTTTTGAATGATGACATCACTATTGCCTGATTCAAACGGTAATTAATTTTTTCAAAACAAAAAAGGCTTGCCCCGGACAGGCAAGCCTTTTTTTAATTTTAGACTATATTTATTTTTTCGCTTATACCCTTTGCGCAACTGTTTTAATTTTTTTTAGTTACCAGATAGTTAGCCCAATCCCTTTTTCCCTCTCCCGGTATAGGCTGTTGCAGTCTCAAAGATTTCTCTTCCAACGCTTCAGAAATCGAAATGACAAGAAAGGTATGTCTTTTCGAACGAAGATGAGGATGCTCGTAGTTCGACTCTCCGAGTCGTAAAATAGCACACCGGTTTAAAGTCGTACTCTTGCGAATCCTTGCTGGATTCGTAAGGTTTAATTCGTTACTCTGTGTTTTATCTTTACGAACCTTACCTGCCCCTTCGGGGAGAAGGTTCGCAAAGGCGTCGCGCCCCCGGCGATGGATTAAATTCAACCGTCCGGCGAGGAAAACTCTATATTCCAAATAATGTTCAGCGGCAGCCTGCAGTATGCGAGAAAAGAATTGATAGAGAGGAAGAATACCGGTATTTTTCATATTTTACGTTTTATTTTTTCCGATTAGACATGTTAATCATTTATATATGTTCATTGCTGTCCAAAATAAGTTAAAAGTTGAAAAATATTAGTTGTTTTTTTAAGGAGTTACACACTATTTAAATAGTATTTATAGCTCAGCCCTATTTTTGACCCAACCCCTATATCCCCTTCCCTAATGTATTAGGGAAGGGGAAC
This sequence comes from uncultured Calditrichaceae bacterium, assembly GCA_964536685.1. Classification (GTDB taxonomy): domain Bacteria; phylum Calditrichota; class Calditrichia; order Calditrichales; family Calditrichaceae; genus CAZIBE01. The sequence continues at coordinate 2,515 of CAZIBE010000151.1, read as the reverse complement.
CAAAGGGGATGGATTACCGTTTTTGCCGATTTCACTGTTTCTGAAAATCTATTTTGGACAAGTGTGATATATGTTAAAAAACCAAAAGCCCCGCAGACAATGGACAGGGCTTTTTTTAAACGGGCAGTATTTCTTACTTCACCAGCAGCATACGTCTGGTCTGTACCACATTCCCGGCCTGCAAACGGTAAAAATATACGCCGGAAGCCAAACCAGAACCGTCAAAGACCACTTCGTAAATGCCGGCGTTCTGCCAGCCGGAAAGCAAATCTTTTACTTTTTGACCCTTGACGTTGTACACTGCCAGGCTCATATTCCCGGCCTGCGGCAGCTCCGCTGTAATATGCGTGGAAGGATTGAAGGGATTGGGGAAGTTCTGGTGCAGAATATATGATACGGGCGTCACCGCCAGCGGCGCTTTGGATTTGGACTGGCTTTGCTCGTCCAAGGTGCGGATGATGCGCCGCACGGCGATATCCGAATCCAATAGTTTAAAAGCGAAATGCCCCTGGCGCGTTCCTAAATTAACGATGGTGGTTAATTTGAAAAAGCGTTCGCCGTCCGGCGCCGGATTGCTAGGCAGTTCGCCGTAAGTCAGATCCGTCATAAACAACGTGTCCGTTCCGTCGACATAGTTCAGTTGAAAAATAACGTTTTCATCCCCAGGCAAATTATTTACAGTCTTGAATACCGCCTTCATATCGAGGTTCAGCGGCACGTTGTCGCCGGAGACGGCAAAGCTGTCCGTACGCAAAGCCTGATTGAAAGTAAGCGTATCGCCGCCGTAGGTGCAGTCCAAAAAGTCGATAATAACATGCCCTTCCTGTCCGCCGTTGGCGTCGGCGCTTAAAGTCTTGTTCACGCTGCCCCACCCCGGATCATAATAACCCGGCTGCGATCCGTCCGGCCCGTCGGCGTCCGATTTAAGCACAAACGGCGCAGCGCTGTATTGCGTACAGAATGAGCCTTGCAGCACATGCTCGGCAATAGACGGATAACGACCGTCATAATAATAGCCGTTGCCCGCGCCGTATACTTGATTTTGTTCTTTAAACTTCCTTTTGTATATGGAGTTTTCCTGTTGATAGTAAATCGTAGCCGATTGGTCTTCCACCACGCCAATGGTAGGATTTGTTATATCGTGATCCAAATTAGAGATAACCGTGATGGTGTTCCATGGGACCGTTGTATTAGGCGGAGGCGTTGATGAAATGGTAACGCCTTCCTCCGGAACGCTCATCCGGTAATACACTTCATATTTGCCGATATCCGTATTTAGCCCCTGCCAAACGATATGCGCATAGCCGTCCATAGCGCTGACGCTGGAATGTCCGATATTCTGGATATCGTCGTCATCTTGCGAGACGGCGCTTTCATTGGTCCATACTTTAACTCCGTTGCTCCAGTAACAGCTTTTAAGATAAACCGTATTATCGCGATCATAACTTAAATACATCTGCTCATTGTTAATCACGTGATATGTATCCGCGGAAATAGACGGATTCTTACCGTCAATAAACGATTCAATTTCCCAATACCCGTTGTCCTTTAACCATACTTGAATTTCGTAGGTGTTATCATGATAGAACCCGGCGGCAATATAAGGATAATAAACTGCACTGTTTTCTTTTTTCAATATGGTAATACTGGTGGCAGGTGTGTTTACCGAGGCGTCGTTGTCGGCTATATCAACGGTTTCCACGCTCCAGACCGGATTACCGTCGTTTAAATCCATGCTGGCATAATACACAGTTGCCGTCATTCCGCTTGCGCTGACCCAGGCTGCAAACAGTTTGTTGTCATAGGTGGTTATGGACGGATTGACAAAATCCATATCCGGGGAATCGTCAGACAAGGCTTGTTCATCCGACCAGGAATGCCCGTCGTCGTCGGAAGAAGCGTAGTAAATCACGCCCCGGTCTTCGTACACCAGGTACATTTTGCCGTTTTGCGCTTTGGTTATGCGCCGCCCGTTGTTGTAGCCGGTGGCCCGGGCCACGCTGCTGGCCAGGTGGCCTTTGTACACGGCTGTCACCTGCGCGTTATCGCCGTGAAAAATGACCGGACTGGTATAATACGCGCCGCTGTTGCCGAAAAATTCCGTATGGTCAGGCTGCGTTATGGTAGCCTGATCGTTGGTCTGCCAGTTAAGAAAAAAGTATTTGACGATCTTATTGTTCATATTGACGGATTGTTTTTGCGGCGCGCGGACAGAATAATAATTAGGTTTATCAATATCCAGATTTTTAAAAACGCCCTTATAGTCGTCGTCGGAATTAGCGGCGATATCCAGCTGTTCGTAATCGTGCCAGACGGCGTTTGCGCCGCGGTTTTGTTTGACGCCGCCCAACTCCGTGCCGTCGGCGTACCAGGGGTCTTTAAGGCCGATTGTTACGCCGCTGCCGCCGGAGACAAGCTCGGTTTGCAGGGAGGCGCTGCAAACGGTTTTGGTATTAGTTGAAATGGTTCTTTCTCGTTTTGTGTGGGTAAATAAAAATTTGGTCTATTTAGGATG
>CAZIBE010000150.1:0-7137 GCA_964536685.1 uncultured Calditrichaceae bacterium | reverse complement strand
AAAAATAAAGAACTTTAGAAATTTAGGTATCTATATTTAATTTTGCAAGGAAAAATCGAATTATCGGCTCAATCAGGCAAGATTTTTGCCCTCGTTGAATATAAAACCCATCCGGATGGAATTCAAAATTCATAATCCAAAATTCAAGATGTCTATAGCCCGCTAAACTACAACCCGCGTTCTTTCTTGATTTCATCGTAGGCGTTGTTAATTTCGGACGTCTTTTCGTTGGCGATTTTAATGAAATCCTCCGGCACCCCTTTAGCCATTAACTTGTCGGGGTGATACTCCATGACCAACTTTTTGTAAGCTGATTTAATTTCATCATCACTGGCCTCGGGCCTTACGCCTAACACCTGATAGGCGTGCTGGCTTTTGCGGATAAACAAAGCTGAAATCTGATCGTACTCCATTGTGCTCAGGCCAAAAATACCGGCCACATCTTTAATAAAGCGTTCTTCGGCGGGATGAAAGGTGCCGTCGGCCATGGCGATGCGGAAGAGAAGATGCACCATCATATGCAGGGCTTCCCGCTGCTGCCCGATTAATTGTTTGAACTGGGTGGCAAAGGCGCGGTAATCCTGCGGAGCGTTTTTGGCCTCGTTAAATAATTTGGCAATGATCTGGCGTTCTTCTGTGTTAAGCTGCAATTCCTGCCGCACAAATGTATCGAAAGTGCGGATTTCATCTTCGGTAACCACTCCGTCTGCTTTGGCCATTTTGGCGGCCAGTGAAGCCAGACTTACATAAAAAACAAACTGCCGGTCAAACGCGCTGCTCAGCGGCCTACTGTGCAATTCCATACCGCAAACCGGGCAATGGCCGTCCGCTGTTGGCCGCACAACGTTGCCGCAATGGGCGCAGCGTATGCCGCCGCCGGCCCGCGTTTTGTCCGATTCCACATCGTACATATGTCCTAAGGCTCCGCCGATGACGGCGCCGATAGGGCCGCCCATCATAAAGCCGAATCCAATCCCCAGCGCTTTACCCCAAAATCCCATGATATTTCCTTATACTATATTTAATTTATTGATTATGTCTTTCGCTTAGCTAATTTTCATTTTAATTTATTTAATTTTCACTAGTTAGCCCTCTCTTCGGCGAAAGCCGCCACTTTTGTGGCTGGCCCCTCTCCCAAGTATGGGAGAGGGGAGCCGGGGGGTGAGGGTAAACAAAACGTAATTTATCAAAGGTTTCTCTTTACAGCTTAATAAACGTTTTTCAAAGTTAGCCGAAAACAGACGATATAAATCAGAGGGTCAAACGCATCACTTATTTGGTAGTTCCCGGTTCCTGATTTCAAAATGTTTATATGCAGGAAATCATCGCATATACGTTTAACCTTTTTTTAGAACACCCACTGCCTTGCCCCTGTTAAGCTCTTCCTTTAAAAACTTGCCGGTGCAGGAGCGTTTGTAGTTCATGATTTTTTCCGGCGCTCCCTGGGCAATGATGCGCCCGCCGCGATCCCCGCCCTCCGGGCCGATGTCGATAATCCAGTCCGCAGTCTTGATAACATCCATATTGTGCTCGATAACCACCACCGTGTTTCCCTTGTCCACCAGGCGGTTCAGCACCTCTAACAGCATATTGATATCCTCAAAATGCAGGCCGGTGGTCGGTTCGTCCAAAATGTACAGGGTGCGTCCGGTGCCTACTTTGGACAGCTCGGAGGCCAGCTTAACGCGCTGGGCCTCGCCGCCGGAGAGCGTGGTGGCCGCCTGCCCCAGATGAATATAGCCCAGACCCACATCGGCCAGGGTTTGCAGGCGCCGTTTAATAGCCGGAATATTGTGTAAAAATTCCAAAGCTTCGTTAACGGTCATTTCTAAAATATCGGCAATGGATTTGCCTTTGTATTTTATCTGCAGCGTTTCGCGGTTGTAACGCCGCCCTTTGCACACCTCGCATTGCACATACACATCGGGCAAAAAGTGCATCTCAATTTTTTTGATGCCGTCGCCCTCGCAGTGTTCGCAGCGACCGCCTTTTACATTAAAGCTGAAGCGTCCGGGTTTGTACCCGCGGATTCTGGATTCCGGTAAATGGCTGAACAGGTCGCGGATGGGTGTAAATAAACCGGTGTAGGTAGCCGGATTGGAACGCGGCGTGCGACCGATGGGCGACTGGTCGATGTTAATCACTTTGTCGATATGCTGCAGGCCTTCGATTTTACGATGCGGCAAAGGCACGGTTTTGCTCTTGTAAAAATGGCGGGCTAAGGCGGCGTACAGCGTTTCGTTCACTAAGGTACTTTTGCCGGAGCCGGAAACGCCGGTCACACAAATGAACATTCCCAGCGGAAAACGGACATTCACGGTTTTCAGGTTGTGCCCGCTGGCCGCCACCACTTCTAAAAAAGCGCCGTTGCCGGGACGACGTTTTTGGGGGACGGGAATCACTTTTTTATAAGATAAATACTGTGCGGTTAAGCTTTTCCGGCTGCGCACAATTTGCGCCGGCGTACCGGCGGCTACCACTTCGCCGCCATGCCGGCCGGCGCGCGGGCCTAAATCGATCACATAATCGGCGCTCTCGATGGTTTCGCGGTCGTGCTCTACAACCAAAACGGTGTTGCCTAAATCGCGCAGTTGCATCAGCGTGTGGATTAATTTTTTGTTGTCGCGCTGGTGCAGGCCAATACTTGGTTCATCTAAAATATACAACACGCCCACCAGCTGCGAGCCGATTTGCGTAGCCAGCCGGATGCGCTGGGCCTCGCCGCCGGAAAGGGTGCCGGCGGAACGGCTGAGCGTGAGGTAATCCAGGCCCACATTGATTAAAAACTGCAACCGCTGTTTTACTTCTTTAAGGATTTGATGGGCGATCTGTTCCTGCTCGGCGTTTAGCGTCAGCGAATCCATGAACCGGGCGGCTTCTTTAATGGACATGCCGGTAAGCTGATGAATGTTTTTACCGTTGATGGTCACCGCCAGCGCTTCTTTTTTCAGGCGGGCGCCATGGCACATATCGCAGGGAATGTTGTTCATGAATCCTTCAATCCAGCGACGGATGTGGTTGGAGCGTGTTTGTTTGTAACGGCGGCGCAGATTATTGATGACGCCTTCGTAACGGCTTTGCCATTCCAGATGCGTGTTTTTACGGGAATAGGTGAAACGAACCTCTTCGTCGCCGGTGCCGTACATGATAAACCGGCGCACGTCTTCGGGCAATTGGTTCCAGGGCGTATTTAAACTAAAACCAATTTGCCGTGCCAGGCTGGCAATCATTTCGTACTGCCAGCCTTCGTGCCGGCCGCTTAAGGCGCGGATAGCGCCTTCGTTTATGGAGAGCAAATCATTAGGTACAATCAACGCCGGATCGATTTGCGTAAGCACACCCAGTCCGTCGCATTTGGGGCAGGCGCCATAGGGGCTGTTAAAGGAGAACAGCCGCGGCGCCGGTTCTTCAAAAGAAAGCTGGCAGTGGGCGCAGGCGAACTGTTCGCTGAATAACACATCTTCGCCGCTGTCCGCCTTGTTTATGTAAATCATACCCGAGGCCTGCTTTAAGGCCAGTTCCACGGAATCGGTTAAACGCTTTTGAATATCGGGAGCAATCACCAGCCGGTCTATGACCAGTTCAATGCTGTGTTTTTTCTTTTTATCTAACACGATGTCTTCGTCCAGAGAAATAATCCGGCTGTCCACGCGCACACGTACAAAGCCGTCTTTACGGAACTGGTTAAACACTTCGCGGTATTCGCCCTTGCGTCCGCTGACCGCCGGCGCTAAAATCTGAATGCGCGTGCCTTCCGGCCAAGAAAGAATGGTGTCGACGATTTGCTGGACGGTTTGCCGTTCCACAACGCGGCCGCACTTATAACAGTGCATGGTGCCGATGCGGGCGAACAGCAGGCGCAGATAATCGTAAATTTCCGTAACTGTTCCCACCGTGGAGCGCGGATTGCGGTGGGTAGACTTTTGTTCGATGGATATGGCCGGCGACAGCCCGTCGATATATTCCACATCGGGCTTTTCCATGAGACCCAAAAACTGGCGGGCATACGCGCTAAGCGATTCCACATAACGGCGCTGTCCCTCGGCGTAGATAGTATCGAAGGCCAGGCTGGATTTTCCGGAACCGGAAAGTCCGGTAATTACTACAAATTTATCGCGCGGAATTTCCACATCGATATTTTTTAGATTATGTTCGCGCGCGCCTTTAACAAGGATGGTGTTCTTTTTGGCCATTAAAATCTTCTTCGTAGATGGTTAAATTGCTGGCCGAAATTAAATATTTAAGTAACGGAATACAAATTTTGAGCAATGCTATATTTTACTGTAATAAACGGCTTAGCTCACGAATTCATTTGTGGGTATAAAAATAGAAACGTATTGGAAATCATTTAAACGATTTCCTTTTGATTTACAGGTATTTTCTATCCAACGATTAAAATCGTGGGCTATGGTATTGCCGAACTAATTAATTTCAGAAATTTATACTTTGGGTAAGAAACAAGATAACTATTAAAGCAAATCATTAACAGAACGACCTCGATTTCTCTAATTTTTGAGAAGATGCGATCGTTGTTCAAAAACACGTCCGCTTTTTTGTAAAAAGCGATGGCTATTTAATAGCATCCGGCGTTCTGAGATTATATTCTGCTCTAATGGATGACGCGGCATCGGCCACTGCTAAATCAACAGGAACAATTTCCAAATCCTGATCTTGTTCCATTGTTTATTCTATGCAGCTTAGATCAGTTTTTTCTCTTTCAATGTCAAAATAGGCTTGTGCACAGAGCGGATGATGCGCTCGGTAGTACTGCCCAGTAAAAACCGGTCCAGGCCAACCAGTCCGTGTGTGGCCATGATAATCAGGTCGAAATTATTCTCACTGGCATGGCGGGCGATTTCCTTGTGGGGCACGCCGGCTACGATGGTCTTGATAATGGTAACGGTGTCAGGGATTTTCAAGTCGCTTAAAATTTCATCCATGCGGGCTTCGGCTTTGGCTTTGATATCAGGAACCATGTCCAGCAGCGATTTCATACCCCAACTGTACAAAGCCGGGTGAACGTCTTCATCAATCACATAAAACAATTCCAGTTGAGCCTGATTAAGGGCGGCTAATTCTACAGCGGAACGCAAGGCTTCGAGTGTATGTTCGCTAAAATCAAAAGGCAGTAAAAGTTTTTTAAATTCCCTTTTAACGGTGGCTTCCTGCGAAATGGTTAGCACCGGGCAGGGGGCATAGCGCACCACTTTTTCGGCTACACTGCCGATCAAAAAATGCTCCAGTCCGCTGCGGCCGTGCGTGCCGATGACCACCAAGTCAAATTCGTGCTGATTGATATATCCCAAAATAGCCGAGGGCGCCGAGTAGCCGCGCACGATTTCATGCTGAATCTGCAGATGGCCGTGCTGATCGGTGCAGCCTTTCATATATTCGAGCAGATGTTCTTCCATCTCTTCTTCTTCGTGCTTTAGTTTGGCCAGTTCTCCGGGAAGCTGGGAGGCGTCGTCTTCGTACAAGAGGCGTGCGTGCAGAACAGTTAGTTCCGCTTTAAATTGGGCGCTTAAGATCAGCGCCTGCTCCAGCGCCTTGTGTGCCGTTTCCGAAAAATCGGTGGGGATTAAGATACGTTTGAAGTTCATAACAAAACCTCACAAAGAAATAATAGAAAAGTGTCATTCTTTTCGAATAATCTAAGCTTAAACTTGTTTCATAGCAATGATCAAGCGTGTCTTAGATGACAAAGCGGGTTTCGCCCATAAATGTATAGCTGAAGATAAAAAAGCTTCATTCTGAAATTTACATTTCAAATAATGAAGCTTTTATTAGTACATCAAGATAGAGAAGCAAACCAAAATCATAAAGCTATTAAATATTAATTATGAGCGATAGGATCGGCATACCCATCAGGATCATTAATGGCATACCCATCCTGGGTGACGGGGCCAAGTAAGAGCAATCCGGCCACATGGGGTGCCGCCATAGAGGTGCCGCTCATAGTGGTCGTTCCGCCTCCTTTTTTGGTGGATAAGATATCAACCCCGGGCGCCGCGTAATCTACCGGCGGATTGCCGTAATTGCTGAAAGAGGCAAAAATATCACTTTGATCAATAGCAGACACCGTGTAGATATTATCGCCGTTAATATGAGCCGGGGATGAATTATTTGCATCGGCGCTTTCATTGCCGGCTGCTAATGAAAACTTAATCCCGGCCGAGGCTGCATCCAGTACGGCCTGATCTAAAGCGGCGCTTATGGGACTGCCTAAACTCATATTGGCAACATCACCTGGCGAACCATTGGCTGCAACATAATCTACTCCCGCGATTACTTGTGAATATGAGCCACTTCCGTCATTGCCTAAAACGCGCACTGAAATAACCGTTGCGCCGGCAGCCACGCCGACCACATCCTGAGAATTGTCGATAGCAGCAATTGTGCCGGCCACATATGTTCCATGTCCGTTGCCATCGTCCGGAGAGTTTTTCCCTTTGGTTACAAAATTGGCGCTTCGAGATACATCCACATTCAGATCCGGATGATCAAGATCGATACCGGTATCAATCACCCATGCTACTCCCTGTCCTGTATAAGTTACACCGCCGCCAATACGTGTAATTCCCCAGGGGATCACCTGGCTTTTGCCGGGTTTGCCTTTTCCGGATGGTTTACCTACGGTTACATATTGATCTTGCTCAATGAAGGCAATGCGTGGATTAGCAGCTAATTTTTGTGCCATTTTATCCTACATGTGTGTAGCAAACCCTTTTAAAGCATGCTCATAAATATGGGCGATGGTAGCCGCATGCTGTTGCGCCATCTGTGCGGCAACTTCCGGTACATTCCGAATGTTCTCGTTATAATACAACAATATACTGCCCGGGAATAGCTTCTGATGGTAAAGCTGCTTTGATCAGGCGTCCTTGTGTAGTATTTGGTTGTGTCACAGGCGAAGAAGGTTCAGCAGGTTCCGACAACTGTTGACAACTCAGGAAAAGTAAAAGTATCGGAAAGATTAAAAAGATTAAAAAACGTTTCATAACACCTCCATGCAGTTGGTTGATTCTGGCTTGCTGGCCAATTAATATAAAATAAAAAAGAATAAAATGTCAAATTTAGGAATAAATATGAATGACCAGTTGAACATAATTAGAATTATTTAAATCGTTTTGCCTGGAT
>CAZIBE010000149.1:0-7245 GCA_964536685.1 uncultured Calditrichaceae bacterium | reverse complement strand
TCATCCTAAATAGACCAAATTTTTATTTACCCACACAAAACGAGAAAGAACCTTTAATTTTTTATCCGATTTATCAAGAAAACCATATTTTACAACTAACTTATTTCCTAAAATATTTTGTTCTAATCATTGGAGTTAACCTTCTCGGGATACAGCTAAGATTTGCCGATTCGTTTTTTCATCATTTATATTACCCTGCGCTATATGGCGGCGGTTATGGAAAACTCAGGAACCATACACAGCAAAGCTTACGGAAGTCGAATACTTTAAACTGCCGCGGACGTAATTTAAAAATCTTACTTTTCGACTAATTTTAATTGTATCTAAGAATATTCCTCCTTAAATTTCCGTGTCCGTAAAAAAAAGGACAAAATGATTTAATATTAATCTTCGGGGCATGGTGAGGCGTAAAGCCAATTCCAGACCGACGGTATGGGCGCCATTTGAGCGTCTGAGCCCGTGACCTTCATTTAATAATGAAGCTGATTCGGTGAAAGGCCGAAGCCGACGGTATAGTCCGGATGGGAGAAGATTAGACAGTGCTCAAACAGCCTACTGTTTGTTTCCCCTTGAGGTATGTCCCCCGCATTCATGCGGGGTTTTTCATATCTATGGCCTTCCTGTGTCCCGAATATAAACGGGACGTATTATGACAGAACATCAACGTTATATGAAAATGGCTTTACGACTGGCAGCTAAAGGTTTGGGCTTTACCAGTCCTAATCCGGTTGTGGGCGCTGTAATTGTAAAAAATGGTCGGCTCATTGCCAAAGGTTACCATAAAAAAGCCGGAATGCCCCATGCCGAAGTCGAGGCCTTGCGCCGCGCCGGAGTTCAGGCTAAGGGGGCTACCATGTATGTTACCCTGGAGCCCTGCAATCATTTCGGCCGCACACCACCCTGCAGCGAGGCTATTATGCGGGCCGGTATAAAAGAATTGTATTATGCCTTGCCCGATCCTAATCCCCATGTGTCAGGCGGCGGCGCCGAAGCATTGGCCCGGCATGGCGTAGAAGTTCATAAGGGTCCTTTGGAAGAAGAGGCGCGATATTTAAACCGTTTTTATCTTCATAGCCTACAAACCGGCCGTCCCTATGTCATTGCCAAATTTGCCGCTAGTATGGACGGGAAAATCGCTACTTTCGCTGGTGAAAGCCAATGGATTACCGGCCCCGTCGCCAGACAGGAGGCGCATAAGTTGCGTTTGATCGTTGATGCGATTGCCGTTGGCTCCGGAACTGCCCGGGCCGATGATCCGCGTTTAACGGCCCGCCGGAACGGCCGTGTGCTTAAGCGGCCATTGCGCATTGTGCTGGACAGCTTTGGCCGTTTGCCGTTGCATTTAGCAGTCTTCATTCCGGAAAATTCTGCCCACACTATTCTGGCTGCCACCAGCGCCATCCCCAGGGAACGCCTGCGCCGTTTTGAGCAGAAAGGAGTACAAGTCGTTAAGTTTCGCCAGGATGGGAATGGCCGTGTATCTTTGCCGCACTTAATTGATTATCTGGGACAGCATGGAATAAACAGTTTACTGGTTGAAGGGGGCAGCGCTTTACTGGGCTCTTTTGTTAACCAGCGGTTAATTGATGAAGTCCATGTGTTTTTAGCGCCTCTGTTAATTGGCGGCAGAGCGGCGCCAGGGGCGGTGGGCGGCCAGGGATTTGAACATTTACAAGAAGCGCTTAGGTTGCGAACTCCCCAAATAAAACGGCTGGATAATGACCTGTTGTTTAGCGCTCAGGTGGAAAAGGAGGAAATATAGATGTTTACAGGTATTGTGGAAGAAATAGGGAAGGTCTTGTCAGTCTCCGGCCGAAGGTTAACCTTTTCAGCCGGAACGGCGCTGGAGGGGACGCGTTCCGGAGACAGCATTGCCGTGAACGGCGTTTGTCTGACCGTTATCCATCTTACACAAGAGGCGTTCACGGTTGAAGTTTCTCCGGAAACGCTGAAAAGGACTAATTTAAATGAGTTGCGCCGGGACGCCCAAGTACATTTGGAACGGGCCGTTCAACCCACATCGCGAATGGGCGGGCATTTTGTGCAGGGACATGTGGATGGGCTGGGAAGAATAAGCGGATTTAAAACGGACGAAAACGCGCTATGGATGACGGTTGAAGCTGAGCCGGAATTACTGCGTTATATCGTTCCCAAAGGATTTGTGGCGCTGGATGGCGTCAGCCTGACGTCGGTTGAAGTGGCAGAAGGCCATTTTACTGTAACCCTCGTGCCCTTTACCCGCCAAAAAACCATGCTGGCTCATCGGCCAGTCGGTTATAAAGTGAATATTGAAGTAGATATTTTGGGTAAATATGTGGAACAGTTTCTGAATCAGAAATCAAGCGGTCATCCAATGACAATGGATTTTTTGACGGAACATGGTTTTAGATAGACAGGAGACACCATGGAAGAGCATCATTTTTATACAATTGAAGAAGTCATAGCGGATTTAAAAAAAGGCAAACCAATCATTTTGGTGGACAACAAGGATCGGGAAAATGAAGGGGATGTTGTGATTGCCGCCGAATTTGCCGATGCGGCAGCTATTAATTTTATGGCTACCCATGCCCGCGGGCTGATCTGTATCGCCATGACGCCAGAGCGGCTGGATGCTCTGGGGCTACCGCTGATGGTATCCAACGGAAAGAATCAATCGCAGTTTCAAAGTCCTTTTACTATCTCGGTTGATGCGGCAAAAGGAATTACGACGGGAATTTCGGCGGCAGACCGGGCGCAAACAATACGCACATTGATTGCGAAAAAATCAACCGGGCGGGATCTGGTTGCACCGGGACATTTATTTCCCTTGCGGGCGCATCCCAGCGGACTGACCGCCCGGCAAGGGCATACGGAAGCCAGTGTGGATCTGATGCAGCGGGCCGGTTTGCACCCGGCCGCCGTTATATGTGAAATTATGGATACAGACGGGAGCATGGCACGCTTGCCCCGCTTGCAATCCTTTGCCAGCGAACATAACCTGAAGATCGCCTCCATAGATCAATTAATGGAGTACCGGCGTCCCGAAATCATCAGGCAAGAGTTTAGCGTGTCTGAAACGGCTCAGTTGCCAACCCCCGTTGGTAACAGCCAAATCAGCGCCTATATGGATGACGCAGGACAGGAACATTTATTATTACGCTATGGTAATCCTGGTCCGGTTCCCCTGGTGCGCATTCATTCGGAGTGTCTGACCGGGGATGTTTTTGGTTCAAGACGTTGTGATTGCGGCGAACAGTTGAAGGAGGCTCAGAAGCTGATAGCCATGCGTGGCGGCGGTATCATTATTTACCTGAGGCAGGAAGGGCGGGGAATCGGTCTGTATAATAAAATAAATGCTTATGCCTTGCAGGAGCAAGGGCTGGATACAATAGAGGCCAATCTGCATTTGGGCTTTGCCGCGGATGAGAGGAGCTTCAAAATTGCAGCAACAATATTAAAAGATCATGGCATCAGGATGGTCAGGCTGATGACCAATAATCCGCAAAAAATCCGTGATTTGGAAGACAATGGCATTCGCGTGGTGCAACGGATACCACTGCAGATTAAGGCGCGGGAAGAAAACCGTCATTATATACAGACTAAAGCGCTCAAGATGAACCATTTGATCTCGGAAGAATTACTGTAATAGAGGATCTCAAACATAAATATAGTAAGGAGTTAAAAATGGCTAAGGAATTCATTGGGAACTTAATTGGTGAAGACTTGCGGATTGGCATTGTGGCGTCCCGCTGGAACGATTTTATGACCGGTAAATTAGTGGAAGGCGCTTTGGACAGCCTGATGCGCCATAGAGTTAACAAGGACAATATTGACATTGCCAAAGTGCCTGGTAGTTTCGAATTGCCTTTGGCGGCACGAACGATGGTCGAAACAAATCGTTATGATGCTGTGATTTGCTTAGGAGTCGTCATTCGCGGAGCAACCCCTCATTTTGATTTTGTGGCAGCCGAAACCACAAAGGGGATTGCTCAGGTCGGCCTGCAAAGCGGCGTCCCCGTGACGTTCGGAATTATAACAAGTGATACAATTGAACAGGCTATCGAGCGCTCTGGTAGTAAAGCAGGCAACAAGGGCGCAGAGGCAGCGATGGCAGCCATGGAAATGGCTAACCTGATTAAACAAATAAAGCTTTAACAGCTTTAATCAGCCAGTCGTGGAGCGTTCCCAAAAAGGCGGGTCCCAGGTAAAGCACGCCGGCACGTGTTGTTCTTTTATCTGCCTGCCGGCGATTTCCAGCACATCCTCAGGGAATTTCTCTTCAACAGCCGGAAAGAACTCGCCTTCCTCAAAGCGCACATGGGCAATTAATAAGTCGGAAAAACGGCTAAAGAGATTCTTTTTATCGTCAGGAGTTACAGAGGCAACTATTTGCCGGAACAGCTCATTGAATTCTTCATGCTCGTTTAGTGTCCGTTCTTTAATGGCAGGCGGAATGCGCCCGGCCTCAGGCCGGTTTAAAAGGATGTTCTCCTCGCGGTTGAAGTGGGGACGCAAATCATGCTTCCAAATATATTCGATGAATTCCTGGATGGTGTTCAGGTCGGCCTGATTGGCTAAGCCGCGCTTGATGCGGTTGGCATTGACCAACGCGCTGTGGTGTTCCCATGAAAGCGGCGTTAAATAGGGAGTGCGTTTCATTTTGTCCTTAGCGCTTGAATTTAAATGAAATCGGGTTCGGAGCAGAAACGAATGTTCTTATTTTTTAGTCTGCTCCGGCTGTGTAGCAATTTTGACAAAGTTAGCTAATGCGCCGGTGATTTTTTCAATGACTTTTTTGCAATCATTTAGCTTATGCCGCTGCATCAGATAGTGGGGGTCGTTGTAGGTCAGCCAGACCCGCCCCTCTGCGTCCTGCCAAACGAGGGCCTTTTGCGGCAGGTCGATGGCAACGGTACGATTGCATTGCATTAACGGCGTACCCACTTTGGGATTACCGAAAATAATCAACTCTGTTGGCGGCAGAGTTTTGCCGGCTTTTTGTGCCCCTAATGCATGGTCGATGCGGGCAAAAACGGTCATGCCTTTTTCTTTTAAAACTTTTTCCAGCCGGTCGGCGGTGGTTTTAACATCGTGAGCGCTTTTAACGGTAATTAAACCGCTCTGGGCAAAAGCCATGCCCGTCAGTAACGCGCATAAAAAAACGATGGTTAATATTTTTCTCAAAACAAATTCCCCCCTAAAAAATGAATAAGATGCCCACGTCTTGCTATGTCAGCAGAATTCCCGATTCCCAGTTTCTAATTCCAAAGCGCTCTTTGTAGCCGCATGCGCACCAAAACGTCCCTTGAATATTTACCCGGTTTCCGCTTAAATCAAAATCTCATCAGCGTGTAACAAATCCGAAAACGTTTCGTTTTTGATCTCTTCGGCGTTTTTACGTGCCTTGGCCAGCGCGCTGGTGATGTAGCGGTTGGCGATAAAAACCTTGCGCTGATCTTTTTCCGCTTCGTCTAACAGTAAATAACCCACGTACTGATAGCTGTACAGCTCCACCAGATCCTTGGCCGCCACATCCTGAAAGTACTTATCGTTCTTGTCGACCACAAATTTGCGGCTGTCCAAAAAGATTTCGCGGATTTCCTTTAAAATATCAGCCAGTCTTTGCAGATTGCCTTTGTAATTCCTTTGTTCCCGGGCCTCAAAATCTTCGGCCAGAATATCATTGATCGTCCCGCCGATGGCGGCTACGATTTGCAATTGCGACGTGCCTTCGTAAATATTGGTGATGCGGGCGTCGCGCACCAGCCGCTCGATGCGGAATTCCTTCATATAGCCGGTGCCGCCGTGAATTTGCAAAGAATCATAGGCGATCTTGTTAGCGTTTTCGGTAAGCACATATTTAGTCATGGGCGTCAGCAAGGCGGCGATTCTATTAGCCTGCTTTTGCCGGGCGCTGATTTCCGTAAAATCTTTTCCCTCGGCTTTTAACTGTTGTACTTTTTCTTCCAATCGATCGCGGTAATCCACCCAGCGCGATGTGGCGTAAATCAGCGAACGGTCGCTTTCCACCGCCACACGCATATCAATAAGCATATTAGCCACTGCCGGAATGTCGTAAATGGCTTTGCCGAATTGCTCGCGCGCTTTGGCGTATTCCAGCGCTTCCTGGTAGGCCGCTTCGGAAATGCCCAAAGCCTGCGCCGAAACACCTATCCGGGCGCCGTTCATTAAATCCATTACATATTTAATCAGGCCGAACTTGCGTTTGCCCACAAGCAACGCCGGCGTGTCGTTAAATTGCAGTTCGCAGGTGGGCGAGCCGTGGATGCCTAATTTGTTTTCGATGCGCCGCACTTTAACGGTGTCGTCGCCATAACATACAAACATGCTCAAACCCCGGCCGTCTTTAGTGCCCGCCTCGGAACGCGCCAATACCAGTAAAATATCGCCGCCGCCGTTGGTGATAAAACGTTTCACGCCGCGCAACCGCCATTCGCCTTTTTCGTTCTGATAGGCCTGAAGCTTAACGGCCTGCAAATCGGAGCCGGCGTCCGGTTCGGTTAAGGCCATGGCGCCGGTGGCCTGGCCGCTGGCAAATTTGGGTAAAAATTCATCTTTCTGTTCTTCGCTGCCGAATTTTTTAACGGTTTCGGCAATATCCTGTAAACCAAAGATATTCATCAACGAAGCGTCGGCGCGCGAGACCATTTCGATGGCCATTACGTAAATGGTGGTGGGGAAGTTTAAGCCGCCGTATTTGCGCGGCAGAGTAAAGCCCATTAGTTCTGCCTGAGTTAACTTTTCCAGTGCCAGTTGCGTTCCTTTGGCGTAAATAACGTTGCCGTCAATCAGATGGGCGCCCTCTTCGTCCACTTCCGAGGCGTTGGGCGCAATGATATTTCCGGCCAAATCACCGACAATTTCCAGCACTTTGCGGTAATTGTCCATAGCGTCCTGATAATCTTTAGGAGCGTAATTGTATGTTTTGGATTCTTCGAAATCATTCTCCATAATTTCGACGATCTCTTTTAAATCCAATTGTTTGAACTGGAAAAGAATATCTTTGTTATCAGTGAAAAAGTTTGGCATAAGGTCCTCTTATGAAATTATGAATTATGGATTTTGAATTAATGAATTTTTACTATTCACTGCCTTTTTAGCTTAAACTCTTAAGCAAAGATAAATGAGTCTGCTCTAAAAACCGGTTGTTGCCATTTCGAACGCCGTGAGAAATCTTATATCCTTAATATAAACAATAGATTTCTCATCGCCTTGCTCCGTGGCGGCAAAGGCCGTCCCGTTTTC
>CAZIBE010000148.1:1569-7436 GCA_964536685.1 uncultured Calditrichaceae bacterium | reverse complement strand
TGTCATTTTTACGATTAAATCTGTTTGTTAAGATCAGCTTGCAAAAGTGGTTGGACGAGCCCTTTGAAACAGATGTAGGACCACCGCCGGACAATCAGTTATCATTGTTTTAGGGGGATTGTTTTGGAGATCGGCAATAAACTCGTCCTAAATCCTGTTTTTACAATACGTGATATTGAATTTAAAATTATTTAGGACAGCTGTACATTATAAACTGAAAGCTGTGATATTAAGTGGCTGTTTACGCACACAGATCAACATAAAACCAAAAAATTTTAAAAGGGTCGGAAATGAACATTTTATTAATATCACCTTCGTCCGGATACTGGCGGGGGCTGGGCAAGAAAAAGATTTTTAACGGTAAAACCTTTCCCTTTTCCATGCTGTCCCTTCTTTCGGTAGCCGCGCTCACGCCGCCGGAGCATGAAATCCGCTTGATCGATGAACAAGTTGACGATATGCCAACCAACGGTGATTTCGACTTGGTTGGCATCACCGCCATGACGGCTACTGCGCCGCGGGCCTATGAATTAGGCGATTACTTCCGCTCTAAATCCATTCCCGTAGTGATGGGCGGATTTCATCCCACGTTCAATGTTGCCGAGGCCCTCGAACATGCTGATTCTGTAGTGATCGGGCCGGCTGGCGGCGCCTGGCCGGAAGTTTTAGCCGACGTCCAAAATGGCGGATTGAAACAAATTTATCACGGTAATCCGGAGATCGATCCGCCCTGTCATCTGCCCAAACATCTGCTGGATAAAAAAAGGTACATCTCTGTTAATACCATGTATGCCACCCTGGGATGCCGCAATAAATGTTCCTTTTGTTCCATCACTTCATTTTTCAAGGGAGAGCGCTACACGCGCAAAATTGAAGACGTTGTAGATGAGTTACAGAGTTTTCACGAAAACTTTTTCATGTTTATCGACGATAATTTAACGCAGGACAGATACTACATTACCGGCTTGCTAACAGCCATTACACCACTGCAAAAAAAATGGGTAACCCAGGCTTCCATCGAAATAGCGGATGACCCGGAGCTGTTGAAATTATTGCACCAGGCGGGCTGCGTAGGCGTGTTTGTTGGGTTGGAAAGCTTTTTCGGAAAGCGCCTTATGCTCGCAGAATAAAACCATCAAACAGCCACAGTATTACAAAGAGGCCGTTAAAAAGATACATGATTACGGCATCTGTGTGGAAGCCGGATTAATCTTTGGATTTGACACCGACAGTGTTGACGTATTCGAAACAACACTCCATATTCTCGATGATATTGGCATGGACGCCATGCAGGCTTCCATCTTAACGCCTTTGCCGGGAACTGACCTTTTTGAAGAGATGAAAGAGCGCATCGATGATTTTAACTGGGAACATTACGACTACAAAAACGCCGTCTTTAAACCTGCCTTGATGAGCAAAGAAGACCTGGAAGCCGGTTTGTAGTGGATCAACAAAAAATTTTATTTACCGCAGCGCATCTTTAAGCGGCTCTTCCGCTGGCTGCGCATGCCGGGCGGCTGGCGAAATTTCTATTATCCTCTGTTTTTGAATGTGGCTTATTGGGGCCGGCAGTTCCAGTTTAGCGTAAGGGGCTACAATCCGGCCCGAGCGGTTGAAGCTATAAATAAGAAATAAAAAGGATACTCAGAGAAGACTACCCCGGCAGATAATTTTGGGCTGAAAGCCACCGGTTTAGAGTTTAATGGATAACTCCCACACAACATTTAAAGGACGTGTTTTGATTTAACTCTTAAAATTCCTATTTTTGCCACAAAAAAACAGGAATTTGCATGCGTTTGTCTGTAGTCTGGGAAGAATTTTTACATCCATATTTTAATCTGGTTGACTTTTACCATAAGCTTGATGCGCATGTGGCCGCTCATTCGCCGGTCATTCCGCGGCCGGAATTAATCTTTAACGTCTTCACCTATATGAATCCGCAGCAAGTCACCTGCGTCCTGTATGGCGAAGATCCCTATCCGCGGGCCGCTTCGGCTAACGGCGTGGCTTTTTGGGACGCCGAGATTACAAACTGGCAGGACAAAACCAACGGCAACGGTTTAAAGAACATCCTGAAAGCGCTGTTAGTGGCGCGCGGCCTGGCCGATTACAGCACACCCATCGCCCAGTGCCGGCAGATTGCCGCAGCCAATAATTTCCCGCCGCCGGCCCAACTGTTTGAACGATGGCTCGGTCAGGGTATTTTACTAATCAATACGGCCATGACCTTTTCCGCTCCGGCAGATAAGAACAAACATTTTGCCTTTTGGCAGCCCTTCCACCGGGCGTTAATTGCCGCGCTCAATCAGCGTGGCGAAAGCCCTTTTTATGTTTTATGGGGACGCAAAGCCTGGCGCTGGGAAACAGACATCGGCAAAACACTTGACGATGCATCCAAGATCATCAAGCAGGGTCATCCCACCTTTATTCATCAGTTTCTGGACAAACGGCGGCCGGGCTGGTCGCCGTTTAAGGTAATAGAACAGCGCACGGAGATGGGGTGGTAAGTACCTTATAGTGTAGCGCCGAATCCAAAATTCAGCCTTAAATAAAAACCAAAATTGCCGTTTACTTTTTTTATTCCCTTATCATACGGCGGAGCGTAAAAAATACCAGCCTGCGCTTCTGTGTCCATCATAGGTAAAATAGCAGCCATCAGTTTCATAATAGCGTCGGCCAACGCCTCACTTACAGTTCTGTTATAAGTGTAATAGTTATGTGTTTTCTTGTATTCGAAAGTCCAAAAAACAGCATTAACGCCCGCATGGATATAATTATTATTCAATCCCCAAAAGCTGCCGCCGGCAAAGGCATAAATAAAGGGAGAGCGCACTTTAGGATAGCGTTTATTTTTTAATTTTTTTTCAGAAGAATATAGGGGATAATATAAATAGACCGGCAGCCAGGAACAGGGTGCACCGCTGCAAGTTATTGTATTTTCACCTAACTCATCTATAGCCGGACCTAAATGCGCTTCAAATAAAGAAGCGCCAAGGGCAATATTGTAAAAACCGGGAATAGACCAGGCCAGATTGACAAGTTCCATGGAAACGACCAGACCCGTGGATTTTTTGCCATATCCCTTATCTCCTCCGCTGCCAAAACCAATTCCAAACTGCATGAGACGAATGATTTTCCATCCTTTATAGGACGGAGGAGTAGTTGAGATTTTCGATGTATCTGCTTGCAATGAATCAGCTTTTACCTGTGGGGAATCTTGTGCATGGAGAAAAGAAGAATTGCATAAATGCGCCAATAAGATTATGTAGATAAATTTCATATCGTCCTTTTTCCTTCAAATTTTCAGCTTAATACAAAAAACAACTGATTATATTTCATACGTCAACAGAAGTGTGAACACCGAATTTTTCAGCTTAGATGACTTATAAAGCGGCGTTACCCCCAATTCATATTGAAACATTACCTTAACCGGGGAGTTGCCATATTCGGCGCACAGGCCAACTAAAATACCGACATCGACATTTTTTAAATCATTGTTCTCATATAAGGAAGAACCGCTTTCTATATCAGCGTTTATATTAAAAGATAAAGTTGGCCCGATTAAAACAGCAGGTTTCAATCTAAATTGCTCCACGATTTCCAGCGGGTAGATCCACTTTGAGAGTACTGCCATTGATAAATAATCGTTATAATATGTTGATTGATTTTCCGCTGTAGTTTTCACTTTATATCCTCTGAAAGTATAGAAAATTTCCGGTTGCAGGGAAAAATAGCTGGTATATTGATGAAATGTATAAATCCCCAGAACTATGCGTTTTACAGAGGAAATATCATGATCACTTTTTCCTAGCACCGAAGCTATATTCAAACCGGCTGTAAGACCGAGCTTTTGCCCCCATCCCCCAAAATATGTTTGTCGCGAATTTCTCGATCTTAAGTTTGTAAAAATATTTCCTTTCGGTAGGTCATACATTAAACCAGCGTTTAAGAAAGTAAGACCGCCGGCGCTGGTGGCATGTTCCTGCCCGAACATATCTTTCTTCCTACCTGTATATGTTATGTCGACACTACCATTAACGGTTAAATTATACCGGGGGGCAAGCGGAATTACCATGCCGAGTCCCAGACGTATTCCGAGATAACTATTACTCAAGCCCATCGATTCGCCATGATTTAACGAATGAATGGAAATACCCAATAAAAGATCGATATATGACTGTCCGTTACCCATGTAACGGACAAGTCCATAATTTAAAGCAAAGACATTCAAGGAAGATTTTACGTTTACCCTGACCATAACCAAATTCGTATGATAGAGGGCGAGCTCAATAAATTCTCCACCGCCTAACGGCGAATCTTTTTGAGGATGATAGCGGATGGCAAAGCGGTTGCATAGCGGAGAATTGTTAAAACCGGCCATATCTGTTGCCTCATAAAAAATCCAGGCCGGGCCCGTAGCGGCAATCAAAGACCAACGCCTTTCTATCGATGTTTTCTGAGTAGTCACAATATCGCCTACAGGTGCTGGTTTTTCCTTTTCCGTTACGATCGTTGTTTTGAAATATATAATCTGTTTGGTTTCTATAATCCGCATGGAATCGATTTGATCGGCATAGAAATTCTGAAAAGAAATATCCCCCCCGGGCGCAATCTGAGCCATAGAAGCAGAATATTTCATCAGGACGCCATTCACCTGATTTCCGTTTTTAAGGTAAACAACGGCGTGGAGTTTCTGTTGCGCAAAAATTTCTGCAGAAAAAACCAATATGATAAGTATCAGGGACAAAAGTACTTTTTTCATTTTTCACCCATTTCTTTTTTATTAGCGGGCCTTTTTAGTATTTAAATGCAGGGATATTTGCGCTATTCTTTTACCTGTGTAATAACGCAACTTACCATCACTGGTAATCGAATATGAAACCTCTTTGGGAATATACAATTGTATTACATAATTACCATCTTCTGCATTAATACATGAGAATCTGTCTGAATTCTGAAGCCATAGATAATTATTTACCGTATAATAATTTGTTAAATAGGTATTGGCAAACAATGCATCAAAAAGTTTTTTCCACGATGTGTATACATCCACAATGTTTCCGTCTATAAGGACATATCTTTTGCCAGACATGGCGTTGCCTATTAACCATGGATTATTTTTTCGGTCAATTTTCATGGTATTTAATTTTTTCCACCACTTTAAGTGCAGCGGCGATTCTGAAAAAGACAAAACACCATCTGTTGTCCGTAAAAAAATTCCCGATTTATCATTTTTAATTAACTTTAAAAAACGGCCGTATTTTTTAGAGCTTATCTGACTTATCAAACGAAGCTTTTTATCCAGTACAAACAAATTTTCCATAGACATTAAATAAATGGAAGTGGGTGTGGAAATATAATCAACGATCGGATTATTTTTGTCTGATTCATACATGTAGAGCATTTTCCCGTCTTGGGTACGAATCATAAATATGGCTGAGCCTCCGGCAGAAGTAAGTGCGCTGTTTTTCATTCGCCACCCGTTATAAATCACCAACAGGGTAGAATCCACCGCACCAATAACTGCGCGCGAAGGATTTGCCTTGAGTTGAGTTTTCCAGATTAAAGTTCCTTTTTCTTTATCTGCGCATAAGATTTCATTTTTCGCTACAAAATAAACACGGTCTTTAAAAATAAATGGCGCAGAGCTTAAACCAGAGATGTGATCCGGTCCTCTCACTGCTCCATAGCCGCCGCCCATGGCTGCCAGGGTAAGACTTATTACACTGAGCACAGCTGCTTTTAATTCGCCTTCCGTGGCTGTGGTTGATGCTTTGACAGACCATGTTTTCCCGTTGGAATAATCCAAACAATATAAACCATCATCCCCTACGCTGTATTTCTTGTTTCCTTCAAAAGCAAACCAT
>CAZIBE010000148.1:0-1469 GCA_964536685.1 uncultured Calditrichaceae bacterium | reverse complement strand
ACGCTGTATTTCTTGTTTCCTTCAAAAGCAAACCATTCTCCTCCACCGGTCATATTTGCCCGCCAAAGGACTTTACCGCCTATTAAACTTTTGGCTAAATATTGGCTTGTACCTTTTGAATCTTTTTGTTTTTGAATCCATATTTTTCTCTTTGGGAGCACTGTCGCATTGCTGGGAAATTCTGCAAGCAGCATCCCGTTTTTTCTGGAAATTAATTTTGTGCCATCAGTGAACTTAAGTTCATAAAAATCCGGATAAATAAAACCATAATACGGATTGCTCCGTGAACCCCATATAATTTTTTTCTGTTCTAAATCGAAACAAATAGTAACAAGTCCCTTACCTTGGGGCGAATCCCAGGGATCGTAATTTGCTAATACATATTTTCCTGAGGAATCAAAATCGGCCCATTTAATTTTACCCTTAACATCCAGATTAAGACCGTTTAGAGAGAAGGTACTGTCTTTTGAAAAAAGCGTTAAATCTTTGACTTTTAATGCAGGATAATGCTCCGTAGTCAGTTTAAGATACATGCCTTTTTCTGCGGCACAACCAAACAGTAAAATGGACATGAAAAGTAAATAGCGCCATTTAAAAACAGATTTGGTTCGATTTAATAACATCTTATCCACCTCCCGGTTTTTTCTATGCACCCATGCCAATATTTAACGATACACCAAATATAAGCCGGGACATCTCAAATTTTTGCTCCAGGTATCCAATACTTTGGATATCAAATTTATTAAAAGTGATTGTATGCCATTGCAAATTCAAGCTTGCGGAAAAATATTTGGCTAAATAATAAAATTCGATACCAAACAGACGATTTTTCCCATTTTTAAAACCGTCGCCATGGTCATCCACATAGGATGAGGTTCCCTGACCGTACATGGCAAATACGGCAAGATATGGCGGATTGACGACAAAGAAGGGATTGAACTTAACTATCCATTGCGAAGTGGATAATTTCATTTTTACCTCATATCTGTCTCCGTTTTGAAGATAGTTTCCTTGTTTGTACCAGAGATCAATACCTTTTATGGTTGAATTTCGTATTTCGATTTGAGCGATATTCTTAAAACCGGCAATTAAATTAAAGTGATTGTCTAAACTCAGTGTCTGGATTTTAAATGGGTCCATAAGCATCTCGATATCGTCAGAACTGTTAATATCCATGCTACCGCCCCAGCCTATATGAATGTAACCTATTCCGGGGGCCATCTTTTCATCTGCGTTTCTTTTGTCTGTCAGCAACATCTGAGTTTGACCATTAGAATCAAAAGGCGATTTTTCGATTTTAAAAACCGATTTGACGGCATATTTAGCTTCACCCTCAGTGGTCTGTACCTCAATCCACTTAGCATCACGCTTAATAATTTTAACATTTTTCAATACATAGCTATTTTTAAAGTATATATCGTCAGCGGTTAAATTAAAGGATAAACAGAAGATCAATAGTAAAACAATAT
>CAZIBE010000147.1:0-7459 GCA_964536685.1 uncultured Calditrichaceae bacterium | reverse complement strand
GGTGATGAAATCCAAACAATAACGGGCTTTAGCCCTAAAATAGTAACTCCCGTTGTTGTATTCGGCTAAAGCCTTAACACTTCTGTGACATTTACTGACCACTATCTAAAGATAGCGGCAATTCAAAAACATTATTTAGGACGGATGTGGCAAATCAAATAGTAAATTTTGAATGTTATCATAATTTTATCTAAATTTTATTGGAAGCCATTCCGGTAATGAAATGAACAAAAAAAAAATCATCATCGTCACCATATCCGATCTGTATCAGGAAGCCAATTTGCACCGCAAAGCGCGCACGCTGGCCGAAGCCGGCTTTGATGTGCATCTGCTGGCCGTTTATCACCCCGGGCTTAATACAGAGCTGTGGCAGGGAATCACGCTGCATCTCATCCGTCTGCGGAACAAAGCCATGTTCTGGCGCATCCCGGAATTCATTTTAAAATCTTTGGCCCGCTTGTTCAGCTTACGGGCGGAGCTGTATATTTCTTACGATATATATCCGCTGTTTCCTTTACGAATAAAAAACATGCTCCGCTTCACTCCTTATATTTACGACAGCGTGGAGTTGTTTTTAGAGGTGGAAGCGCTAAACGGTAAGCCTTTGCGCCGCTGGTTCTGGAAACAGTATGAACGTTTCGGGATAAAAAAGGCCCGCGCTGCTTTTACGGTGTGCCAATCGGATGCCCGGCATCTCCTTAAAACTTACCCTTTCCTTGGTACGGTGAGCTTTGTGCGCAATATCCCGGAATTCAGGGATCTGGAGCGCAGCAGTTATTTGCGGGAGAACTTCAACATTCCGCCGGAAGTCAAAATCGGAATTTATCAGGGACAGATATTCAAAGGCCGCGGTCTGGAACAGTTAATTGCCGCTGTGGCACAAGTAGAAGGCCTGGTTTTATTTGTTGTGGGCGACGGTCCGTTAAAAGATACATTGCGCCGGCAGGCAGATGAACTAAAGGCCGCAGAAAAAGTCATTTTTATTGACGCCGTGCCTTTTCAGGAATTACAGCGCTATACCATGTCCGCCGATGTGGGCTTTACGCTGATTTCCGGCAAAGCGCTCAGTTACTACCACGCATTGCCCAATAAACTGTTCGAATACATCCAGGCCGGAATTCCGGTGATCGGCAGCAACTATCCGGAGATTGAAGCTATTGTAAAGGGAGAAAACATCGGATATGCGGTCAATCCGCATTCGATAGAAGCCATTGCCAGCGCTATTCGTGATATAATCATAGAGGAAAATTACCGGCGCTTTTGGCAGCGGGCGCTGAGCATCCGTAAAAAGTACGCCTGGCAAAAGGAATCGGCCAATTACCTGCAGATTATCCACTCTGCTTTGACGGATTAAAAATGAGCGCTTTCCACAACGTATTACGGCGCAGTAAAACCGGCAATATAACCATCCAGACTAATCCGCTCCAAACTATGTTTTGTGTAAGTAAATAGATGATTCCCGGAAGCAAGCCTATTAAAAACTCGCCCGTTAATCCGGCAAAAGGATAATCGGTCTGCGTACGTTTTAGGTAAATAATAATTCCAAGCCATAAAACGATAAAACTAAACGTTGTGGTCAGGGCGGCAGCCAACATGCCGTAACGGGGAATGAAAATAATATTCAGAATCAGGTTTACGATAAGCGCACCTAAAGAAGTGATAAACAGGATTCCGCTTTTTCGCTCCAGAATGAGCCAGCCGTCCAGCACCTGCGCGTGACCGTAAAAAATGTAGCCGAATCCGGCGATGACGATCACCGTGAAGGCCTGCCCGAATCCGGGCGGAAGCAAGCTTTGTTTCCAGATTGTGAATACGGTCAGCAGTAGCAGATAGAAGGTCTGCATGGCCAGCATACTCAAGGTGGCGTAATCCTTCATATTAGTAAATATGAATTCCCGTCCCTGAGCGTACAGGCGGGGCAGCCACACTTTATTCCCTAACACAACGAACAGGCTCAACACAGCGGCAAACTTGTAGCCGTAATTATAGACGCCCGTGGTTTCCACGTTGCGAAAAAATTTAAGCAGATAGTGGTCGCTTTGGTAAAGCAACAGAGTAACCAGAAATACGCCCATTAGCGGAAAGCCCACACCAAGCAATTCTTTAATATGGTCCAGTTGCGGTCGATGTTTTAGGCTGGATTTAAGCAGCGGCCAGCTCAGCAAATAGATAGCCGCTTCAGAGATCAATACGGCGGCGAAAAAGGATTTAAAGCCAAATCCGGCATACAATCCGCCGGCAAAGATTATGAACAAAAGCGCCACGCGAAGTCCGCTGAGTAAAAAATAGCGGCGGCTGTCCCTGACGGCGCTGTAATAGGTCAGGATAACCCCGGAAAATCCTGCGCTGATCACCATCAGCGGCAGCCAAAGAGCCGGCCATGAAAAGTTGGCGTCAAACAACAGCGGTTGAAAAACAGGCCCGCCCAAAAAGTAAGCAATGCCGAATACGACGCCGCTGAACAGGCTAAAGTATAAGGCGCTGCCGTTTAAACGCTTCTTTTTAGTATCGTCGTATTCTGGAATTAATCGGAATAGTCCCTGTTCAATTCCGAATAAAAAAATAGCCGCTCCAAGCGCTGTGTACAATCGGTACAGTGAAAATAAGCCGAAATCTTCCGGAGACAGCACATGGGCGATATAAGGGAAGAGCAGCAACGGAAAAATGCGGGCTACCGCACCGGAGAGCAGATAGTAAAGCAAATCCTTGATACTTTTTGAAACAGGGCGCATGATACTCCGTTTTTAAAATGCTTGCTTAACATACGAAAAAATTGTATTGGATTAAATAGTAAGTGTGAGGGTGATTGTTTCATTTTAATCAAACTAACCCGGCACAAAGATAAGCATATCAGGGGCGTTTTGCTTACCTATGATACAAAAGTGGAATTTCGCCTTGCTTGCCATTTAATTGTGCTGAGTGTTTGATTTTGTAAATGAAATTTATATATTAGAGCGGTTATGATCCAACCATACTGAACAGTGTGTATTCTGTCCGGATTAAATATAACTGTAGTCACAGTGTTCTCGCTAAGCGCCTGGAAAAGGAATTCCTCCAAAATTTTGTTAGTCTGACAAAAACTTTGAAGTAATCATTTTAAAGGGATTTGTAATTTCCCGTTAAACAGATGCTCACATAAATAAAGGAGGAATGGGTTATGTCGGTCTACAAAGTAATCGAAGTTATCGGCACCAGCGAAGTTTCCTGGGAAGACGCCGCTAAAAAAGCGGTGGAAAGAGCCAGCGCCTCGTTGGAAGATTTACGCATTGCCGAAGTAGTCTCGCAGGATGTAAAAATCGAAAACGGCAAAGTTGTGGCTTTTCGTAGCAAGCTGGCTCTGTCTTTCAAATTCCGTGAAGCGTGATCAGAACGGTAGCAAAGGGAACAGGAATTAGTTAAGTGAAGCCGTTGTGTCGTTGTAGTAATGATAGCCATGATAAAACCGTTGCAGAGATTTTTTCCCTGCAGCGGTTCTTTTATATTCAAGAAAGAGCTATATTCCTTCTGCACCCACAGTGAACATACTTCTAAAAAAAATATTATAGTAGAGGAAGAGCCATGAGATTCTTTTTCTTGTTTTGTGGATTGATTTTTTCCCTTTCTGTATCTTTGTCGGTTGCCCAGGAAGTTAAGTTCAGCTCGGAAACAGAGGAATGTCTGAGCTGCCACACTTCCATCCATCCGGGAATTGTGGCTTCCTGGAAAGCTGGCCTGCATGCCCACACCACCCCTGCCCAGGCATTAAAAAAGGGAAAACTTGCCAGACGCATCTCAACAAAAAACATTGCCCCCAAACTGCAAAATGTGGTTGTGGGCTGCTATGAGTGCCATTCGCTGAATACCGATAAGCATAAAGATTCCTTCGAACATAATGGCTACAAAATTAATGTGGTGGTCAGCTCCAACGATTGCGCCACATGCCACGCGGTGGAAGCCAAACAATACGATCAAAATATCATGGCACATGCCTATAGCGATTTAATGGAAAACTCTGTATACAGGCAATTGATTAAAACCAATAACAACCCCATTACTTTTATCCATCATGGAATAAATTTCGCTGCCAGTGATTCTTTAACAGATGCCGAATCCTGTTTGTACTGCCACGGCACTCGGGTTAAAGTGACCGGCAAAGTTATCAAAGAGACCGATTTTGGCGAAATGACCTTCCCACGTCTGAGCGGCTGGCCTAATCAGGGAGTGGGCCGTATTAATCCCGATGGCAGTCTGGGCTCCTGCACGTCCTGCCATCCGCGTCATGATTTTTCCATCGAAACGGCGCGTAAGCCTTATACCTGCGCGGAATGTCATAAAGGACCGGATGTGCCGGCCTACAAAGTCTACCAAGTCAGTAAACACGGCAATATTTTCAGTTCACAAGGTAAAAACTTCAACTTTAAAGCGGTGCCCTGGAAGGTAGGACAGGACTTTACGGCACCCACGTGCGCTACCTGTCATGTTAGCCTGCTGGTAAATGATGACGGAGATGTGGTGGCCGAACGTACGCATCAGTTCAATGATCGTCTGGCCTGGCGGATTTTTGGCGCCCCCTATGCTCACCCCCATCCCAGCAGTCCCGATTTAACAAAGATAAAAAATGCTGCCGGCTTACCTTTGGCCACCGAATTGGATGGTACACCGGTAGCAAAGTTTTTAATTGACAAAAAGGAACAGCAGGTCAGGGAGCGACGCATGCAGCAAATTTGTTTAACCTGCCACAGTACAAATTGGGTGGAAAACCATTTCAACCGGATGCATCATACGATCAACAGCACGAATGCTTTAACGCATACCGCAACAAAAATAATATCCGAAATCTGGGCGAAGGGATATGCCCGAGGATTGCCCCAAAGCGCAAATCCTTTTGACGAGCATATCGAACGAATATGGACCGATATCTGGCTGTTTCATGCTAACTCTGTACGCTTTTCTTCGGCTATGGGAGGCGGGGGAGACTATGGCGTGTTCGCTAATGGTCGCTACCCGCTAAGTGAAAAAATCTTTAAACTACAGGACTGGCTGAATACCCATAATAAATTAAAGCAGAAATAATTTTGCCTTTGTCCTGAAAATTCATTTGTTAAGTCAAATCCGCATCTCAGTGGGTAGATAGTAGTTGAATTTATTTGCGGTAATGATTGCCCATGTAAAAAGGAATAAATAAATGTCTTCTGATTATGACGTTATTGTTATCGGTTCCGGCGCCGGCGGTTTGGGCGCCGCGGTACCGCTGGCCCAGGCAGGCAGAAAGGTGCTGGTCTGCGAACAGCACGACGTGCCCGGCGGCTGGACCCATTCCTTCACCTTAAACGGCTACCGTTTCAGCCCCGGCGTGCACTACATCGGCGGACTGCAGGAGGGCGGCCCGATGCGCGCTGTTTACGAAGGTCTGGGCGTATCGCAGGATCTTTCGTTTTACGAACTGAATCCCAATGGTTTTGATCATTTTGTCTTCGGCCACGAGCGTTTTGATTTTCCCCGCGGAAAGGATAAGTTGATTGATCGCTTAAAAGCACGCTTTCCGCAGGAAGCACGGGGTATAGAGAGCTATTTTGCAACTGTAACAGCCATGATGGAAAATTTAAACCATCTGGGAAAATTCCGCCGCGCCGGCGACGCGCTGAAGATGCCCGGGCGTGTGCTCTTACTGTTGAAATGGTACAAACGCAGCGGGCAGGATTTAATTGACGCCCATGTTTCCGATCCCTTACTCAAGGGCATTCTGTCGGCGCAATCGGGCGATCACGGTATGCCGCCCTCGCAGGTCTCGGTCTTTGTCCACGCCGGCATCACCCATCATTATCTGGACGGCGGCTATTACCCGAGAACAGGCGCAATAGCCATACCCAAGGCCTTTGTACGCGCCTTAAAACGCGCCGGCGGTGAAATCCGTTTAAAATCGCCCGTTACTAAAATTTTAACGGAGAAGAATAGTGTGCGCGGCGTACGTTTACAGGACGGCACGGAAATCAGCGCACGCTATGTAATCAGCAATGCCGATCCGGAGGTGACCTTTGGCAAGCTTATCGGCCGTGAATATCTTTCCCGGAAGCTGCGTAAAAAACTGGATACGGTGAAATACTCTGTCTCGGCGCTTAGTTTATTCTTTGCCGTGAAGATGGATTTGCGGGCGGCCGGACTGGATTCCGGCAATTACTGGTTATATGATTCGCCGGATGTGGACGGATTGTACCGACAGGGAATGAGCGATTATGCGCTAAACCATGATTCGGTTCCTGCTATGTTTTTAACGGTAACTACCCTAAAAGATCCCACAAAATTACGCGACGGAATCCACACCTGTGAGGCCTTCACCTTTGTAGGCTACAAGGCCTTTCGCAAATGGGCTGATGAACCTAGCGGCGCGCGTTCGGCCGATTATCAGGAATTGAAAGAAGCGCTGAAAAAACGCATGTTTGCTAAATTGGAAAAACATGTACCAGGTATTTCGGAGCATGTCGTATTTAGCAATCTGGCTACTCCCTTAACCAACGAGCATTATATTAACGTCACGTACGGTAGTTTGTATGGCATCGATAAGAGTCCGAAACAAGTGGGGCCGGGCGCGTTTCCCGTGCAGACGGAAATTAAAAATCTACTAATGTGCGGAGCCAGTACGCTCAGTCACGGTGTGGCCGGAGCCACCATGTCCGGACTGGCTGCCGCCAAAAAGATTTTGCACTGCCGCACGGCCGACTTGCTGAAAATGAAGGGACCGGAACTGCGGATAGTTCCTTCGGAGGGGGGCAGGAAGGAGGAATTGGGAACTTGTCGTAGCGAAGCGAATATCCCGCAAAGCGGGAGAATTAGGAACTCAAAGAAGAAATCAGAAAATAGAAAAGAGAAAACAGTATCAGGTAGCAGGTATCAGGAAGGAGGTCTGAAAAGAGAGTAAAAGAATAAGTAACCC
Source organism: uncultured Calditrichaceae bacterium (assembly GCA_964536685.1). Taxonomy (GTDB): domain Bacteria; phylum Calditrichota; class Calditrichia; order Calditrichales; family Calditrichaceae; genus CAZIBE01. The sequence continues at coordinate 549 of CAZIBE010000147.1, read as the reverse complement.
TCAATCCTCAGTGTCCTCAGTGCACTCAGTGGTAGATTAGTAAATAGAAATTAGTAATCAGAAAAGAGAATACAGGAATCAGGTATCAAGTATCAGATATCAGGATAGGAATTGGGAAATAGGAACGGGAACTGACAATGCCGAAGGCACAGCTTGCTCCTTTGGAGGCTTGCATCTTACGGGGCTTACGCTGCTGACAACAGAAAACTGATAACTGAAAACTAAAAGAACCTCAGTGTTCTCAGTGCCCTCAGCGGTCAATTAGGAACAAGAAATCAGGAAATAGGAAAGAAGGATACAAGTTACAGGTATCAAGTATCAGGCCGCGGTATCAGGATGGTGGTCTGAAAAGAGAGTCAAAAAATTAGTGAATCTCAGCGAACTCAGTGCCCTCAGTGGTAAATAAGATTCCCCAGCCGGGAAAAACCAAGTAACATTAATTTAATTGTAATATACGCCGATATATCTCCAAGAGATTAAAAAAATTATCGTAAAAATGAGTTCACTCTAAAAAGGTCTCTCACTGTCATTTTCCCACCACGAAGTGGT
>CAZIBE010000146.1:0-7747 GCA_964536685.1 uncultured Calditrichaceae bacterium | reverse complement strand
AGAGGAATATTCTTAACAGCCTGGGAGTCCTCGTTTTTAACTGGTCATTCATATTTTTAATAAAAAAGGCATCCTTTGTAGAAAGAATGCCTTTTCGTATGATTTTAATTATAAACAATCAGGTTCAAAGCTTCCCGGAAATTACAACAACGATGTAACGACCTCCTCGAATACTTCTTTGGGACGGGAGCCGACGACACGGTAAACCACGCGGCCGTCACGATTCACTACAAAAGTAGTCGGAATGCTGCGAATGCCGCCATATAAATTAGAGACGCCGGTTTCATCTAACAAAACAGGATAATTCATACCCATTTGTTCAACAAAGCCGGGTACCTTGGCAAACTCTCTTGAGTCTACCGCAATGCCCAGTACCACAAAACCGTCTTTGCCATATTTTTTGATCAAGTCAATGAACGCCGGAATTTCGCGGCGGCAGGGCGGACACCAGGTTGCCCAAAAATTAACAAAGACCACTTTGCCGCGGTAATCGCTCAGTTTCACGGATTTATTATTAAGATCGCGCAACGTAAAATCCGGCGCCACGGGCATTTCCTGCGTATCAGCCGTCGTATTGCTGCTGGCCGCTGTAGCTTCGGCCGGGGCTGCTTTTTGCGCTTTTTCGGCGCTGGGTTTTCCGGTGCCGATAAAGGCGTATCCCAAAGCGATTACAGCGACTACTGCCAGCGCAATGGTTAATCCAACTTTGTTTTTTGATTTCTCTGCCATAAAGTTCCTACCTTTTCTTATTGCATTTGTTTATATGAACCAACTATTTTTTGAATAAAGGCGTTTTCGGGCAAAGCTCCTTCGATGGGATAATCTTCGCCAATCATCGTTCTGGGCACGCCGCGGACGTTATAACGCATGGACAGGTGCGGAAATTCCGTAGCTTCCACCATATCCGCCGTAACAAACTCATTTTCAATGGCTATCTTATGCGCCAGCCGAACCGCTTTGGGACAGTAAGGGCAAGTCGGGGTAACAAAAACCTGCAAACGCAGCGGCGTGGTTATTTCCGCTAAAAGATTTTTAGATTCTTCGGACAAGCCGGAATCGCCTTTGGCAACATCCATGATATCTTCCAATACGGATGAAAATTCATAGCCGGAGGGAATGCCATAGTAACGGATGCCATAGTCCTTTTGCCCTTCGATTACGGTAGCCGGAATTTTATCGATGTGGTATTTTTCGGCCGCTTCCTTATCGGTAACAAAATTGTATACTTCCAGTTTTACACGGTCGCTCAGTTCGCTCAGTTCTTCCATAATCTGATGCGTTTCACTGCAGTACTGGCATTCGATTTCCTGCGTAAAGTACACCAATTTTACATCATTTTCCAGTTTGGCAAACAGCTCTTTAATATATGCGCGATCTTTTTCCTGTAATAATGCCATATCTTCCTCCCTAATTCAGGACGCCCACATCCTGCAGGTAATAATTCAGATTATTTACAATTACGTGTTTGGGCACGGCGCCGATGGTTTCATCCACCACTTCGCCGTTTTTAAACAATAACAACGTGGGAATGCTCATGATGTTGTACTTCATGGCCACAGCCGGATTTTCATCGGTATTCAGTTTAACGACTTTCAGGCGGCCGGTATATTCTTCTGCAATTTCTTCTAAAACCGGCGCTACTAAACGACATGGCGCACACCAGGGCGCCCAAAAATCTACTAAAACGGGTACGGACGACTCCAGTACTTCTTTATTAAAATTAATATCATTTACTTGCAGCAGATGCATCTATTTCCTCCAGATTATTTTTGCTTAACTCTTGGTTTTGATGCATAACGCCGGCAAAGGATACAGGATAAAGTTAGCGAAGACGGCGGCAAGGGAACTTCTGGACGCTTAACCCGGATAAATTTTAAATTCCAAATCCTAAAAGTCAAATAACAAATCCTGACGGCAATTCCTGCACAAGTTTGGAGTTTGTTATTTTAATTTTGGATTTTATTTATGTCTTTGTTATTGGTAGTTGATATTTTCTGCAAAAAACTCCCCGCAGACGGGAACAACGAAGATATTACCTTGAGTTTGCCGGCCAATTAATTATTTGCGCTTTGCTTTCTTGTAAATCTCATCCAAATCAAGTACGCGCATCAGGCGCTCCTCGGCTTCGGAGGGCAGTTCCTCCGGGCAGTCGTTTTCCTTGCACAGAAAAACGGCCTTCTTCACCGTATCGTAATAGACTTTGCAGGTCGGACAACTGTTCAAAAGATCCAGCACTTCCTGGCAGGCCGGATCGTCAAAATCTTCGCCCAATAAATCGCAGATCTGTTTGATATGGTCTTTATGCTGTTCAAGCATTTTTACCGGCAATCCTCTCTTCAAAATAATCCGAAAGGTAGTCTCTTAAAAACTGGCGCGCCCGGCGTAAACGGATTTTGACATTTTCTTCGGTAATCTGCAAGATGGCGCTGGTTTCTTTAATTGATAACCCTTCTATATCGCGTAGAATAAAGACGCCGCGATATATATCGGATAATTTATTTATGGCCTCGTCTAACTTTTTCTTTACTTCTTCGTCGTACAAACTCAGCGAGGGGTCCTGCGACCAATCGATGAACACACGGCTTTCCACGCTTTCCTGAAAATCGGGGCTGTCATTCAACTGCTGAAACACCACCTTATTTTTACGTAAACGCATCAGGCTGGCGTTGGTGGCAATCCGGTAAATCCACGTAAAAAAGCTGGAGCGGCCGTCAAAGCTGTTTATCTTTTCAATAACTGTTAAAAAGGTTTCCTGCAAAACATCTTCGGCATCCTCTTTGTTCCGCAAGATGCGCAAAGCCAGATTATATATTCGTTCGCTGTAAGTTTGTACCAATTGGCTGAGAGCTTCTTTATCGCCCTTTTTGGCGCGCTCTACCAATACCTTTTCATCCAATTCCGGCTCACTTTCTTGTATATGATGTTAAAATCGAAACAAAGATACATAAAACCAACAATGCTGCTACTGGCAATCTCAATATAAAGTTCCCCAAGAGCGTTGTTAACAAGAGCTTGCCCCAGCACAATGCAACGCATAGTAATTTAAGTCATAGCGGCCTGTTCGACAAATCAATTAATAAATATGGATTATGTTGATTTGTATGGACTGGGTAAAGGAATCGTAGGGCGAGTATTTAGATAGCGCGCGACTCCGGGAACCGCACTACACTTGCCCAGCTTTCAGAATAATTATTTTATTTCCTATTTTTACGATTTTTGCATATTTTATTTGCCAACGAGAAGGTAATCGGTTTTACGATTCCATTGACGCAGAAAGGTTGACAAGTGATGAAACAGTTTTTTAGCGCCCTTTTGCTATTTTTTCTGCTATTAAGCGTTCCGGCAGTCGCCCAGCAAACCCTGCCACCTTACCACTGGGCTAACCATTATATTGAATATCTGAAACTGCGCGGCTATCTGCCGGCGCTGGATTTTACGCAGCGTCCGCTGGACCGCCTCAATATCGCCCGCGCCCTGTTACAGGCGGATTCGGTTAGCGCGCAAGACCGGCCGGTGTACCGGCAGGCGGTCAGAGAATTCCAACCCGAAATTCGCCGGCTTTCCCTGCAAGAAACCAGCCAATGGAAAAGGCTGGCCCAAAAGGCCCTTCATTTATTAGGACTGTCCGGCGAACTACCCCCTGCCCAACCGATGGCGCTCATCGGTGCGGAGGGCGATGTTTTTTATGGTTCAGCGGATAAATCAGGCGGTTTTAATTTTTATCCGCAGGCCGGAGTGTTTTTAGGCGACCACGTGTTTGTCTACAACCGTTTTAAGGTGTTTAACCGCGCTGCGGATAATTATGACGGCAAGCGTTTTTCCGGTTTGTACGCGTATAACGAGCAGGCCTATTTGCTTTTCCGCAACGAATGGCTTAAAGCCAAAGTCGGCCGCGACTGGCTGCAAATCGGCGCCGCCCGGCAGGGACAGTTATTGTTTTCCGACAACAGCCGGCCCTTTGACCAGTACCGGCTGACGCTGGCCCACAACGGGCTGTGCTTTTCCTTTTGGGGCGTCCAGTTGAACCGGCGCAGCGTAAAAGACAGCCTGCAGCGCCGCTACGGCAATTGGGCGAACCGCTATATTAACGGACACCGGCTGAGTTATTCATGGAAAAACCGTTTCACCCTCGGCCTGAGCGAAGTGGTGGTTTACGGCGGTCCCAACATAAACTGGGAGTTGGGCTATATAAATCCCTTAATGATGTACTATGCCCACAATGTTAATCAAAAAGGCCTGGCGGCTAATCTGCTGTACAACATCGACTGGGATTTGTATTTTGACAAACTGGAAATTTACGGCGAATTTCTAATCGATGATTTTCAGGCGGAAAAGAAAGAGCCGGGCGATTTAGAGCCTAACGAGTTAGGGCTAACGCTGGGGCTGCAATGGGCCGACGCCTTGAATTTTAACGACCTGACCGTCAGCGCGGAATATACCCAGGTGCGCAACCGCACCTACAACGCTCCGGTAAACGATTGGGAGAAGTATTTGCATCACGGGGATGTCATCGGTTACTATCTGGGCAATAATCTGGAACGCTATTTTTTGGCGCTGCGGTACTGGTTCAACGGCAAATTATACGGCCGCGTTTACGGCGCATTACTGCGCCAAGGCGAAGGCTCTGTTGCAGGGGCGTTTAATACCGATTATTTGAATTACACCGTCGAACAAGGGTACCATGAGCCTTTCCCCTTCGGCATTGTAGAGGAACAATTGCAAAGCGGCGTGCATCTTTTTTACCGGCCCTTTGCCGCCACGCAGTTTGAGGCAGACGCTTCCTACCGGCAATTTAGAAATTACCGGCACCAGCGCGGTGTCAATCATTCCGAATGGCTGTTTAATATGCGCCTGTGGCTGGAGTGGCGGAGTTTATTTACGCCGGACGGTGAATAAGCATTTGTCCGAATATCCCCGGCAAACATCTTGTGAGGCCTTGTACGATTGGCCAAATAGGTATTTTGATGAATAGAAACCATGCAAAAAAGTCCCCCTATCGCCCCCCCACTAAATGAAGGGGACAGACCCGGCAAATCGGGTCTGGGGGGTTAATAAGCGTTATTTTACAATCATCGGTAAGTTTAGTAGTTGCATTTGTTAAACGAAGAAAAAAGTCTCTTTTTTGCAAACATCAAATTTCTGTTTACATAAAACGCTTTTTTTAGTTACATTCGGGTTTAATCATTGTATTTTAACACGAGGCGACGATGTTAAAGAACATATTTTGGCTAATCGTGGGGGCCTTCGTCGGAGGATTCGTTGTGTTCCAGCTTTCGCCGCACAGCCCCGCCCCCTGGCAGCCGGTCATCGAACAAACCACCTTCGTTTACGTGCAGGATATCCTTACTAAAACGCAGGAACCCCTGCAACAGGTCATTTTGCCGCAAAAAGACAAATTAACCCCTGAACTGCAGGAAGCCGTACAAACCGTAGAAGGCAACATACTCAAGCTGCGCAGCTATTATCTGCCGCTTACTGAAGTTCGTCAGCTGATTTACGACGCCGATCGCCTGTTTTATTTGAAACATCCGCAGCAGGCCGCCGGCAAGCTGCGCCAGGCCGTAACGATCCTTAAGCAAAATGAAACATCCGGTCATGCTAATCTTGACAAACAATTTAATGATTTAATCTATTTGGTAGAGGATTTATCGCTGTCCATGAAAACCCATTCGCAGCAAATTGCCGATAAATTCCAAACAGTAGCCCACCGTGTGAACATGATGCTATACAGAGGGGAATTGATTCTGTCCGATGAGCAATTTTGATTTAACACTGAAGGAATGGTCCCAAAAGATTATTCACGCTGTTGACCTTTTGTACTTTGTGGTAGCCGTAACGGCCATCGCCAGCCTGGTTACCCAGTACGGCTTTTACGTAAACGCCACTATGGAAAATTGGCTGGAGCGTCTGGACCTGTTGATTGTCCTCTTTTTTATGTTGCAGTATTTCATCAAACTGCTTCTTCAAGCGAATAAAAAAGAATTCATCCTGCGCCACTGGTTCGAAGGTCTGTTGGTACTGGTCATTTTGATACGCTCGGCCTTTTTAATTCACTCGCTGGGGCTGGGTATCATTAGGGAATATTTTTTAAACGTTAATGTGGGCGCTATCACCAAGATAACCATTGTTTCGGCGCAAATCGTCATTGTGCTGAGCATTATCAGCAGCAGCCTGCGCTTTAACCGTAAAATTGCTTCGCTTAAATTTCATCCGGCGCAAACGCTGCTGTTGAGTTTTGTTATCGTGATTTCTATCGGCACATTGCTTTTGCTTCTGCCGAAGGCCACCGCCCCGGGCAAATCTCTTTCTTTTATAGACGCGCTTTTTACCTCCACCAGCGCCACCTGTGTTACCGGTTTAATTGTGGTGGATACAGGAACGCATTTTTCTTTTTTAGGGCAGATGATCATACTCACTTTGCTGCAAATAGGCGGACTGGGCTTAATGACCCTTTCCAGCTTTTTGGCTTTATTTTTCGGCCGCGGCATGGGCATTAAAGAACGCGTTATGCTGCAAGAGATGATGAATATTAACCGTCTGGGCGCTATCTCCCGCGCTTTACGTTTAGCCGTTTCTTTAACATTTCTATTTGAATCGGTGGGCAGCGTTCTGCTCTTTTTTAGCTGGAACCGTCCGGAGTGGTCTATGGGCGACCGGATTTACCATTCGGTGTTTCATGCGGTTTCCGCCTTCTGTAACGCGGGATTTTCCCTGAACTCCGATTCGCTGATGTACTACAACCAAAATTACGCCGTGATGGTGATTATTGGATTTCTGATTATCGTAGGCGGGCTTGGATTTGTCGTTTTAATGGAATTGGGCGGCGTAAACATCTTTCAGGCCAGCAACCGCCGCTACATACGTAAGTGGTCTGTGCAGACCAAGTTAGTGCTGTGGATTACGGCCATCCTGCTGGCATTCGGAACGATCGTCATTTTGTTTTTACAGCCCTTCGACGGCAGTTGGTTTCACCGTTCTATGCAGGCGCTGTTCTCTTCCATCACGGCGCGTACGGCCGGGTTTAACACGGTGGACTTCGGGCAGTTTTCTGTTTCGAGTTCACTGCTAATTATTTTACTGATGTTCATCGGCGCTTCTCCCGGCTCTACCGGCGGCGGCATTAAAACAACGACGGTGGGCATTTTGTTCGCCAGCCTGGGTTCGATCGTCACCGGTAAAAATCATATTGAACTGTTTAAAAAAAGCGTTTCCTTTACCGTGCTGAACCGGGCGCTGGTCATTTTTGCCTTTGCCATCATCGTCATCAGCACGTCTACTTTTTTGCTGGCCATTACCGAACATGCGCCGTTGATCGACATCTTATTTGAAGAAGTATCGGCCTTTGGCACGGTAGGCCTTTCGCGGGGACTGACGCCGCACCTGACCAATTGGGGCCGGATTATCATTATTCTATCTATGCTGATTGGCCGCGTAGGCGCCCTAACGCTGGCCTTTGCCATCACGCAGCCGAAAGACCGGCTGCGCGTGGAGTATCCTCAGGAAAAAACCGTCATGGTGGGGTAAGCTTTAAGTGATACCTGAAATTCTAAAACACAAAAAACAAATAACCAATAAATTTCAAAAAATAATTCACGTCTGTCCCAAATAAATATAAATGGACTAATTCATGTTGTTTCTGTTGAAGATAGGAACACAAATCAGGCATTGTTCAAAATAATCCGTATGCCTAAGTCATTGCTGTCCAAAATAAGTTAAAAGTTGAAAAATATTAGTTGTTTTTTTAAGG
>CAZIBE010000145.1:0-7862 GCA_964536685.1 uncultured Calditrichaceae bacterium | reverse complement strand
TTATCCTTCATCTCCACAAACCAGCGATAGGTCTGTTCAATCCCCTCTCTTAAACCGGTTTTTGCTTTCCAACCCAGATTATTTAAACGGGAAACATCCAACAGTTTGCGCGGCGTGCCGTCCGGTTTGCTTGCGTCAAAGTCTAATTTTCCCGTAAATCCCACAATGTCTTTAATCAGCAGCGCCAGCTCTTTAATAGAAATATCCTCGCCCACGCCGATATTAACAAAATCGTTGCCGGAATAGGTTTGCATTAAGAAGACGCAGGCGTCGGCCAAATCGTCCACATATAAAAACTCCCGTTTAGGACTGCCCGTGCCCCAAATTGTCACCTGCGGCAAATTGTTGACTTTTGCTTCATGAAACTTGCGGATTAAGGCCGGCAGCACATGGGAAGTTTCCAAATCAAAATTGTCGTTAGGACCGTAAAGATTGGTGGGCATAACGGAAATATAATCGGCGCCGTACTGGTCGTTGTAAGCCTGGCACATTTTAATGCCGGCTATCTTTGCTATGGCGTAAGGTTCATTAGTCGGTTCAAGTATTCCGGTAAGCAGATGTTCTTCTTTCATGGGCTGGGGGGCAAGCTTGGGATAGATGCAGGAACTGCCCAAAAACATCAGTTTTTTTACGCCGTTTAAATAGGCGGAATGGATGATATTGTTTTGGATTTGCAGATTTTCGTAAATGAATTGGGCGCGGTAAGTATTGTTAGCCAGTATACCCCCTACTTTGGCGGCGGCTAAAAATACGAATTCCGGCTGTTCTTTTTCGAAGAATTTTTTAACGGATTGCTGATTCAGCAAGTCCAATTCCCGGCGCGTTCTTAAAATAAGATTGTTAAAACCTTCTTTTTGCAGCCGCCTGACAATGGCCGAACCGACCATTCCGCGGTGCCCGGCTACGTAAATTTTGGAGTTTTTGTTCATTGGTGGTCCACCGATTTCACTGATTGACACGGATTAGGTATTGGGGAACAGGGTATCGGGTATAGGGTATAGGGTATAGGGTATAGGGTATAGGGAAAATGAATCATAAAAAACTATCATGTCCGGATTTTTTTTCTGATATAGTTATATATAACCGTTTAATTTTATTTTTGCCTTTTCTATTAAATTGAATCCTTCAATTTTCAAAACTTCATCGATATAGTTTAATTCAAAGCAACTAATTAAATGATCTTTTAATTCATATAGTGACGCCCGCGCCATGCGGTAAAACTGTATGCCTTCTTGATAGTGATAGCGTCCATAACCCTCCGCAATATTTGCGGTAACGCTAATTGCCGCTCTTCGAATTTGATTGCCTAAATTATAGGTTTCCTCTCTGGGTAGACAAGGAACCACCTTTCCATAAAAGAACAACTTAACTTCCTGACACTTAGACCATGCTTCTAATGTAGTAAAATCTTTGTTAATATCATAACTCTCATCAGGTTCATTTATATAAAGGTCTTCCATTGCTTTCCCTCATCCCCTATACCCTATACCCTATTCCCTCTATACCATATACCCTATTCCCTCTATACCATATTCCCTATTCCCTCTATACCATATTCCCTTATACCTATTAACCTTTGAAGCCTAAAATCCCCTCTTCTGCACCTTTTCCCAGTCGGCGCGGGCCATAATTTTAACCAGTTCTTCAAACTTAACCTTAGGCTGCCAGCCCAACTTTTCCTTAGCCTTAGTGGCGTTGCCAATCAACATCTCAACTTCAGTCGGCCGATAATATTTAGAATCAGTAGCTACTACTACCGTTCCGGCAGGCAGATCATTGCCTTTTACTCTTTTTTCTTTTTTCTTTAATCTTGCCGTTGTATCCGCGCCCTCGCCGTCCCATTCCAGTTCCATATCCAATTCTTTAAAAGCGCCATCGACAAATTCTCGTACGGAATGCGTTTCCCCCGTAGCTATCACAAAATCTTCGGGCGTATCCTGTTGCAGCATACGCCACATAGCGTCCACAAATTCCGGAGCATAGCCCCAGTCGCGTTTGGCATTCATGTTACCGATAAGCAGCGCATCCTGAACACCGTATTTAATGCGTGCGGCAGCTCGCGTTATTTTACGCGTTACAAAGGTTTCTCCGCGCCGCGGCGACTCATGATTAAATAAAATACCGTTAACCGCAAATAAATTATAAGCCTCACGATAATTAATAATTATCCAGTAAGCATACAGTTTGGCAACGCCATAGGGTGAACGCGGATAAAACGGCGTTTTTTCCGTTTGCGGAACTTCCTGCACCTGACCAAACAATTCGCTGGTGGAAGCCTGATAAAACTTTGTCTTAATTCCTGTTTCTTTAATGGCGTCGATAAAACGAAGCGTTCCCACCCCAACAACTTCCGCCGTATATTCCGGCACGTCAAAGGAAACCTTTACGTGACTCTGAGCGGCCAAATTATATATTTCGTCCGGCTCTGTTTTTTCTATCAGGCGGTTTAAATTGCTTGAGTCGGTTAAGTCGCCGTGGTATAAAAAGAATCGCTGATCATGCAGTTTGGGATCATTAAAAATATGATCGATCCTGCCTGTGTTAAAGGAACTGCTGCGCCGGATAATGCCATGAACTTCATATCCCTTTTGCAACAGGAATTCCGCTAAATAAGAACCATCCTGGCCGGTTATACCGGTAATGAGCGCTTTTTTCATTATATTTTTTTCCTCTTAATAATCCGGAGTGAATAATACCTCTACATTCAATACTTATTTTAACGCTTTGCCGGGCCATCCACAATGTCTTTTTTATAGACAGGATAAGCGGATTGATAAACTCTATTTTGGAGTCACAAAATACGCAGAGAGTTATTTTATTAATACCCCCGCTATCCCCCAACTAATGCCATTCATTCAAAATAGCGGCTTAGTTAGTCGGCGGACGAGCCCTATTACTTCCTGCTCCACCGTCCGATTTTTATCCTGCTTTTATCAAATAATTAAAAATTCCGTTTCATCCAGCGGTTTTAGTTGCCGTTTTATCAGATAATATTTTTTGTAATTCATTAAAAGATTTTAAGCTGGCCGCTCCGTCGATAGCTTTTATTGCCACATCCTGTATCTTTTGATAAGCTTGGTCTAATTTAGCGGAGAGTTGCGCAATTTTCTTTTCCTGTTCGGCGGCTAATTTCTCGAGACTCTGAATTTTAGTAGTAAGTACATTCTTTTCCCCCTCGTATTCTTTTTTAAACAGTTCTTCTTTGGCTTTGTATTCATTTTGCAGTTGTTCTGAGGTTTCTTGTATTGCTTTGTCAACCATCGCCTTTAATGTTTCGTCAAACGCCTCAACCTTGCGTTTTAATTGAGCATATTCGGATTCCTTGCCCGTCATTTCCGCTTCACGCTTATTTAAATCACTTTCCATATTTTCCAACTTTTCAGCAACTTCTTTTTCGCGCTTTTTCAGTTCATCTTCCAAAGTATCCTTAGCCAATTGTTTTTCACGATTAAAGTTATATTCATACTCTTCTTTTTCACGTTTTCTTCTGCTTTCTTCGGCCTTCAACCATTCTTTTAGCTTTTCTTCGTTTTCCTCTTTTTCCTTTTCCCAGGCCGCTCTTGTTTCTTCAATCTCCTTTAATAACGCATTTTTCTTTTCTTCCATTTCCTTTTCGAATTCTACTTTTTTCTTACTTTGCGCTTCGATCAACGCGGCTAATGAGTAGGCCGTCTTTTCGATTTCAAAAATTTCCTGTAGTTCTTTTTCTTTTTCTTTAATTGCCTTCTGAACATTTTCGAACTTTTCGACTTCTTTACTCAAATTTAAACGTAGTTCATCCAAAAGTTTCGTTGTTTCCGATTTTAAGTCGTCAACTGTTTTTTCAATCGTCTCCGTAGAGAAACCACGCACTTTTTCAATTACTTCATTTTTACGTTTTTCTTCTACAATCTTTTGAGGATTCAGCTGAACCTTCTCCATCTCTTTTAATTTGCTTACCACTTGCTGGTAAGCATCAATAAGTTCTTTTTTAGTGTTTGTCATTGAAACTTTTTTCGGTTTAAGTTCTTTAGTTTCCATAACATACCCTTTCTTTGTAAAACTGGGATTGCCCCGCTTTCGGGGAAAGACAGCTTAATATTATATTTCAGCCGGCCCCTGTGCAACGGGGAGACAGTCCCGACCTGCCGGGACAGGGGGGACTAAACACCTGCAAAATTTTATCCACCACAGAGACCGCTGAGAACACAGAAATTTATTTATTCAATTACTTTAATTCCTGATTTCCATCCTGATACGTGCTACCTGCTACCTGTTACCTGATTTCTCTTTTCTCTTTTCTCTTTTCTGATTTCTTTTTACTACTTAACGCTTACACGCGGAACGATTTTCTATTTTCTATTTCCCGATACTTGAGACCGCCTATTTATATTTGGCCGGGAAAAGTGTCCGATACGCTTCGGAAGAAAGCCTCAATAAGCCCATATATAAAAGGTCGTTCTTGCGCTCGTCTTTTTTATCGGAAACGTATAACTGCGCCAGTAATTCGCGGAACCGGCGCAGTTCTTTTAACTTACCGCGCCACCTGATATCTGCGCAGGTCATATCGGTCAGCTCAAAAGCCCTTTCGTAACATAGGCTGCACGCTTCATATTGTTTTTTAGCGATGAAATTTTTTGCCCGCTGCAGCTCGTTGGCAATCATTAAAATCTGCTGCGCACGTGAATAGGCCGCCCATTTTTCCGCGGTTAGTTTTTTATGCAGTTTTAAGGCATACATATTCTTATAACACCAACTTATGAATCAAAGCCTTTACCTGCCGCCGCGCCTGCGGTACTTCTATTTCCATGGAACGGTTTCCCTCTCCCGGACGGATATTGATAAAAGACGTGTATTCGATTTCGTATTTTTTGCCGGCATAAAGTAGATTGGCGCCCCACAAATCTTTTTGATCGGAGCCTTGTTCCAGTAGTTGATATTCTATATCAGCGTGCATTTCCTCATCTGCGCCTATAATCTGCCGACTAACATCCACAACGATTTTAATAATATCGCCCAAATCGGTCTCACGCTTCTCCCACAATTCAGAAAACGATATTGGTTCATTTATAAGTATCATTTAAATCTCAACAACCTTAGTTGGTCTTAATTGGTAATTTATTTTAATTGGCCACCGAGCTCACTGAGAACACAGAGTTTTTTTATTATTATTTTTAGCTCTGCTAAAGGCACGTTCGAAAGAGTCCTTCGGTCCTTCGGTGCTAGCAATTCTCCCGCTTTGCGGGATCTTCGCTGCGCTGCGATAAGTTCCAAATTCCCAGTTCCCAGTTCCTAATTCTCGTCCTGATACTTGCTGCCTAATTCCTGATTCCTCTTTCCTATTTCCTGATTTCCAACACCTCTTTTTTTTCAGCACCCGATAAACAATTCACAATTCTTAATTCTTAATTCTTAATTCTTAATTATTCATTATCATCCAGGCACACTAACTTATCCGGTTCCACTTCCCGGTACCGCCAGCCGCTTTTGGCGCACACCATGACGCCCTCTTTATCGGGATTAGTCAAACGCGCGCCGTGCCGGCTCATCCAGCCGATGCGTTTTGCCGGTACGCCGGCCATTAAGGCGTATTCCGGCACATGCCTGGTTACTACCGCTCCAGCGGCGATAAAAGCAAAACGTCCGATATCATGACCGCACACAATAGTGGCATTGGCCCCGATAGAAACGCCGTAACCGACCACAGTTTTTAAATAAAACTCCGAACCGCGCTGGGGAAACTCGCTGCGCGGATCGTTAATATTGGTAAATACCATGGAAGGCCCGCAGAACACATAATCCTCCAATTCCACGCCTTCGTAAATGGATACGTTATTCTGCACCTTGCAGTAATTGCCGATTTTCACATTATTGCCCACATTCACATTCTGGCCGAATACGCAGCCCTTGCCGATTACAGACCCGCTTTGGACATGGGAAAAATGCCATATCTTCGTGCCCGCGCCAATCTTCACATTATCATCCACATAGGAGGATTCATGGACGAAAAAGTTTGCCATAAATATAAGCCCTCTAAAAGTGACAGGTTATAAGTTATAAGTTTTAAGTGATAAGTACTAAGTATTAAGTATTAAGTTTTTATTAAAGAACATTTGCATTCATTACTATTTTGTAGCTTTAAGAAATGGATGATATGGCATCAAGAATCAGTATAGTTTTCTCTCAATTTTGTTATTATTGAATTTAGAATTTTCGTTATTTCTTCCGATTCATTTACCATTTTACTAATATTTTCAGCATCAATAATTTTTAGTTCCTGAATGATTCTTAAAAAATAATTTGTTTCTCTCGCTTCTTTTAACGCAATATTTATTTTGTTTTTAAAATCTTTTCTGGATGAAGCCCCTTGTGCTTCCTCATAATTCGCCCCGATAGATGTAGCTGATTTTGATAATTGGTATCTGAACACTGAATATTCCTGCTTATAAGGAAGAAGTTTTAAAAGGCGAATTGCATCAACAGCAAAACGGAAAAGCCGAACACGCAAATCAGTTTTGTAGATAGTATTTTTTTCATTTATAAAATGAATCTCGTCGCTCACTCCGTACTCTTCACACACACTACTCTCTCTTTATCACTTATCACATATTACTTATCACTTAACACTTACCACTTAATACTTATTACTTTTTACTTAACACTTATCACTTCCTACTTCCCCTTCGCCAACGGATGCACCTTCTCCCCGCTGCCACTAATCACCGGCGCATGACGAATACCGTGAACCAACTCAATAGACGGCCGGGCGGCGGCGATGCCGTATCCCTTACCTTCTAATATCTCCTTATAGACCACCGTATGCAAATCGGTAAATCCGCCGGAAAATTCGATTTCTTCGCCGTTAACCGTAATGCTGCGGTAGGTGGGTTTGCCTTCTTCAACCGCCTGACGCGGCAGGTCGTTTTTATCAACGGAAAGGAACCAGCGCACACGGGCATGTTCCAGTTCAATAAAACCGGCCATCTTTTTGGGAACATTCAAATGCACCTCACTGTGTTGCGGCTTGCCGAAAATCCACATCAGCATATCAAAAAAATGAATGCCTATATTGGTAGCCACGCCGCCGGATTTCTCCATTTGTCCTTTCCATGAATAAAAATACCACTTGCCGCGACCGGTAATATACGTTAAATCGATTTCTGCTTTTTTTTCATTGTCCTTATTTTTTCTTTGTTCTTTTATCTTGTTTCTTAAATCTTTGATAGCCGGATGCACGCGCAACTGCAGAATATTGTAAATGCGCCGGCCCGTTTCCCGCTCAATTTCTTCCAGTGCGTCTAAATTCCAGGGATTCAGAACCAGCGGCTTTTCGCAAATAGCGTCTGCGCCCACGCGCAGGGCAAAGCGCATGTGGGCGTCGTGCAAATAATTCGGCGAACAGATAGATACATAATGCACTTCCTTACCGGCATTATCGCGGCGCAGCTTTTCCGCATGCCGGTCAAATCGTTCAAATTCGGTAAAGAAATCCACATCGGCAAAAAAACGGTCTAACACGCCCACCGAATCCGATGGATCCATGGCCGCCACCAGATTATTTCCCGTATCGCGAATAGCCTGCATATGCCGCGGCGCGACATATCCGGCCGCCCCGATTAAAGCAAAGTTTTTGGACATAATTCTCTCGGTCTGTCAAATTAGAGTTGAACTGTTTTTAGTTTTCAGTTGTCAGTTATCAGTGGTTTGTTATGCGTTAAACGTTCAACATGGGAAGTATGATTAACGCTTACACACTTAACGCTTTACTATTTTCTGTTTCCTCTTTTCTTCCTATCTGATACCTGCTACATAATTTTTACTTATTCATTATTAATATGAATGACCAGTTGAATTAATTCATTGAAACATGGGAAAAACTCCTT
>CAZIBE010000144.1:0-7865 GCA_964536685.1 uncultured Calditrichaceae bacterium | reverse complement strand
AAAATTAATAACCGTCAGGGGCAGAAAAGAGAACATAGAAATCGGGAATTCTCCTCAGGAGGCGCTTTTGGCGTAAGTTTGACAGCCATGTTGCTGAAAGTAAGCATTTTAGACTTTTTGCGTGAAATGCTAAGAGCTAAATCTAAGATTGTAATTCCGGCGCCCCCTCTCACTTCGGCACATCCCCTTAAAATAAGAAGGAGGAAGTTGGAAAGAGAAGCGCTTTTAGTTTTCAGTTCCCGATTCCGGGTAATTTCCAGCCAATTTGAAAAGTTCAAATATCTTTGTTTGGTTTTGAAAACTTGCCCTATCTTATTCTTAATCCGTTTTTAAAAAGTCGGGTGAGTCCAACGCTCCGAACAACTTCTTTAACAGAATACGATTTTTTTGTATTTATTCTAAATTTTTTGTATATAAATTTATAGAAAGAACTGTTATATATTCTCAGATTAAGTAACCCCGTTTGTTAAAATAGATCTTAATATTTTTTAGATAAAATCAAATAAAGTGGAGAAAATGAAAATGGAAGATCAAAGATGTGTGCGCTGTACTCTGCCCCAAAACTGGGGAATTACCAAATTGGATAAAGACGGCGTATGTAATTATTGCCGGTATTACGATACGGTTAAGGATGATTTACGGGATTTTGAACGCTGGCAAAAGCTATTTGCCGACCATCTTGACGTGCATAAAGGGAAATATGCTTATGATGTGGTCGTTGGTTTCTCCGGCGGCAAGGATAGCTCCTATATCATCCACCAGTTGAAATCTCATTATAATTGCAAGGTGTTAGCGGTAACCGTTAATTTTGGCTTTATGCCGACCCCTTTTGCCATAGAAAACAGTAGGCGCGTTGCTAAAAGTTTAGGCATCGACCATATTGTCTATGACGCTACTTTTTCGGAGATTCAGAATGCCTTTAAAGCGGCCATAAAAGGAGGCCGGTTGTGTGGACTATGTACCGCTTTGTGCAGCGCCTTTACCCGAAAAATCGCCGTTGAAAAACAAATTCCATTTCATATACTCGGTGCAGACCGGGGACAACTTTTGCGCGATTTGGCCCCGGAAGTCGGCCCCATGTCCGGCGCACGAACCATTAGTAAAATGCTGACTCCCTATTCGGTTGAAAAAACAATACGCAAGGATAATCCTCAGCAAAACAAAAAAGTGCGCGGCTGGTTGAGTAACTTTGGTTTTAATTCTGAAACAATTGAAAATATTTATCCTGAGGCAAAACCCCTCAACGGTACAAAAGCGGTTCCTTTAAATTTGCAGTATTTCCTCTTTCATCCCTATAACGAAAAAGAGATTAAACACATTCTGACCGAAGAGACCGACTGGCAACTACCGGATAAAGACCACCTGCACGCGCATCATGATTGTGATTTTCACGATGCCGCTACATACTATTTTCGTGAGGCGCATAATACAACCATTACTAACGGGACTAACGGGGAAATTGCCGTTGATGTGCGTGAAGGGACTATTAAATATGACGAAGCTATGCAAGCCCTTAAGCAGGAAGAAGAGCGCCTTAATAATTTAAATTTAACCGAACCTTACGCGGTGTTTCAAGAATATTTTGAAATTCCGGCTCACTATCTGCATGCGGCAGCTAAACGTGCCCGGCGGCAGACGAATGTTTTGCGTAATTTGCGCAAAGTTCAAATGATCTTCATGGAGCCAAAACTAAGGATGTTCGATCAATGGTAATACCCTCGATTGTAGAAAATAAGCAGTTTGAAGCCTGAACAATCACAGGATTTTTATTCCGGCTTTAACGGTACTCTCGGTTTCACTGGATATACTTCAGCTCTTTTTATATTTTTGGCAAGCCTCTAAATACAGGTTCTTTGTCGCTTGTGTGTGTTTGAAATTGGCAGTTGCAAAAGGAATTCTTTCGGGAAAAAGTGAATGATTCAACTAAAAACTCTTAACTCTTGCTTGCTCTTCCTGATCTGCATGGGGTGTAAGATTAGGAGCAAGATAATGAGAAAGAATGTAATGTATACTGGAATAGAAGTGGTTTGTAGTTTAACCACTTCGTTCTGAAAGTTATACCGCAACACATTTTTGCAAACCATTTTCAGAGCGGTATAAAGTAAATTGCATCGGGTTTGCACTTACGTCCACAAATCAACGTAGTCCTAAGCGCAACTATCAAGTATAATGTGAGCAATAGTGAATATTCTATTAGTTTACCCTGAAATGCCGGAAACCTTTTGGTCCATGGCGCATTTCTTGAAAATCAGCGGTAAAAAATCCTGCTACCCGCCGCTGGGCTTATTGACGGTTGCCGCCATGCTGCCCAAGGAATGGAACAGGCGCCTGCTCGACTTGAATACCACTAAACTCAGCAAAAGCGCTTTGCAATGGGCCGACTATGTATTTATCAGCGCCATGAATGTGCAGGAAGTGTCCACTCGTGACATACTGGTCCAATGTGCCGCAACCGGCGTAAAAGTAGTGGCCGGCGGCCCCTTATTTGCTCATCAGTATAAATCCTTTGAGAATGTGGATCATTTTATATTAAACGAAGCCGAAATCACTTTCCCTGTGTTTCTGGATGATCTGGACAAAGGTTCCCCCAAAGCCATTTACAAAACAAATGAGTTTGCCGATATACGCCAAACACCCCTGCCCCGGTGGGAGCTGGTCAATTTAGATGATTATCAATATGGCATTATACAGTCCTCGCGCGGCTGCCCCTTCAATTGCGATTTTTGTGATGTAACCATTCTATATGGTTCTAAACCGCGAATTAAAACCGTGCAGCAAATCATCAGCGAGCTGGACATACTGGCCCAAAACACAGGTCTGGCGTCGGTGCTCTTTGCCGATGACAATCTCATTGGCAACAAAAAACATCTTAAAAATGAATTATTACCCGCCTTACGCGCCTGGCGAAAACAAAGACGGCCGTCCTTTTCTTTTGGCACACAAGTATCGGTCAATTTAGCGGACGATCCTGTTTTGATGCGCATGATGATCGAAGCGGGCTTTAGGCATCTGTTCGTAGGGATCGAAACGCCGGAAGAAGAAAGTCTGCTTAGCAGCAAAAAAAGCCAGAACACTAAGCGGGATTTAATGGCCAGCATCCGGCGCTTGCATAAAGCGGGCTTTGTAGTTGTTGGCGGCTTTATCATTGGCTTCGATACGGATCCACCGGATATTTTTCAGCGACAAATCGATTTTATTCAGGATAGCGGTATTGTGCTGTCGGTGGTGAATTTGTTAAAAGCTCCGCCGGGAACCAGGCTGTATGCCCGGATGAAAGAGGAAGGACGTTTGCTCAACAAGTTCTCGTTTTTGGAAACAGACACCAATATTATCCCGCAAATGGACACACAAAAATTGTTTAACGGCTTTAAACGTGTAATTGAAACGGTTTATTCGCCACAATATACCTATTTGCGTACGATTAAATTTTTACAGGAATATCAAAAACCGGCCAGAGTGGAAACGCCTGTTCCGGCGCTTAATCCTATTAGATATTTTGGAACATTCCTCCGAAGCCTCTTCTTCATCGGTATTCTGGGCAAGGAGCGGTTATATTATTGGAAGCTGCTATTCTGGACGTTTAAAAAACGACGCCGGTTGATGGATTGGGCCTTTATTAACACGCTGATGATTTTTCAGCTGCGCAAATTGTATGAAAACTACCGAAAAAAGCTGGAAAGAAAATAAAAGATCGTGGCCAATGGGGAAAAGGATTACCCGACGGGTAATTGGGAAGCAGGGGCCGGGAATTTGAAATTTAACTTTTTGTGGGATCCGGTTTTACTAAATATATGAATGACCAGTTGAATAAAAATATTAAAAATGTTGGGTTCGCCGGAAGCGCCCCTTCGGCAAGCCCAAAATTATTTCAATTGGTCATTCATATACATAAACAGAAAAAAACTTATTCCGCCGGAGTTGCAGCGCCGCGTTCATTCATTTTTTGATCGAGCATGAATAGGGCCGTGGATTTATCGCCAATCCATTTGAGCTGCTGAATGATGTCGCGCGCTGTTTTTTCTTCCTCTACCTGCTCCTGAATGAACCACTGCAGTTCCACCTGCGCAGGATAATCATTTTCCTTTAAAGCCAGTTCGTATAGCTCGCTGATTTTTTTAGTGACAAACTGTTCGTGTTCCAATACATGTTCAAACATATCCAAAATGGATTTAAACTCACCTAAGGGTTTGTCGATCGTATCCAGTTTAACCTGGCCGTCGCGATTCAGCAAATACTTAAAAAAGCGCATGGCATGTTGGCGCTCCTCTTCCGCCTGTGCTAACATCCAGGCGGCAAAGCCTAGCAAGTCGATGCTTTCGCAATAAGCTGACATGGCTAAATAGTAGAATTCCGAATAAAACTCATAATTGATTTGTTTATTGATGGCTGCTTCCATTTTTTTACTAATCATGATTTCCTCCGTAATAAATAATATGTTTTAATTGAATGATTTAATATACAAAATTGGCTTAATCCGATGCCAGCGCTAAAATCAATTTGAATCATTTTAGCGTTTCGTTTAAGTTATGAAACAAATATTAACATCAGAAATTCCCGCCTCCCGGCGAGAAAAATACGTTAGAATAGTTTTGTCAACTACGGAGATTTTATGCGACTGAATATATTGTTACTTTTGTTAGTCACTTTTCTTTTGCGCTCCCATGCCGAAGAGGGCATGTTTCCTCTCAGCGAACTGCAAAAACTGGATTTAAACAAAGCCGGTTTGCAGCTTACGGCGCAGGATATTTTTTCCGCCGATCGTTCCAGCCTGTCCGACGCCATTGTCAAATTAGGCGGCTGCACCGCTTCCTTCGTCTCTCCGCAGGGACTGCTCCTGACTAATCATCATTGCGCTTTTGGCGCGGTGCAGCGCGCCAGCGATACAACGCACAACTATCTGCGTGATGGTTTTTATGCCGGAGGTCGTGCCGGAGAAATCCAGGCAAAAGGCTATACGGTACGCATCACCGAATCCTACCGCGATGTGTCTTCGGAAATTTTAGCCGCCGTGTCCGGCATTGAGGATTTTGCCCAACGAGAAAAAGCGCTGCAAAAAAAGAAAAAAGAGATTGTCCTACGCGCCGAACAGGAAAATCCCGGCAAGCGCGCCGAAGTAGCCGAGATGTTCAAAGGCCAGAGTTACTATCTGTTCATCTACACCTATTTAAAAGATGTGCGGCTGGTGTACGTTCCGCCGCGGGCCGTGGGTGAGTTCGGCGGCGAATATGATAACTGGGAATGGCCGCGCCATAATGCCGATTTTTCCATTTTGCGCGCCTATGTCGCTCCTGATGGCAGTCCCGCGGAATATGCCAAAGAAAATGTGCCATATCACCCTAAAACCTATCTGCAGGTAAATCCGAACGGCGTAAAAGAAGGCGACGCCGTCTTTATCCTGGGATATCCGGGACGCACTTACCGCCACCGTACATCGTATTTTTTGGCTTACCAGCAGGAAGTGCGCATGCCGGCGGTAGTCGATTGGTACGATTTGCTGATCTCGATGATGGAAGATATGGGCGCCGATGATCCGGCCGTGGCCTTAAAACTCAGTTCGGCCATAAAAGGCTTGTCTAATACGGAAAAGAACTATCGTGGGAAATTACAGGGGCTCAAACGTTTAAACCTGCTGCAACAAAAACGGCGACAGGAGCAAAAGATACAGCAATTTATTTTAACGCATCCGCAATTAAAAAGAAAATACCAAAACACACTGCAGGATATCGCCGCCATTTATGAGCAAATCCGTACAACGGCCGGGCGCAATTTTATTCTGCATTATTTGCGGCGTAACGTAACACTGTTCCGCGTGGCTGACGTCCTTTACCGTTCGGCCTTAGAGCGTCAGAAAGAGGATTTGCAGCGCGAATCGGCCTTTATGGATCGTAACTTTGAGCGCACGCAAAAAAGCGTGTTGCGCGCCCTGAAAAATTATTACCGCCGCGCTGATGTATTGATTTTTACGCAGTTACTTGATAAGGCCGCCCGCCTGCCGCAAAAGCAGCGCATTCCATCGCTGGATAGTTTGTTCGGGTTAAATTCGGAACAAGCGCCGCCCACTGCGCGTATATCGGATGCGTTCGACAAAACGCAATTAGACAAGGCGCAGTTTGTACGCCGTGCCTTTGGGATGAATCTGCAGCAGTTGAAAGCGCTGAACGATCCCCTGTTTAACTGGCGTATGGCTTTGTCAGCCGACTATAAAGAACTGAAGGAACGGCAGGAAGCACAGAACGGCGCTCTAAGCAAATTGTCTGCGCAGTGGGCGGAAGTTAAAAAGCACTATTTGCAAACCGATTTTATTCCGGATGCCAACGGTACTTTTCGTTTAACTTGCGGAAACATTCGTGGCTATTCGCCGGCCGACGCCGTTTATATGAAGCCTTTTACCACCTTGCGCGGCGTAGTGGAAAAAGACACCGGACGGGCGCCCTTCAATGCGCCGCTAAAATTGCTGCAATTAATAAACGACGGCAATTATGGACGGTTTGCCAGTCCGGCGTTACACTCGGTACCGGTCTGCTTATTATATGATACGGATACCACCGGCGGTAATTCCGGCAGTCCGGTGATGAACGCTAAAGGAGAATTGATTGGCCTGAATTTTGATCGTACTTTTCAGGCCACCATCAACGATTTTGCCTGGAACGAATCCTACAGCCGCTCCATCGGTGTGGATATTCGCTACATTTTGTGGCTGCTGCACAATTACGCCGGCGCCGATGACCTGCTGCAGGAGATGGGTGTAAACGCAACGCAATAATCGGTAATTGCCGACTCATTTGATTAAACAAGAGGAATCGTCATGATACGCTGGGATGTGAATCCGGAAATTTTTCGTATTGGTTTTTTTGCTCTTCGCTGGTACAGCCTGCTCTTTATGCTGTCGTTTTTAGTGGGCTTATACATCTTTAACTGGATTTACAAAAAGGAAAAGAAGCCCATAGCCGATCTGGACAGTTTACTGATTTACATGCTCTTTGGAACGGTAATTGGCGCTCGCTTAGGGCATTGCCTGTTCTATGATCCGGCATACTATCTGAGCCATCCCATTAAAATACTGAAAGTATGGGAAGGCGGTCTGGCCAGCCACGGCGCGGCCATTGGTATTTTGATTGCCCTGTGGTTGTATGCCCGCAAAAAACCGGATCAGCCCTTTTTATGGCTGGTAGATCGCATTGTAATCGTGGTGGCGCTGGCCGGTTCGTTTATTCGTCTGGGCAATCTGTTTAATTCGGAAATTATCGGCGCGCCTATCCATCTGCCCTGGGCTTTCATCTTCGTGCGCGTGGATAATATTCCGCGACATCCTTCGCAGATATACGAATCGCTGGCTTATCTGATTATTTTTCTTGTGCTGTTTTTTATGTATAAGAAGAAGGGCGCCGAACTGCCGCGCGGCAAACTTTTTGGCTGGTTTCTGATTTTGGTGTTTGGTTTCCGCTTTTTTGTGGAATTTGTCAAGGCGCCGCAGGAAGCCTTTGAACAGACGCTGCCGCTGGACATGGGACAGATTTTAAGCATTCCGCTGGTGCTGTTTGGCATCTATATACTGCTCAATCTTAAACGCTGGAACCGGCAGCTCATTCCGCCCCCGCAGTCTCCGGAAAAGGTTAAAAGGAAAAATAAAGAGAAGAAGCCTTTGAAAAAGTAATAAATTTGCTATAAATGTCATTCCGCGCTTGATGCGCCACGAAGAGCGGCCCCTTTGGGGGAATCTAATATCTTTAATACGTTATAGATTCCCGCCTTTGCGAAAATGAAAATTTCAAAGGTTTCTTACTCTTACTCCAGAAATTTTAGGTAAAACTAATCAAAGCTGTCCTAAATAAATATAAATAGATTAATTCATGTTGTTTCTGTAG
>CAZIBE010000143.1:0-8033 GCA_964536685.1 uncultured Calditrichaceae bacterium | reverse complement strand
TTTCTATGGTGGCAAAAAGAATAAAGATGAATTTCAGAAAGCGTGGAAATGGCATTATCGCAGAAATAAACATCATTGGAATCACTGGATTCATGATTTTGATCCTATTCCGATGTCTGAAAAATATGTAAAACAAATGATTTGTGACTGGCGCGGAATGTCAAGAAAATTTGGTGATACAGCAAGAGAGTTCTACGAAAAGAATAAAAATAAAATGATATTACATAAAGAAACTATAAAACTAATTGAAAAAGAATTAGGCTACTAACTATTAATTATACCGAAACAGTAATAATAATAAATATTTTTTATCCTGTATGCAAAAAAAAAATTAATCCGGATTTAGTTTAAATCAAATTACAAAAAAAATTCCTGTTTTTAAATAAAAAAAATCGCGATAAATACACAATACCACGCCTCACACCCTAATTCAGATTTGCAAAATCCTGTTATCCCGTCTGTTGAAAAAGCTGAATAAAGATATTCTGTATTAAAGAAAAATCCCTCATAAAAACTTTTATTTATTTTTTTCGAAGGAATAGCTAAAAAATGAGTTTTAGTAGGAATTTTTCTTCATAAAAACTTGACTTTAGTATTTCCCCTGTTTATCTTTTTGGTGTACGTTAGTATATTTTAAAAAAGAACGTTATTCTCTTACGGTGTAAAAGTAAGAATTTGTCTTAAACTTTTTTATTTCAGTCGTAGAGAAAAAATCAGCCGCCGATTCTTACAAGTTGAATCACGCAATAGGCGTATCCGACCACTGCCAGGCAATAATAAAAAATAAGAATCGCTGTTTTTCCATGAGCATCCCTTTCGGAATACCGGTGGCAAAAAAAATCGAAAGGACTTTAGCTATGAACCAATCCAAGCTCCTCGAACAAATGCGCGATCACATCCGCGCTCTGCATTACAGCATTCGTACCGAAGAAGCATATTTAAACTGGGTAAAAAGATTCATCCTGTTCCACCACAAACGCCATCCCGCCCAAATGGGCAGCGCCGAAATCAACCAGTTTCTTACTTCCCTTGCCGTCCAAAAAAATGTCGCCCCCTCAACCCAAAATCAGGCCCTCAGCGCCATCCTGTTCCTTTACAAACACGTCCTCAACGACCACCTCGATCAGGTGGAAAATTTTATCCGCGCTAAAAAAAACCCAAAACTGCCCGTCGTCCTTACCAAAGATGAAGTCGCCGCCCTCTTTAAGCATCTTAATTATCCATTCGATTTAATCTGCGCTTTGCTCTATGGCTCCGGCATGCGCCTGATGGAAGGCCTGCGCTTGCGTATAAAAGATATCGATTCCAAATACCAGCAAATTACCGTACGCGACGGCAAAGGCGCCAAAGACCGCCAAACCGTTCTGCCCGCCAGTTTAAACAATATACTCAAAACGCATATAAAACGCGTGCAAACTCTGCACCAAATAGATTTACAACGCGGCTTTGGCGAAGTCTATCTGCCTTACGCCCTGCAAAAAAAGTATCCTGAAGCGGCCACTGAACCCGGATGGCAATATCTCTTTCCGTCAAAATTTATCTCCAAAGATCCCCGCAGCGGAAAATTCCGCCGCCATCATATGTCCCCTTCACTCGTGCAAAAAGCCCTGCGCCAAGCCCTTAAAAAAACCGATATCGTTAAACAGGTCGGCTGCCATACCCTGCGCCATAGCTTTGCTACCCACATGCTCGAAGACGGCTACGACATCCGCACCGTGCAGGAACTTCTCGGCCATAAGGATGTGCGTACTACAATGATCTACACACATGTATTAAATA
Source organism: uncultured Calditrichaceae bacterium (assembly GCA_964536685.1). Lineage (GTDB taxonomy): Bacteria > Calditrichota > Calditrichia > Calditrichales > Calditrichaceae > CAZIBE01. Next base: position 6,254 of record CAZIBE010000143.1, on the reverse strand, counting down.
AAGGAGGATTGGCTGTGATTAGCCCGGCCGATAAAATCGCTTCCGTTTACAGCTCCGCCACCTCGGTTACTGCAAAATAAACCGATTTTGCCTGTTCAAAAGCCTACCATCTTGATAAATAGGCCACATTTGCACCAAAAACAGCTCCCGTAAAACCCGCACGAAAGCCATAGTCGGGGGCAAATTGAAACATCTGCAACTAAATAAAATGTATGATATATGATATGTTGTAGTGTTGAAATCAAAAGAAATGTTACCTGATAAGCATACTAAAAATGTACAAAAAATACAATAAAAAAATCATTAACTATCTATTTTTTGTGATCTAAGCAATGGAAGTCTAAGGTCGTTATTTATGGCTGACTAATCGTGAAAAACGATGATTTTTTAGGGTAGGCCTGTTCCGGCGTTCTAATTCCAGAATATGGAAGGAGTCATTTAAAGGACATCTTTAAAAAGGGTCGGGGAATAAAACCCATCTGGATGGGATTTAAAAAGAACGGCTCCCGCTAGTATAAATTTAGAAGAAAAACAGCCAAAAGATATTTAATTACCAAGCACTGGATTTAAACCCGCCTGTTAAGTCAACCCCCCAATTATTAATTATCAATTGCTACTTATTAATTCAATTCCCCTCACCTGCTACTTGCTACCTGATACTATTTCCTAATTTCTAATTCCTATTTTCTATTTCCTATTTCCTGATTCTTGATACCTGTTATCAGTTATTCGTTAAGCGATTCACGCCTTTCATGCTCAACGCATATACGATTAACCAGTTCCTAATTCCCAGTTCCCAATATTTAGTTTTCAGTTAAGCGATCCTCACCCTTAACGCCCAACGCTTACACGCTTAACGATTTTCTCTTTCCTGATTCCTAGTACCTAACACTCACCACATACTACTTAACACTTAATACCTTGATACTTGATCTTACTACTCCAGCATATCCTGATGCTGCATAAACCACTCCGCCGTCCGCCGCAGGCCCTCGCTCGCCGGGACCAGCACCTTATAACCCAGCAATTCCTTTGCCTTGCTAATATCCGCCAGCGAATGTTTAATATCCCCTGCGCGCGGCCGGCCATGCTCGGCGTCGGTAGTTCCCTTGGTCAATGCTTTCAGTTCGCTGGCTAATTCGTTTAATGTGATGCGATCGCCGCAGGCAATATTATACACCTCCCCGGCAGCCTCTTTAGGCGCCTTACAAGCCAGCAGATTGGCGCTAATCACGTTATCAATATAGGTAAAATCACGGCTCTGCTCGCCATCCCCATAAATTACCGGCGATGTGCCATTCAAATAGGCCTTGATAAACTTCGGAATTACCGCAGAATAATACGAATTGGGATCCTGCCGCCGGCCGAAAATATTAAAATATCGTAAGGCCACCGTTTCCAGGCCATATACCTTATAGAAAACCGAACAGTACTGCTCGGCCGCCAGTTTATTTACCGCATACGGTGAAAGCGGCGAAGGTTTCATCGTTTCTACCTTAGGCAACGTGGGCGTATCGCCATAGGCCGAAGAAGAAGCCGCATAAACCACCCGCTTAACGCCCTTCTCCTTGGCGGCATACAGGATATTCAATGTACCGTTAATATTCACATCGTTACTCTCCAGCGGCGTTTCAATGGAGCGCGGCACCGATGGCAGCGCCGCCTGATGCAGCACATAATCAACGTCTGTCATGGCTTCCATCACCGTATTCAAATAACGAATATCGCCGTTTACTATTTCAATCTTATCTTTCAAACCATCTAAATTATGCCATTTCCCGGTAGAAAAATTATCTAAAATACGTACCGCTTGTCCCTGTTCAACCAGCGCCTCAGCTAAATTAGAACCAATAAATCCGGCGCCGCCGGTAATCAAATATCGTTCCTGCATAATATCCTCCGTATTCCATTTTCCGAAATGTTCGGCAAATATAAACAAAACTCAAATAGAATATGTGATAAATAACCGAATTAATTTAATCTTCTTTTATTTTCACAATTATATTTTTTAAACATCCTTTAATCATTGTCAATCCTGTCTGATGCTTAATCCGGGATTAAGCAAATTTGAGAAAAGGGGTTGAGCCCAGTAATCTGTTGCATTTACAATCCACATTTTGTAACTTTGTTGCCTCATGCGAAAGTGGTGGAACTGGTAGACGCGCTAGGTTCAGGGTCTAGTGTCCTTACGGACGTGGGGGTTCGACTCCCCCCTTTCGCACGTTCAATTAAAGCTCCGGTTTAGCCGGGGCTTTTTTGTTTTATAACCGCTCCTTAAACTCTGCCGCCGCTAAAAATAATTCAAACATACACAATAACTTGACTTGTCTTTATGAGATATTTTTGTAAATTTGAGAGTTGAAAGCAATCAGTCAAGACCTGTCACACCATATACTAATTCAAGGAGACGGTGGAATGGAATTAAAAAAATCCATACTGGAATTAATTCGCCGGGCGGCGACCGATCTTCCTCCTGACGTGGAAGCCAAGCTTCAGGAAGCCTACGAACGGGAAGACGACGGAACGCCGGCTAAAAACGTGTTCAGCACCATTCTGGAAAATGTAAAAATGGCCCGTAAACAAAGCACGCCCATGTGCCAGGATACAGGCGCGCTGGTCTTTTACATCGATTATCCGGAAGCCGGCATCGAACGCACCTATCGCGAAGCAGTCGACTGGGCCGCGGCCGAAGCCACCGCTAAACAATATCTGCGCCCCAATGCCGTAGACCCGGTTAGCGGTAAAAACTCCGGCAATAATCTGGGCATCAACGCGCCCTACATTCATTTTCATCAATGGGATAAAGACGAAGTGCGCATCCGCCTGTTGCTAAAAGGAGGCGGTAGCGAAAATGTTGGCACGCAGTATAAACTGCCGCATCCTCCGCTCCACGCCGGCCGCGATTTAAAAGGAGTGCGCAAACTGGTCATCGACGCCGTGCGTAATGCGCAGGGACTGGGCTGCGCGCCGGGCGCCATCGGTGTGGGTATCGGCGGCGGACGCGACACCGCTTACACGCTGTCCAAAGAACAATTTTTCAGGAAAATGGGCCAGCGCAGCCATATCCCGGAACTGGCCGCCCTGGAAAAAGAGCTGTATGAAGATTTGAATAAACTGCAAATAGGCCCCATGGGCTTCGGCGGTAAAACCACGGTCATGGAAGTATTCATCGGCGCACAGCATCGCCATCCGGCCACATATTATGTATCCATCTCCTACAATTGCTGGGCCTTCAGAAGAAAAGCAATGACCATTAAAAACGGGGAGGTAACCTACGATGATTAAGCTTAAAACCCCCATTTCGGAAGAAGAAATCCGTAAACTGCATGTGGGCGATACGGTGTTGCTTTCCGGCGTCATTGTAACGGCCCGCGATCAGGCGCATAAACTGATGATTGAAGAACATCCCGATTTTATCCGCGATGTCTTAAAGGAATCGGTGATTTACCATTGCGGGCCGGTAGTGCGTCAGGATGAAAACGGTGAATGGCATTTTGTCTCGGCCGGCCCCACTACCTCTGCCCGTGAGGAACCGTATCAGGCCGATGTCATCGGCGAATACAACGTTCGCGGCGTCATCGGAAAAGGCGGCATGGGGCCCAAAACCGCCGAGGGTTTGAAGAAATACGGCGCGGTCTATTTTCATGCCGTAGGCGGCGCCGGCACGTTGATTGCCAACGCCGTAAAAAAAGTTTTGACGGTGCATAAATTGGAAGAGTTCGGCACGCCGGAAGCCTTTTGGGTAATCGAAGTGGAAGATTTCCCTCTGGTGGTCACTATGGATGCCCACGGCAACAGCATGCACAAAGAAGTGATGGAAAAATCTTCGAAAATAGCCGACGAGCTAATCGGTCAATAGATAAGAATACTAATTATTAGCGGGAATATTTTGCCCCCTTTTTCTCTTTAGTACAAAGAGGCCAGGGGGCATTTTTTATGCGGTATTGCCAAACGGCCGACGAGCCGGAAGCCAGAAAAGCATGACGAACACTGGTATTATATTCTTAGACGTTTGCATGGACTGGATTCCCGCCTGCGCGGGAATGACATGCCAGGGCTGTGTCATTCCGGCCGAAGCGTAGCGTAGTGCCGGAATCTAGGAAAAATGACTGTGATAAGCCCAAATATCGTTATTTTTTTTAACGGGTCACCCAAATAAAAACAATTAATGAGCCTGGTCTATAAACTGAAAATTGTTGTTTCGAAAGTTGTCATTTCGAGCGAAGCGAGAAATCTCCAAATGTCCGACTCGTAAAGCTCCTCAAAATGACGCTAATCGTCTTTTTAGAATAGGCTTTCTCATCATTAAAAAAAGGATTACTCCATGCGTAAAGAAAAAGACGCTCTGGGCGAAGTGCTGGTGCCCGATGATAAATACTACGGCGCACAGACGCAACGCGCAGCGGAGAATTTCCGCATAGGCCGGGAATATTTTCCGCCGGAATTCATCCGCGCCCACGCCATTGTTAAAAAGGCGGCCGCTATAACAAATCACAAAATAGGCGCGCTGGATGAAAACAAAGCCCGGGCTATTGAAAAGGCCGCCGACGAAGTAATCGCCGGCAAATTAGATGCCCATTTTCCGCTGGTCATCTGGCAGAGCGGCAGCGGCACACAATTCAATATGAACGTCAACGAAGTAATCGCCAACCGCGCCATCGAGTTGTTGGGCGGCAAAATCGGCAGCAAGTCGCCGGTACATCCCAACGATCATGTAAACATGGCCCAGTCCACCAACGACACCATTCCCACTTCCATGCACATCGCCGTGGTGCTGGCCATTAAAGAAAAACTGCGCCAGCCCTTAGTGGCTCTGCAAAAAGCGCTGGAAGACAAAGCGCGGGAATTTGCGAATATCGTCAAAATCGGTCGCACGCATTTGCAGGACGCCACGCCGCTGACGCTGGGCCAGGAATTTTCCGGTTACGCCGCGCAGATTGAACAGGCCCACGAAGCCATTGCGCCCACGTTGAAACATCTGTCAGAACTGCCCATAGGTGGTACCGCAGTGGGCACCGGCCTGAACACGAAAAAGGGCTTTGACGCCATGATGGTGGAAGAAATCAGCAAAATAACCGGGCATCCGTTTAAGGTGGCCCGCAACAAATTTGCCGGACTGGCCGCGCACGACGCCATTGTAGAACTTTCCGGCGCCTTAAAACCCCTGGCCGCGGCGCTAATGAAAATCGCCAACGACCTCCGCTGGCTGAGCAGCGGTCCGCGCAGCGGACTGGGCGAACTGAATCTGCCGGCCAACGAGCCGGGCAGTTCCATCATGCCCGGCAAAGTGAATCCGACGCAGTCGGAGATGGTCACGCAGGTGGTCTGCCAGATTTTTGGTAATGATGTAACCATCGCCATGGCCGGTTCGCAGGGCAACTTTGAATTAAATGTATTTAAACCGCTTATGGCCTTTAACATTCTGCAATCCATCACTTTGCTGGCCGACGCCTGTAAATCCTTTACCGAACGGGCGGTCACGGGCGTTAAAGCCAACAGCCAAAACATTGAACGCAATTTGCAGAATTCACTGATGCTGGCTACTGCGTTAAATAAGCGCATCGGTTACGACAAAGCCGCGCAAATTGCCCTCAAAGCCTGGCGCGAAGGCAGCACACTAAAAAAAGCCGCTTTGCAGTTGGGCTTTTTAAGCGCAGAAGAATTCGACCGCTGGGTGCGCCCCGAAGAAATGCTGGCGCCGTCAGAGTAAGCGGCAAAACAGATTTACCAGCAAGATTAAATATACTCGAATATGAATGACCAGTTGAAATTATTTGGGGCTATCACTTACGTGATAGCCCAATATTTCTAAAATTTTATTTAACTGGTCATTCATATTTTTAGTATTCAACTTTTATTTGTGGTTGACCAGATGTGCTTTACCAGCAAAAGATAATAAAACATCTCAAAAAGCGTTCAACAAACTAAGTGACGGAAGTCTTTGGGCTGAACTAACGAATCAACAAATGATTGCATACTGTTCACCCTATATCGACAATCTTTGCTGAATAATCATATTTTTCTTCCTGCATTTTTTTTGTTGCAGATTGGAAACAGATTAGCAGTAAAATGATGCCAAAATACAACAATAATCGCTATCCCGTTAATACAGTTTTTTTATAACTACAATAAAATAAAGAAACTATGTATATTGGCATAAAATTTGATATACAATGACAAATATAATCCTGTTAAATTATACCTAAATTTCTAAAGTTCTTTATTTTTCAAAAAAAATTGTAGCAAAGTGTACA